>DATFPQ010000164.1:0-15783 GCA_035264765.1 Actinomycetales bacterium | reverse complement strand
GCAATCGTGTACGCCGTCTTCCTGCGCGTACACGGGGTCCGCGCGCAGAGGAGCATGCGAGATGGCCGACGACTTCGTACCCGGCCTCGAGGGTGTCATCGCCTTCGAGACCGAGATCGCCGAACCCGACAAGGACGGCGGCGCGCTGCGCTATCGCGGCGTCGACATCGAGGACCTGGTCGGGAAGATCACCTTCGGCAACGTATGGGCGCTGCTGGTCGACGGCAGGTTCGGCCCGGGACTGCCCCCGGCCGAGCCGTTCCCCCTTCCCGTGCACACCGGGGACGTCCGGGTCGACGTGCAGAGCGCCCTGGCGCAGCTGGCGCCGGTGTGGGGCTTCCGGCCGATGCTCGACGTCGACGCAGACCAGGTGCGGGACGACCTCGCGCGCGCCTCGGTGATGGCGCTGTCCTTCATCGCGCAGTCCGCCCGCGGCCAGGACCGGCCGATGGTGCCGCAGCGCGAGGTCGACCGGGCCCAAACGGTGGTCGAGCGGTTTCTGATCCGGTGGCGCGGCGACCCGGACCCGCGGCACGTCGAGGCGGTCGACGCCTACTGGGTCTCGGCGGCCGAGCACGGCATGAACGCGTCCACCTTCACCGCCCGGGTGATCGCCTCCACCGGCGCCGATGTCGCGGCCTGCCTGTCCGGCGCGGTGGGTGCCATGAGCGGTCCCCTGCACGGCGGTGCCCCCTCGCGCGTGCTGCACATGATCGAGGCGGTCGAGCGGTCCGGGGACGCGGGGGCGTACGTCAGCGGCGTCCTCGACCGCGGCGAGCGGCTGATGGGCTTCGGGCACCGCGTGTACCGGGCGGAGGACCCGCGAGCGAGGGTGCTGCGCGCGACCGCCGAGCGGCTCGGCGCACCGCGCTTCGAGGTGGCCGCGGCGCTCGAACGGGCCGCCCTGGACGAGCTGCACGCCCGCCGTCCGGACCGGGTTCTCCCCACCAACGTCGAGTTCTGGGCCGCGGTGGTCCTCGACTTCGCCGAGGTGCCGGCGTCGATGTTTACCCCGATGTTCTCCTGTGCCCGCACGGCGGGCTGGTCGGCGCACGTGCTCGAGCAGAAGCGCACCGGCCGCCTGATCCGGCCCTCGGCGCGGTACGTCGGCGCGGGGCCGCGCAGGCCCACCGACGTGCGGGGCTGGCACCCCGGCGTCCACCCCGGCCACCACGACCGCACCGACCGCACCGGCTGACCGCTGCTCCGCGGGCGCGCAGGGAGGCGCCGGGACGTTCTGGGAGGATGACGGCGTGACCCTGACCATCCCCTCCTCGCTGCTGCCCGCGGACGGCCGCTTCGGATCCGGCCCGAGCAAGGTCCGCCCGGAGCAGGTGCAGGCCCTCGCGGACGCCAGCAGCACGCTGCTCGGGACTTCCCACCGGCAGGCACCGGTGCGGTCGCTGGTGCGGCGGGTGCGGACCGGCCTCGCCGAGCTGTTCGCGTTGCCGGACGGGTACGAGGTCGTGCTGGGGAACGGCGGCTCCACGGCCTTCTGGGACGTCGCGTCCCTGGAGCTCGTACGGGAGCGGTCGCAGCACCTGGTGCTCGGGGAGTTCTCGGCGAAGTTTGCCACGGCGACCCGGGACGCCCCGTTCCTCGCCGACCCGGTGGTCGTGGAGTCCCCGGCGGGCTCGCGTCCGGCGCCCGTCGCAGACGAGACAGTGGACGCCTACGCCTGGCCGCACAACGAGACGTCGACCGGGGTCGTGGTGCCCGTACGCCGGGTTCCGGGCACGGAGCACAGCCGGGACGGCGGCCCGCTCGTGCTGGTCGACGGGACGTCGGCGGCTGCGGGCGTGCCGGTCGACGTCGCCGAGACCGACGCGTACTACTTCGCGCCGCAGAAGGGCTTTGCCTCCGACGGCGGGATCTGGTTCGCGCTGCTGTCACCGCAGGCGGTGCAGCGCTCGGAGCAGCTGGCGGCGTCCGGGCGGTGGGTCCCGGCGTCGCTCAGCCTGACGACCGCGGTCGCGAACAGCCGGCAGGACCAGACCTACAACACGCCGGCCATCGCGACGCTGGTGATGATGGCCGAGCAGCTCGGCTGGCTGCTGAACCAGGGCGGGCTGGCCTGGGCGACCGCGCGTACCGCCGACTCGGCGGCACGGTTGTACGGCTGGGCCGAGCGAACCTCATGGGCCTGCCCCTTCGTCAGCAACCCCGCGCACCGCTCCCCCGTGGTGGGGACCATCGACCTGGACGAGTCCATCGACGCCAAGGCCGTGGCGGCGACACTGCGGCACAACGGGATCGTCGACGTGGAGCCGTATCGCAAGCTGGGTCGCAACCAGCTCCGGATAGCAATGTTCCCGGCGATCGACCCGGCCGACGTCGAGGCGCTCACCGCCTGCGTCGACCACGTCGTCGAGCACCTGTGACGGCGACCGCCGAGACCAGCGCGAGCCCGCCCCCGGCCAGCCACCAGGCGCTCCGTCGCACTGCCGCCGCCGGCGGGCGAGGGACCCTCGTGACCGTGGGGTTCGGGGACTCCTTCGTGGTCGTTGGACTTGCGGCCGGCATCCCGGACACGCGCACGCGCCACAGCGGCTGGTCCGCGCCCTCACTGCCGACCAGCACCGTGGTCCCGTCCCTCTCGACGGCAAGTGTTTCCCCCTGCGGCTGTGAAGGCAGCGGCAGGCGCTCCAATGCCGCCATCTCGCCGCGCGCTGGCGCCGCGTAGACCACCGCGTCGCCGTAGCCGCGCAGCATCAGCCGACCGTCAGGCAGAGCCCCGCCGTCGGTTACCAGCGCCTGCCCCACCGTCGCCAACCTTCGCAACCGGACCGGTTCGTCGGTGCTGACACCGCTCAGGGCTGCGCGGACCGCGCTCGGCGGGACCTCCAGCACCTGGGCGCTGAGCAGCTCCTTGGTCACCACGATCAGCCGGCCGTCCGGCGTCCACACCAGCGTCTCGGCGTCCACCGGACCGCTGGGGTAGCGCAGCCGGATGGAGACGGGCGTCAGGGTCGTCGAGGCCACCCGGCGCGGCTCGCGAACCAGGCGGACCACCACGCTGTCGCGCACGAGATTGTTGTCGCCGATGTCGCCGACCCAGAGCAGCCCCCTGCCGTCCTGGTCCGTCCCGGCGGCCATCGCCTCGCTGTCTCGGAACTCCACGCCACGCAGGCGCAGGACCGCCCGGGTCTTGCCGGTACTGGTGGAGACGCCGTAGACGACCGGGCCGGACCCGGAGTCGTTGACGGTCCACACCAGCCGCTGGTGCGTGGGGCTCACCACCAGCCCGCTGGACTCGGTGATGCGGGCGTCCCGCACGGTCACCACGCGAACCGGGTCCGCGGTCCCGGCCGCGGTCGCGCCCGCCGCCGCCGTTGCGCCCGATGCCAAGAGCGGGGTCAGTGCCGCCAGCGCGCACGCGGCGCGCCGAAGCGGCCTCATCGGGCGAGCGCCCGGGCAACCTCCTCGTCCAGCATCCGGGCCAGGGCAGGGTGCACGTGCCAGTCGGCGGTGAGCGCCCGGTACTCGACGCCTACCTCCCGGCGGGCGGCCGTCCCGGTGCGCACGGCACGCACCATCGCGTTGCGCGGGGTGTGCCGGGAGTCGACGAACTCGACCACGTCAACCTTGTAGCCGAGCATCCGCAGGAGGAGCGCCCGCAGCGTGTCGGTCAGCACGTCGGCGAAGCGCTCTCGGAGGATGCCGTGCCGGGCCAGCGCGGCGTACGGCTCGGGCGCTCCTGGTCCCTCGACGATCTGGCGCTGCAGGTCGTGGTGGCAGCACGGAGCGGCGAGGACGACGGGCGACTTCCAGCGCACGGCACGTGCGAGCGCTTCGTCGGTCGCCGTGTCGCACGCGTGCAGCGCCAGCACGACGTCGGGCGGCCCCTCCCCCGCCAATGGTGCGGACTCGGCGATGGTGCCCGTCTCGAACGACAACCCTTTCAGCCCCAGCTGCTCGGCCAGCCGGCGGTTGCGTTCCACCATGTCCGGTCGGACGTCGACCCCGACGGTCCGCACGTCCCCGACCTGCTCGCTGAGGTAACGGTGCGCCGCGAAGGTGAGGTACGCGTTGCCGCACCCCAGGTCCACGACCCGGAGCGGGCGGCCCAGCAGCTCGACGTCGGGTACGCGGGCGACGCTCGGTGCAAGCAGGCGCAGGAACGCGTCGACCTGCCGGCGCTTGTCGGCGTCCGCACCGAGCGCGGTGAACAGCGGGTCGGCGGGGTCCAGAAGGTGCCGCTTGGCGCGGTCGTGCGAGCGGGTCTCGACATCGCGGCGGCTGGTCGCCGTCCGGTGCACGAGCGCCGCGGCCTTCTTGGTCACCCGCAGCTGCACCGTCTCGTCGACCAGGTCGAGGTGCCAGTTGCCGAAGGGCTCGGCCAGCAGCGCGTCGACCACGGCGCCGGCCTCCGGGTACGGCACGTTGCGCGTGGTCGCCTGGCGCCCGTCGTACGTGACCAGCTGCAGCATGCGGCCGCGCTTGAGGTCGACCGGACGCAGCTCGACGCGAGCAACCGTGGGCGTGGCGGCCCGGCGGTGTCCCGCCGCGACGGCGCGCACTAGCCGATCGGGGTCGAGGAGCAGCGGGCGCAGGTCGGCGAGGGCATCGGCGAGCGGTCGGGACACGGCCCGATTGTCACCCGAGAGGGCGATCACCGCCATCTCTTTGCAAAGAGACCTTTGCAAAGGGTCCTTGGCTAAGTACGGTGGGCGCATGCCCGAGCCTCCGGAGCCCCGGACCCCGGCCCCCTCTGCGGAGCGCGCGACCCCGTCCGAGCGCCAGCCCTCGCCCGACCGCCCGACACCGTCTCAGACCCCGTTCGAGCGCCAGCCCTCGCCCGAGCCCCAGGCCCGCTCCGAGCGCCCAGCCCCGCCCGAGCGCGCCGACGACCTGCACCTCGACGCCCGAAACCTGCGCGGTCTGGCCCACCCGCTGCGCGTACGGCTGCTCGGCCTGCTGCGCACCGACGGCCCCAGCACCGCCACCGCGCTCGCCGCCCGGCTCGGCCTGACCAGCGCGGCGACCAGCTACCACCTGCGCCAGCTGGCGACGTACGGCTTCATCGTCGAGGACACCGGCCGGGGCCAGCCGCGTGAGCGGTGGTGGCGGGCGGCGCACCGCTCGACGTCGATGTCCCTGGCCGAGGTGGCCGACGACCCGGCGGCGATCGAGGCGGGCGAGGTCTACCTGCGCGGGGTGGCCCAGAGCAACGCGGCGCTGGTGCAGGGACACCTCGACGAGCTCGCGGTGCTGCCGGCGCGGTGGCGGGCCGCGGGAGCGCTCAACGACGTGCTGCTGCGACTCACACCGGAGCAGACCGATGAGCTGGTCGAGCGGATGTGGGCCGTCGTCGAGGACTACCCCCGCGCCGACGAGCCGGGTACCCAGGCCGCCGGAACGCGCCGGGTCAACGTCCAGCTGCAGGTGTTCCCCAGACCGGGGGACCCGATCGACGAGACCGACGCCGACGACGCCGACGCCCATCCCGAGGAGGAGCGGTGAGCGCCCCGACGACCGAGGCCACCCTGGCCCCGCCTGCGGCTCGAGACCGGCGTCCGGCCGGGGCCCTGCTCGGCGCCTACGCGGTGTCGGTGGTCGGCACGCGCCTGTCGATGATCGCGCTGCCGCTCTTCGTGCTGGCGACCACCGGCTCGGCGACCCGCACCGGCCTGGTGGCGATGGCCGAGACCGCGCCCTACGCCGTGGCCCAGGCGCTGGCCGGACCGGTCACCGACCGGGTCGGCGCACGACGGGTGAGCATCTTGAGCGACCTGGTGAGCGCCCTCGTGGTCGGCGCGGTCCCGCTGCTCTACGCGATGGGGCGCCTGCACCTCGGCGTGCTGCTCGTGCTCGTGGCGCTCGCCGGGCTGGCGCGCGGCCCCGGGGACGCCGCGAAGTACGTCAGCCTGCCCCGCGTGGCGGAGGCCGCCGGCACGCCGGTCGAGCGCGTGATGGGCCTGGAGGACGGCATCGGCCGGTTCGCGTCCGTGATCGGCCCGCTCGGCGCGGCTGCGCTCGTTGGCGTGCTCGGCGCCCCGGCGGCGCTTGCGGTCGACGCCGCCTCGTTCGCCGTGGCAGCGGTGATCGTTGCGGCCGGTGTGCCGTCCCACCTGGTCGGCCCCACACCGCACGAAGCGGAGGAGGGCGGCTACCTGCGCCGGCTTCGCGAGGGTGCGCAGGTGGTCCGGCGGGACGGGCTGCTGCGCTCGATCGCCGGGATGGTGGCGGTGACCAACCTGCTCGACGCGGCGCTGAGCGGCGTGCTGCTCGCGGTCTGGGCCCGCCAGCAGGGCGGCGGCGCGGGACTGATGGGCGTGGTGGCGGCCGCGATGAGCGCCGGCGCCGTGATCGGTGCTCTCACGGCCGCGGTGGTCGGACACCAGCTTCCCCGCCGGCTGACCTTCGCGCTGTCGTTCTTCCTGATCGGGGCGCCACGCTTCGCGGTCCTCGGGCTCGGCGCGCCGCTGTGGCTGGTGCTCGCCGTCGTGTTCGTCGGGGGCATCGGCGCCGGGACGATCAACCCGATCCTCGGGGCGGTGGAGATCGAGCGGATCCCGGTGCACGCGCGGGCCCGGGTGCTGTCGCTGATCACCAGCCTGGCCTTCGCGCTCATCCCGTTCGGCGGGCTGCTCGGCGGCGTGCTGTCCGACCGCTTCGGCGTCTCGGCGGCGCTGCTGGCCTGCGGCACCATGTACCTGCTGGCCACGACCCTGCCGGCGCTGCGTCCCGAGTGGCGGGACATGGACCGTTGAGCAGCGCTGCGACACTCAGCGGATCAGCGCCCCCACGACGGTCACCACCACCAGGGCCACCAGGGCCACGCTGACGACCAGGCGGCGGGTTCGCGGCGACACGCGGACAGCGTAGGTTGCCAACGCGGCGGACCGGTCGTCGGCCGCTACGCCGCGGACCGGTCGTCGGCCGCTTGCTCGGCGTCGATCCGCGCCTGAGCGTCCTCGCGGTCGCGGCGAGCGCTGGTGACCAGCAGGTGCGGGGTGCCCCGCAGCCGGTAACGGACCCGTAGCCGCTTGCTGCGGACCAGGTAGACCAGGGCCACGACCGCCGTCACGAGCGACACCAAGCCGCCCACGAGGATGGTCCAGCGCGGCCCGAGGGCGCTCCCCACCCAGCCGATGATGGGCGCCCCGATCGGCGTACCGCCCATGAAGATCGCCATGTACAGCGCCATCACCCGGCCTCGCATCTGCGGGTCCACGGACAGCTGGACGGTGGCGTTGGCGCTGGTCATCAGGGTCAGCGACGACAGCCCGACCGGGATCAGCGAGACGGCGAACAGCTCGTACGTCGGCATCAGGGCGGCCGCGGTCGCGAAGACGCCGAAGGCGAAGGTGGCGCCGACGACGAGTCGTAGCCGCGGTCGCTCGCGGCGAGCGGCGAGCAGAGCACCGCCGAGGGAGCCGATCGCCATGATCGACCCCAGCAGGCCGTACTCACCCGAACCCTTGCCGAACTGCGCGGTCGCCATGATGGCGGTGGTCATCTGGAAGTTGAGCCCGAACATCCCGACCAGACCGACCACGGCCATGATCAGGACGATGTCGGGGCGCCGCCGCACGTAGCGCAGTCCCTCCCGCAGCTGACCCTTTCCGCGGTGGGCGCGGGGTGCTGGGCTGAGCTCGGCCACCCGCATGTGGGTCAGCGAGAAGAGGGTCCCCGCGAAGGTGGCGGCGTTGAGGAGGAACACCGGGCCGGTGCCGACCCAGGCGATCAGCAGGCCGGCCAGGCCGGGACCGACGATCCGGGCGGCGTGGAACGAGGCGCTGTTGAGCCCGACCGCGTTGGAGAGGTCCTCTCGCGGCACCATCTCGCTCACGAACGCCTGGCGGGCGGGAGCGTCGACGGCGGCCGCGATGCCGAGGGCGAGCGCGAGGGCGTAGGCGTGCCAGAGCTGCGCGGCCCCGGTGACGACGAGCAGGCCGAGCACGAGTCCGACCACGCCCATCGCCGTTTGGGTCATGAGCATCAGCCGCCGCTTGGGCATCCGGTCGGCGAGGACGCCCGCGACCGGCGCCAGCACCAGCATCGGCGCGAACTGCAGCCCGGTCGTGATGCCGACCGCCACCGCGGAGTGGTCGGTGAGGACCGTGAGCACCAGCCAGTCCTGGGCGACGCGCTGCATCCAGGTGCCGATGTTCGACACGAGCGCGCCGGCCGCCCAAACCCGGTAGTTGAACACCCCGAAGGCGCGGAACGTAGGGCTCACTCGGGCTCCCCGCCGCGACGTGGGGCGCAGCTCATGCCGGGGTCGCTGTGGCGCCGTGGGCGAGGTCGTGACGTGCCGCTCACGCCTCAGCCACCCGCAGCAGCAGCGCGGCCGCGTCGGCGAGGGTGTCGCGCTCGGCCGGGGTGAGCTCGGCCAGCCGGCGGGCCAGCCAGGCGTCCCGGCGTCGACGGGTCTCGCTGACCACCACCCGCCCCTCCGCGGAGAGCGACACCAGCACCTGGCGCCCGTCCGTCGGGTGCTCGGTGCGGCCGACCAACCCGAGCTCGGCCAGGGCCGCGACGGTGCGGGTCATCGACGGCGGCTGGACCTTCTCGTGCGCCGCCAGCTCTCGCGGGGTGCACGGGCCGTGTCGGTCGAGCACGGCGAGCACGGAGTACTGGCCGGGCGTGACGTCGTCGGTGCTGCGTTCCTGGCGCAGCCGGCGGGAGGTCCGCATGATCGCCATCCGCAGCTCGGCGGCCAAGGCCGGCGCCCGGCGTCCGGACGGCTGCGGGATACGGGGTTCTGGGGGTGCCTGTGTCATCACTCGTTAGTCTATCTCATTACCTCTGCTAATGACTTGTCGAGGGGTCCCCGCCCCCCTTGCTCCCCAGCAGCGCCGTTGCACACGAGCGACGCCACGACGGGCGCGCTGGGGCGTCCGTCGTGGCGTCGCTCGTGTGTACGGCGGTGGTGGCTCAGTCGACGCCGAGGGCGGTCTTCAACGGGTCGATCGCGAAGTAGACGACGAACAGCGCGGCGGTGACCCACAGCAGCGGGTGCAGCCCGGCGGCGCGCCCGCGCACCACCTTGATGACGACGTAGGTCACGAAGCCGGCTCCGATGCCCGCCGTGATCGAGTAGGTGAACGGCATCAGCACGATGGTGAGGAAGGCCGGGATGGCGATCTCCAGGTCGTCCCAGTCGATGCCCCTGACCTGCTGCATCATCAGGAACCCAACCACGACGAGGGCCGGCGTCGCGGCCTCATAGGGCACGACCGCCACCAGCGGCGCCAGGAACGTCGCCAGCAGGAACAGCACGCCGGTGACCACCGAGGCCAGGCCGGTGCGGGCGCCCTCGCCGACACCGGACGCCGACTCGATGTAGGACGTGTTGCTTGAGACGCTCGCCGCGCCACCAGCCGCGGCGGCGACCGAGTCGACGACGAGGATCCGCTGCGCGTTCGGCGGGTTGCCCTCGTCGTCCAGCAGCCCAGCCTCGGCGCCGATGGCCACCATCGTCCCCATGGTGTCGAAGAAGTCCGCCAGCAGCAGGGTGAAGATCAGCAGCACGGCCGACACGGCGCCGACCGCGGCGAAGGAGCCGAGCAGGTTGAAGTCGCCGAGCAGCCCGAAGTCCGGCGTATCGATCCAGGATGACGGCAGGGCTGGCACGTTCAGGCCCCAGCCGGTGGGGTTGACCACCTTGCCCGTCGCGTCGGTCTGGCCGCCCACCTTGCCGACCGCCTCGACGACGATGGAGAGCACCGTCGCGCCCACGATGCCGTAGAGGATCGCGCCCCGGACCCCCTTCACCATCATCACGATGATGGCGAGCAGGCCCAGCACGAACACCAGCGTCGGCCACCCGGCGAGGAAGCCGCCGATGCCGAGCTCGACCGGCGTGGGACCGGCCGGCTTGCGGACGAACCCGGCGTCCACCAGCCCGATGATCGTGATGAACAGGCCGATGCCGACGCTGATCGCCGTCTTGAGCTGCGCGGGTACGGCGTGGAACACCGCCTGGCGGAACCCGGTCAGCACGAGGACCAGGATGATGATCCCCTCCAGGACCACGAGCCCCATGGCGTCCGCCCAGGTCATGCCGGGCAGCTTGGCGATGCCGAAGGTGACGAAGGCGTTGAGCCCCAGCCCGGTGGCCAGGGCCAGCGGGTAGTTGGCGACGGCGCCCATCAGGAGCGTCATGACCCCGGCCACCAACGCCGTCGCGGCGGCCACCATCGCGATGTTCGGCGCGGTGCCGCCGCCGAGGAAGCGACCGGTGCTGTCGGCCTGGGTGCCGATGATGAGCGGGTTCAGCACGACGATGTAGGCCATCGTGAAGAAGGTGGCCAGTCCGCCGCGCACCTCGCGGGCGACGTTGGAGCCACGGGCCGAGATCTGGAAGTAGCGGTCGAGCGCGCCGGCGGCTCCGCCCGGCTTCGCGGCGGTGGAGCCGCGAGCAGGGGCGGTCTGCGATGAGCTCTTCGACGACATGCGGGCCTCTCAGGGGGCGCGGAGGGGACGGCGACGGTGCCGCGGAGCCAGCGATATGGTGACAGACCTCTGTTACGGCGGCGCTCTCACGCGGCCTACCCTGTGCCCCATGGACGGTCCCGAGCAGTCCGCTCCCCGCCCGGACCCGACGGCCGGCCACCCGCGCCATCCTGCGGTCGGAAAAGCAGGCCCGGTTGCTGCGGAAGTCCGCCGTCCGGCCCCTACCCAACCGGTGGCCGTCGACACCAGTCGCATCGTGCTCGCCGGGCTAGGCTGCTGGGCGGTCGCCCTCATCGTCGTGCTGGCCGTGCCGTCGCTGCACACCGGGCCGCGCGACTGGTGGCCGTGGGCGTGTGTCAGCGGCTTGGTGCTCGGTCTGCTGGGGCTGGCGTACGTGCGGCGGGGCCGGGGTAACGCCGCAGGGGCGCGCCGGGGCTGAGCTGGCGTTCGCCCGCGTCGCGCTCTTGGCGCGCAGGTTGCTGCGTGCCTGGGCGCGCAGGCCACTCGTTGTGGGTCTACTCAGCGGCGGCCTCGACGGCGAGTCGCACAGCGTCCGCTGGATCAGCGAGGACGGCGGCCACGAGGTGCCGCTGGGCCCACCGGCCGGTCGACCATGCCAACGCCCGGGCCAAGCCATCCGTGGTCGCCGCGTGCAACCCGCCGTCCTCGTCCACCCACCAGTCGACCGGCTGGCCGTCGACCGACAGCTCGTCGTGCTCGCACCAGCTCGCGGGCGCGCCGGGTAGGACGTCGCGCACTGCGGCCGGCACGGGAGACGACGTCCCGGCCTGGTCCACCCGGCCGGCCGCCAGGTCGCTGGCCAGGGCGACGTCGAGCAGGTCGGCGAGCGCGGGCGCCGCGCCGGCCGGGGCCACCACGATCCCGCCGAGGTCCGGTCGCTGCAGCCATCGCGGATCGTCGGCGACGACGGCGCGCTCGGCGTCCACGACCTGCGTGCCGTCCCCCACCAGCACGCGCAGCCGATCTGGCGGCTCGACGCCCTCGAGCCTCGCCTCGGCAAGCTGACGCCACAGCGCGAGGCAGGTCCCCACGCTGACCTCGCGGCTGTGGTCCGAGGTGCGGTCGAGCAGGGTGGCGAGCACCTGCGGACTCATCGCGGCGTCCACGGCGCCGTCCAGCACTCCCAGGGCGCGGCGCATCTCGGGGTCCAGGTCCGCGACCCAGGAGGGTGCTGGATCGAGCAGCCCGTCCAGGACGTCCGAGGCGCCGGTGACGACCGTCCCCTCCAGGGCGAGCTCCCGACGCAGCCACCAGGTGGTGTACGACGGCAGCTGCCGTCCCGCGCCACGCGGGTCGCGCACGCGGACGTCCTCGATCATGGCCCGGCGCAGCACCGGGTCACTCGCCAGGTGCGCCAGCAGCTGTGGCCAGGCGCCGTCGCGCACGACGTCGAGGTCGCGAACCGCTAGGAGCTCGCCGGCGCTCACACCACCCGCAGCCACCGCCTCGCGCGCCCACTCCTCGAACCCGTCCAGCTCAGCGAGGTCCTCCGGCGGCGCGTCCAGGTCGACGTCGGCTGCGACGGCCACGCCGAGCCCATCCAGCACGCCTACCGCGGTGAGGGCCGCACGGGACCACCGGTCCAGCAGGTCGGCGGCGGGCTCCCTGATCTCCTCCGGGTCGAGCAGCCGGGCGGCCTCCGACCCGGGCAGGGCGAGCGCGGACGCCGGCGCGAGGTCGCCCTCGACGTCACGCAGCGCCAGCAGCCCCAACCAAGGCAGCTCGCCCGGGCGCAGCGACCCGTCGGCCACCGCGGACTCGACCAGCCCCAGCACCGCCGCCGCGACCTCGTCCGGGTCGTCGGCGTCCGGACTCGCGCGCACGGCAGCCTCGGTGGCCGGGTTCTCGAGCAGCGACCGAGCCGTGGCGGCGACCGCTCCGAGTCGCAGCAGCAGCGGGTGCGCCGCCGCGGCCTGCACTACTCGCAGTCCCAGCGCGGTCAGCCCGCCGACCGGCGGCCCGGCGTCCAGCACGAGCAGCCCGCGGGCCCCGCGAACTGTCCGGCCGTCGGTGAGCGGCACCGGCAGCGCTGCCAGCGCCTCGCGCGCCGCCGGGTCGTCCGCGAGCGGTGCGAGACCCTCGTACCTTTCGTGCCAGACCTCCGGCGTGGCGGCGTCCGGGAGCATCTCGACCAGGTCGGATAGGCCAAGCAGGCTCACGCCGAGGGCGCGCAGCGCCGAGCGGCCGAACCGCGGCGCCGCCACCAGGCCGGACAGCAATGGCGCTAGCGTCGCAAGCACACCGGGCGTGTCACCGGCCGCGCCGTCCAGCGTCACGGCGTCGCGGGGACGCACCAGGGTTCCGTCCTCCACCGCATGAAGCACGGGGGCATCGGGCAGTCGCGTCAACACTCGCTCGCGAAGCGCCGCGTCGAGCGCGCCTGCCCCGGGGCCGACCGGAACGAGACGCAGGACGTCGTCCCCCGCCCGGGCGCGCTCGCGCAACAGGTCGACGTACGCGGCGGCGGCCTCGTCGGCGACCCGGTCGGCCAGCGGTCCGGGCTGCACGTGCCGGCGGGTCGGGTCCAGCGGGAAGCTGGCCAGCAGCAGCGCTGGAAGGCTGGACGGCTCGTCGGTCGCCGTCGGCGCGTGGACGGTGCGGGGCACTACGGCATCCGCCGAGCGCGGCAGGGCCCACAGCACCCGCCAGCCGAGTGACCGGCGCTCCTCGGTCGGCCGGTCGCCCAGCAGCGCGTGCCGCTCCTCGGCTGTCCACCGGCCCTCGCGCTCGAGCACGTACCAGCGCTCCCGCGCGCCCGCGAGAGTCCGGACGCCCCCGTGGACGTCGAGCCGCACCTCCGCGAGCGCCGGCAGAGCCAGCAGCAGCGCGTCGTCAGCCGCGTCCAGCTGGTCACGGACGATCTCGGCGGCAGCGTCGTCGCGCAACGGGAGCACGACTGCGGTGTCGTAGCCGTCGGGCACCACACCCTCGGCCGGGAACGGGAGCCGGAGAACGGGCACGTGGCCACCGCGGCGGCGCAGCTCGTCCGCCAGGTCGGGCGAGGCCTGCGCCGCTCGGTTGACCAGGTCGGCGGTGTCGTCGCGGGAGAACCGCACGCCACCGGTTCGCGACAGGACCATGGGCTCGTCGGTGACGGCGAGCACCGCCGCGAAGCCGACGCCGAAGCGTCCCACGCTGGCAGCGTCGTCGGTCTTCGCCGAGGCGCGCAGGGTCGCCAGCGACTGCACCCCGGCTGCCGTGAGCGGCGCGCCAGTGTTCGCCGCCACCAGCACGCCGGGGCCGTCGTCCGGACGGCACAGCGTGAAGGACAGGCGTCCGGGCACACCGGCGCGGGCGGCGGCGTCGGCCGCATTCTGGGCCAGCTCGACGACGAGCCGGCCGCGGTAGCCGCCGAGGGCGAGGTCCTCCTCGGCGTTGGCGTCCTCGCGCAGCCGCACGGCGGCGGCGGTCCACCCGGCCAGGACCCGGTCGCGGACGGCCGCCGTCGCGAACGGGTCCGTCACGGCGTGGGCTCTGCCTCGGGGAAGCCGTCCGGGTCGTCGCCCGGGTTCTCGACCGGACGGTCGGTCGGGCCGCCGTCGACCGGACCGTGGCTCGGGTCATCACCGACCGAACGTTCGGTCATACCGAGGTTGGGGCCATCGGCCGTGCTGTCGTCCGTGGCGGGGCTTTCGGCGGGGCTTTCCGCGGCGCCTTCGAAGCGGCCGCCGGCCTGGCCGGGCTGGGTCGTGCCGGGAAGCGGCTCTGGCTGCGGCTGGGGCAACGGTTCGGGGCCCGGCTGGGGCAACGGTTCGGGACCCGGCTGCGGCATGGGCTCCGGGACCGGCTGCGGCATCGGCTCCGGCTGCAACGGCTCGGGCGACGGCATCGGCTCGGGCTGGGTGGACTCCGGAGACGGCATCGGCAGCGGCTCGAAGGACTCCGCGACCGCCACCGCGTCCGCGACCTCGGTCGCCTGGGCGACCGGCGGCACTACCACCAGCGCGTCCGCGCCCTCCGTCGCCGGCGCGACCTGCGGGACGTCCACCCCCGCGGCCGGCGCGCGCTCCACGACGACCTCCTCGTAGCCGAGCTCGTCCAGGATGGGCACGTCCAGCGGCTCGGGACGCGCCTCGACGTCGACCTCGCTGTGGGCGCCGCAACCGTGGTCAAGACTCACCACGTTGCCGTCGAAGGGCGACCACTCACTGGCGCACACACCGAAGACCTGACGCAGCGCCCCGGCCATCGGGACGAAGAACCCGCAGGTGCGGCACTGGGCCGGCGCCAGTTCGGCGTGCGGGTCGCGCGGACCGTGCGTGCCGTCATACCAGCGCTGTGCCGCGGCCTCGCGGCCCTCCCGGGACAGAACCCGGGGTCGGCCCAGGCCGAGTTCGAAGATGGCGATCTGGTCGACGTCCTCCTCGCCAGTGGCCTCGAAGCCCTGCTCGAGGAGCGGGTCGTCGACCCGTCTCGGGAGCACCGTGCCGGGTGCGACGTCGCCGGGCGCGATCCGGTCCGCCCAAGGAACCCAGGTGGGCGCCACGACGGACTCGGGCCCCGGCAGCAGGTTCACCTCACTGACGGTGGCGACGCGCGAGCGGGGTGCCCGCGCGACGGTCACGGCCCAGCGCCAGCCGCGGTAGCCGGCGCGGGCGCACGTGAACAGGTGGGTCAGCACCCGGTCGCCCTCCGCCGCATGCCCGAGGTGCTCCCCGACGCCGCCGTCAGCAACCTCGAGCGCCGCGTCGCGTGCCACGTCGACGGCGGCGGCCAACACCGGGTCCGCCGTCGCCGGTCGGGGGCGCCGGGTTCGGGGGGACGCAGGCACATCCCTGTCGTCCTGGGTCGCTGTCTGACCGGTAGTGGCCTGCGGATCGGTCTCGATGTCGGTCGGCACGACGTCGATTGTCCACCCCTGCTCAGGGCGGCACACAACTGCGCCGAGGTCGCGCCTAAGGCTCGGGCCGACACGGCAGGATGGCGCCGTGGACGACGACCGCCTGGGGCCGCCGGAGCCGGGCTCGGCGCGTACGGGTGCGGCCGGACGACGGGCCGCCACCGCCTCGCGGACCGCCCTGCGCGGGACCGCTCGGGCCGCGCGCGCGACCGCCCGCCGGGTGGGTGCCGCGGCCAGCGCCGAGGGCGCCGGCGAGTCCGGCCTGTCCCGAGTACTGGGCCTGAACGCGGTCTCGGCCGCAGGCGACGCCCTCGTCCTGCTGTCACTGGCGACCACGGTGTTCTTCTCCGTGCCGGTTGGCGAAGCGCGGTCTCGGGTCGCGCTCTACCTCGCCGTGACGATGCTCCCGTTCTCCGTCATGGCTCCGGTCATCGGTCCGCTGCTCGACCGCTTCCGGCACGGCCGCAGGCACGCGCTCGCGCTGACGTTTGTCTCGCGCGCGTTCCTGGCCTGGGTGA
>DATFPQ010000163.1:0-28269 GCA_035264765.1 Actinomycetales bacterium | reverse complement strand
CACGATCACGAGCGCGCTCGTGGGCGTCGCTCCGGGCCCGGGTCTCCTGGTGGCCGCCCGGGTGCTGCAGGGCCTGTTCGGCGGACTGATCAACCCGCAGGTGTCCGGGCTGGTGCAGCAGCTGTTCCGAGGGGCCGAGCGGGGCCGGGCCTTCGGCGCGATCGGCGCGGTCGTGGGCACCGCGACGGCGGTCGGGCCGGTGCTGGGTGGTGCCCTGATCGGCCTGGGCGGCGAGGAATGGGGCTGGCGGCTGGTCTTCTTCGTCAATGTCCCGGTCGGCATCGTGGCCATGGTCCTGGGCTGGCGGTGGCTGCCGCCGCCCCGCCCGGACGCCGGACCGCGCCGCCGGCTGGACGTGCCGGGGGCGCTGCTGCTGGGCTTCACGACGTTCTGCGTCCTGTTCCCCACCGTGCAGTACGACGCCGTGCGCGACCCTCGGCTGTTCTGGGTGCTGGTGCCCGCGCTGCCGCTGGGCATCGCGTTCCTCCTGCGCGAGCGACGGCTCACCCGGCTCGAGGCCGACCCGCTCGTCGACCTGCGGCTGTTCCGACAGCCGTCGTACGCCGTTGGCGTCGGCCTCGCGCTGCTGTACTTCTGCGGCTACACCGGGCTGCCGCTGGTCCTGTCCCTCTACCTGCAGCTCGGGCGCGGGCTGGACGCCCTGCACGCCGGGCTGGCGGTGACGTGGTTCGCCGTCGGGTCGGCCGTGGCTGCCTCGCTCGCCGGCCGCCTGGTGGCGCGAGCCGGCCGGCCCCTCGTCGTCGGGGCACTCGTCCTGTTCGGCGTTGGCGCCCTCGCGGTCGGCCTGGTGGTCCGCACGAATCCCGACGACGTCGCGCTGCGGCTCGCCCTGCCGCTGCTGGTGCTGGGGCTCGGCAGCGGCGCCATCATCACGCCGAACCAGGCCCTGTCGCTGCAGGACGTCGACCCGCGGATGGGTGGCGCGGCCGGCGGCGTGCTGCAGACCGCCCAGCGCATCGGCTCGGCGATCGGGCAGGCGGTCGTGGGCGCCGTCTTCTTCGCCGCGCTCGGCGGCCGACCGCCTACCGGCTCGCCCGCCTACTCCACCGCGATGGCCGCCAGCGTCGTCGTGACGCTCGCCTTCGTCACCGCGGCGCTCGTGCTTGGTGTCACGGACATCGTGCTGACCAGACGCCGCACCCTCCGCCGCACCCCTGACCCTTTGCTCACCAGCAGCGCCGTTGCACCCGAGCGGCGCCACTGACGGGCGCCGGCGGGCCGCCGAGCGGCGTTGCTGGTGTGCAACGGCGCTGCTGGTGAGCAAAGGGCCGAGTTCCTCGGGAGTACAGGGGCGTGCCGCGGGAGTGCAGGGCCGAAACGGCTTCCACGGCCGTCCCGACGCGGCTACCGTCCCGTCAACGTCCTCCCGGCCCGACGCCGCGCCGGGAGGAGCGCACCCGCGTGCGCGGGCGTGCGGCAGAAACGGATGTGTCGAATGAACGGGTGTGCCCCAATGAGTGGCCGTGTCCCGCTGAACGGCCGTGTGCGAATCAATGGGGGTGTCTGACCAACATGGCGCAGTGGGTCAGCCGGGTCGCGCTGTGGGCGCTCGCCGGAGCGGTCCTGGGGCTGCTCGCCGGGCTGCTGCTGAGGGCCGTGGGCGTGGTCCACAACCCATTCTGGCTGATGAGCGCGGCCCTGGTGACCGGCGCGGCCCTCGCCCTCGGGCAGGCCGCCCGGGCCGAGCGCCGGCCTCCGGACGACGAGGTCTGACGGCCCGGCACCCCCCGCAATCGTTTCCGCTGGAGGCTTCTTCCCGCCTCGCGGGAAGAAGCCTCCATCAGAGCCGGTGCGCCGCTCAGGCGGCGAGGCCGCGCATGATCTCGCGCATGAGCTCGGCCGCCTCGGACGGCGTCTTGCCGACCTTGACGCCGGCCGCCTCCAACGCCTCCCGCTTTGCCTCCGCCGTGCCGGACGAGCCCGACACGATGGCGCCAGCGTGCCCCATGGTCTTGCCTTCCGGGGCGGTGAACCCGGCGACGTACCCGACGACCGGCTTGGTCACGTGCTCGGTGATGTACGCGGCGGCCCGCTCCTCGGCGTCCCCGCCGATCTCGCCGATCATCACCATGGCGTCGGTGTCCGGGTCGTCCTGGAAGGCCTTGAGCGCGTCGATGTGCGTGGTGCCGATGATGGGGTCGCCGCCGATGCCGACCGCGGAAGAGAACCCGAAGTCCCGCAGCTCGTACATCATCTGGTAGGTCAGCGTGCCGGACTTGCTCACCAGCCCGATCCGGCCCGGACCGCTGATGTCGGCGGGGATGATGCCGGCGTTCGACTGCCCCGGGCTGATCAGGCCGGGGCAGTTGGGCCCGATCAGCCGGGTGGTGCCGGACCGCTGCGCGTAGGTGAAGAACTCCGCGGTGTCCTTGACCGGCACGCCTTCGGTGATGCACACGGCCAGCGGGATCCCGGCGTCCACGGCCTCGATCACCGCTGACTTGGTGAACTTCGCGGGGACGAAGATCACTGTGACGTCGGCGCCCGTTGCCTCGACGGCCTCGGCCACCGAGCCGAACACCGGCACCTGGACGCCGCCGTCGAACGTGACGCTCTGGCCGCCCTTGCCGGGGGTGACGCCGCCCACGATGTCGGTGCCGGAGGCCAGCATGCGCTGCGTGTGCTTGCGTCCCTCCGAGCCGGTCATGCCCTGGACGACGACCTTGCTGTCCTTGGTCAGAAAGATTGCCATGACGTATCCGTCCTTACTTCGCGGCGGCGAGCTCGGCCGCCTTGCGGGCGGCGCCGTCCATGGTGTCCACGAGCGTGACGAGGGGGTGGTTGGCCTCGGCGAGGATTCGGCGTCCCTCGACGACGTTGTTGCCGTCCAGCCGGACGACGAGCGGCTTGGTGGCCTCGTCGCCGAGGATCTGCAGCGCGTGGACGATGCCGTCGGCGACCGCGTCGCACGCGGTGATGCCGCCGAACACGTTGACGAACACGCTCTTGACCTGCGGGTCCCCGAGGATGATGTGCAGGCCGTTCGCCATCACCTCCGCGGACGCCCCGCCGCCGATATCCAGGAAGTTCGCCGGCTTCACCCCGCCGACCTCCGCACCGGCGTACGCGACGACGTCCAGCGTGCTCATGACCAGCCCCGCGCCGTTGCCGATGATGCCGACCTCGCCGTCGAGCTTGACGTAGTTGAGGCCCTTCTCCTTGGCCGCCGCCTCGAGCGGGTCGGCCGCGGCCTTGTCCTCGAGCTGCTCGTGCTGGGGGTGCCGGAAGCCGGCGTTCTCGTCCAGCGAGACCTTGCCGTCGACGGCGATCACCGCGCCGTCCTCGGATTTCACGAGCGGGTTGACCTCGACGAGGGTGGCGTCCTCGTCGCGGTAGACCTCCCAGAGCCGCTGCACGACGCGGGCGATCTCGTCCTTGACGTCGTCCCCGAAGCCGGCCGCGTCGACGATCTCCCGCGCCTTGGCCTCGTCGATCCCGTCGAGCGGGTCGACCTCCACGCGGGCGAGGGCCTCCGGCCGCTCGACGGCGAGCTGCTCGATGTCCATCCCGCCCTCCTTGCTGGCCATCGCGAGGTAGCGGCGGTTGGCCCGGTCCAGCAGCACCGAGAAGTAGTACTCCTCGGCGATCTTGGCGCCCTCGGCCACCATCACCCGGTGGACCGTGTGGCCCTTGATGTCCATGCCGAGGATCTCGCTGGCCCTGGCCGCGGCCTCGTCCGGGCTGTGCGCCAGCTTCACGCCGCCGGCCTTGCCTCGTCCGCCGGTCTTGACCTGGGCCTTGATGACGACGGTGCCGCCGCCCAGCCGCTCGGCGCCCGCATGGGCCTCCTCCGGCGTCTCGGCGACCGCCGCCTCGAGCACGGGAACCCCGTGCTCGGCGAACAGGTCGCGCGCCTGGTACTCGAACAGGTCCACGGTGCCTCGTCCTCGCCTTCCGGTACGACTCTGCTGGCTGTCGTCGGTTGTCCTCGAGGCCCACCGGCGCCGTACGTCGGGAGCCGCAGCGAGCCTAGTCCCGAGTCAGGTCTGGGCCGCCACCGAGTGCCGCGCCATGGGCAGGGGCGCACCTTCGCCGTGCAGTCGCCCGGCGGCGGAGCGGCACGGTCCCGTCGCGAGACAGGCCGGGATCGGTCATTCGGCTGACGGCAGCCAAATCGATATGGCAACGTCTTTTCATGATGTTTGGGACTAATCGTGCCCTTCTGGGCATCGCCCTGGCCGCCGCGGCGGGTCTGACTGCCTGCGGTGGCACGGCGGACGCCGCGACCTCCGCGGAGCGCACCGTTCGACCCACCGGCACGTCCACGACCATCACCGTGACGCCTCCCCCCGAGACCACCACGGTGACGCCGCCGGCCGAGACGACCACGGTCACCGAGACCGTGGCGCAGCCCCCACGCACGAGAACGTTGACGAGGACCCGCACCAGGACCGCCACGGTGACGACGACCGAGACCGCCACGGTGAGCGACGCGGCCGGCGACTCGCTCGTCGGCTCATCCGGCGACAACGCCACCGGTGACGACACCGGCGGGTCGCTGTACTACGTGAACTGCAGCGCTGCGCGCGCGGCCGGCGACACACCGCTCTTCGCCGGCGATCCCGGATACGCCAGCCACCTGGACCGCGACGACGACGGCGTCGCCTGCGAATGAGACGGCTCGACTGGTCCGGTTAGCCGGCGGCGACGTTCTGGCGGACCCACTGGACGATGGACGCCGTCGTGGCGCCCGGGGTGAACACCTTGGCGACCCCGAGCTTCTCCAGCTCGGGGATGTCCGCGTCCGGGATGATGCCGCCGCCGAACACGACGATGTCCTCGGCGTCGCGCTCCTTCAGCAGCTCGACGACCCTGGCGAACAGCGTCATGTGCGCACCCGAGAGCACCGAGAGCCCGACGGCGTCGGCGTCCTCGGCGATGGCCGCCTCGACGATCTGCTCGGGGGTCTGATGCAGCCCGGTGTAGACGACCTCCATGCCGGCGTCACGCAGCGCCCGCGCCACCACCTTCGCGCCGCGGTCGTGCCCGTCCAGGCCCGGCTTGGCGACGACGACGCGGATGGGGGCGGCAGCGCCTGTTGACGGGCCCATCGACACCTCCAGGTCGGGGAACGCTCGGCGCAGGCAGCCTAACGCGGCGCTGGAGGTCGTCCCGGTGTCCTGCCGCGGCGCCCCCTAGACCGTTGCCCGGTCGGAGGCGCCGTCTCTGGTTCGGCCTGCGGTCTCTGGCCGGGGCACGCCGCTGGGCGCAGAGCCGTCGATGCGGCCGTCACTGCGACGGACCGGCTGCTCCCACGACCACCGAGACGCATTCACCATCGCAGCCACGAGCACGAGCGCGTCAACGGCAGCGCGAGCCTGACCGCGCAGCACGCCCGGCGAGCGCCCGGCGAGCGCGCGCGCCGCAGGGGGTGCAGCCAGAGCGCGCCCAGGGAGACCGCCCGGTTCCCGACCCGACTGCGCGCTAGAGCTTCTCCACCGGGGCGTAGCGCAGCAGCAGCCGCTTGGTGCCCTGGTCGCCGGAGAACTCCACGTGGGCCATCGCCTTGTCGCCGCTGCCCTCGACCCGCAGCACGGTGCCGAGGCCGAAGGTGTCGTGGGTCACGCGGTCGCCAGGCTCCAGGTGCACCACCTCGCGGTTGCCCGGTGACCGGACGCCGGGCCGCTGAGCCAGCCGAGCCACGGCCGGCATGGACGCCCGGCTGACCCCCGTCGTCTCGGTCCGCCGCCAGTCCACCAGGGCGGCCGGCAACTCGTCGAGGAACCGCGACGCCGGGTTGTACGACGGCGCGCCCCACGCGCTGCGGACGCCGGCCCGGGTCAAGTAGAGCCGCTCCCGGGCCCGGGTGATGCCGACGTACGCCAGCCGCCGCTCCTCCTCCAGCTCGGTGTTGTCGCCGAGCGCGCGCAGGTGCGGGAAGACGCCGTCCTCCATGCCGGTGAGGAACACGACCGGGAACTCCAGCCCCTTGGCCGTGTGCAGGGTCATCAGGGTGACCACGCCCTGGTCGTCGGCGACGTCGTCCGGGATCTCGTCGGAGTCGGCCACCAGGGAGACCCGCTCCAGGAAGTCGGTCAGCGTGCCGTCCGGCGAGGACTCCTCGAACTCGCGCGCCACCTGCACCAGCTCGGCCAGGTTCTCGACCCGGGTCTCGTCCTGCGGGTCGTGGCTGGCCTGCAGCTCGGCCACGTAGCCGGTCTGGTCGAGCACCGCCTCCAGGACGGTGGCCGGGCCCGCGCCGCCGTCCACCACCGTGCGCAGGGCCTCCAGCAGCTCGGTGAAGGACCGGATGCAGGTCAGCGAGCGGGTCACGATGCCGGGCGCCTCGTCGGCCCGCGCCAGCGCCTCGACGAACGAGATCCGCTCCCGGTCGGCCAGCTGGGCCACCACCGCCTCGGCCCGGTCGCCGATCCCGCGCTTGGGCACGTTGAGGATGCGCCGCAGGTTCACCGTGTCGGCGCCGTTGGCCAGGACCCGCAGGTAGGCGAGGGCGTCCTTGACCTCGCGCCGCTCGTAGAACCGGGTGCCACCGACGAGCTTGTACGGCAGCCCGACCCGGACCAGCACCTCCTCGATGGCGCGGGACTGCGCGTTGGTGCGGTAGAACACGGCGACGTCGCCGGGCCGGACGCCTTCGGAGTCGGCGAGCCGGTCGATCTCCTCGGCTACGAAGGCCGCCTCGTCGTGCTCGGAGTCGGCGACGTACCCGACGATCGGCACGCCGCCGGCCGCCGCCGTCCACAGCTTCTTCTCGCGCCGGTCCGGGTTGCGGGCGATGACGGCGTTCGCCGCCGACAGGATCGTCTGGGTGGACCGGTAGTTCTGCTCCAGCAGGATCGTGCGCGCGTCCGGGTAGTCGGTCTCGAACTCCACGATGTTGCGGATCGTGGCGCCGCGGAAGGCGTAGATCGACTGGTCCGCGTCGCCCACGACGGTCAGCTCGGCCGGTGGCACGTCGACCTCGCTGCCCTCGCGCACCACGGTGCCGTCGACCGCACGGACCTCCGAGCGGGCCGCCGCCTCGGACGTCGAGCCGCCGACCAGCTCACGCACGAGCACGTACTGCGCCTGGTTGGTGTCCTGGTACTCGTCGACGAGCACGTGGCGGAACCGCCGCCGGTAGTGCTCAGCGACGTCCGGGAAGGCCTGCAGGACGTTGACCGTCGTCATGATCAGGTCGTCGAAGTCCAGCGCGTTGGCCTGGCGCAGCCGCTGCTGGTACATCCGGTACGCCTCGGCGAGGGTCTGCTCGGCGTGGGTGCCGCCCTCGCCGCCGGCCCGCTCGGCGTAGGTCTCCTCGTCGACCAGCTCGTTCTTCAGGTTGGACACCTGCGCGCTGAACGAGCGCGGGGGGTAGCGCTTGGGGTCAAGGTCGAGCTCGCGGCAGACGAGGGCCATCAGCCGCTGGGAGTCCGCGGCGTCGTAGATCGAGAAGGAGGACTTCAGGCCGACCCGGGTGGCCTCGCGGCGCAGGATCCGCACGCAGGCGGAGTGGAACGTCGAGACCCACATGGACGACGCGCGCGGCCCGACCAGGGCGGCGACCCGCTCGCGCATCTCACCGGCCGCCTTGTTCGTGAAGGTGATCGCCAGCACCTGCCCGGGCCGGACGCCGCGGGCGGCCAGCAGGTAGGCGATGCGGTGGGTGAGCACCCGGGTCTTGCCGGAGCCGGCGCCGGCCACGATCAGGAGCGGCGAGCCCTCGTGCAGCACCGCCTCGCGCTGCTGGTCGTTGAGCCCCGCGAGCAGGGACTGCGGGTCGACGCGCGGGCGCACGTCACCCCCGTGCGCCGCGGCTGGACGCTCGCGCGCACCCGGCTCGGGCTGCGGCGAGGGTCGGGGCGCGGGAGACGTCAGACCCGCCAGCGGGAGGTCGTCGAAGAGGGTGCTCATCGTCGTCCAGGGTACGACCGGCCACCGACAGCCATCCCCAGGCGACCGCCGCCACCTAGCATGTCGCCATGCCGATCCCCGACGCCGAGGTCCAGCGGGTGCTGGTCGTCGCGGCGCACCCGGACGACATCGACTTCGGCGCGGCGGGCACCGTCGCGACGTTCACCGACGCCGGGATCGCCGTCACCTACCTGGTGTGCACCTACGGCGACCAGGGCGGCTTCGACGACACCCCGCGCGACCAGGTACCGGCGCTGCGCGAGGCGGAGCAGCGCAAGGCCGCGGCCGAGGTGGGTGTCGATGACGTGCGCTTCCTGGAGGGCTACCGCGACGGCTGGCTCGAGCCCACCTGGCAGCTGCAGCGCGACATCGTGCGGGTGATCCGGCAGGTGCGCCCGGAGCGCGTGCTGATGCCCAGCCCCGAGCGCAACTGGGAGATCCCGCAGGCCAGCCACCCCGACCACCTGGCCGTGGGCGAGGCCGCCTTCCGCGCCGTCTACCCCGCCGCCCGGAACGCGTTCGCCTGGCCGGAGCTGGTCGAGGAGGGCCTGCAGCCATGGGTCGTCCCGGAGGTGTGGCTGATGGCGCACGCCGAGCGACCGCACGCGGTGGACATCACCGACGTCTTCGACCGCAAGCTCGCGGCCCTGCGCGCCCACGCCAGCCAGACCGCGCATCTGGAGGACCTGGCGGGCATGCTCCGCGGCTGGAGCAGTGCCATCGCCCGCGACGCCGGTCTCGGCGGCGGCCGGTTGGCCGAGGGCTTCAAGGTCGTGTCCATCGCCTGACCGGCGCTCCTCCCCGCCGCGCACGGTGGCGCTCGGGTCGTCCGATCGGGTCGACCTTTCTGGGGTAGCCCGCCGACGGCTCGGCCGAGCGGCTTGGATGGCCCGGTGACCCTCCGCTCCTCCCGACTGCCCGTAGGGCTGCTCTGCTATGTCGCGGCCCTCGTCGTCGCGGCGCTGGGCACGGTCGTGGTCGCGCTCGGCCACCGGTCGCCGCCGTCCTGGACGACGGCCGGCGTGACGCTCGTGCTGGTCCTCTCGGCCCGCTGCCCGGTCGCCACCGTCGGCATCGGTCGGCAGCGGCAGATGATCCTGTGCGCCGACTTCGGCCTAGTGCTGTGCGGCCACTTGCTCCCCACTGCGGACGCCGTTCTCGCCGTCGCGCTGGCGGCCGTCGTCACCGAGCTCGTCGACCATCGGCACGTCCCCGAGAAGGCGGTCTTCAACGCGGCACAGGCGGTCGTCTGCTCAGCCGTGGCCCTGGGCCTCCTCCACCTCGCCGGGTTGTCCGGGACGGCGCACGCCGTCGCGGCCGGCGCGGCGGCGCTGCTCGCCAGCGCGGTCGAAGGGCCGCTGGTGCTCGTCGCCATGTTGCTGGCCGACAGCCAGCGCCCGCCCCTGGGCCGGGCCCTGGCCCGCTCCGCGCGGCTCGAGCTCGCCGAGGTGGTCAGCGCGGCCGCCGGAGTCCCGGTGGCCGTCGCCTGCCGGACGATGCCGGCCCTGCTCTGGTGGACGGCGGCGGCGACGGCTGCGCTGATGGTCGTCCTCGTTGACCGGCACCGGTGGATGACCTCGGCGTCCAGCCTGCGTGACACCCTTGAAGAGGTGACCGACATCGGGAACTCGCCGAGCCTCGAGGACGCCCGGCGGCGGCTGCTCGGCGTGCTGCAACGGACGACCTCGGTGGAGGACATCGACCTGCGTCCGGACCCGCCCTCCGCAGGTGAGCTGGCGTACGCGGTCGCCGCTCCCGCCGGTCCACCGCTGTGGCTGGTGGCGCGCTCACGCCCGCAGCGCCTGCACACCCCGACGTACGACGAGCACGTCCGGCCACTGCTCTCGGCGGCCGCCCGCGGGATGGAGAACCTGCGGCTGAGCCAGGCCCTTGCGGACCAGGCCCGCCAGGACGGGCTCACCGGCGTCGCGAACCGGCAGGTCTTCACCGACACCGCGACCCGGATGGCGGCCGCCGCCACCGCGGGAGGTCCCGGCTTCACCGTCGTCTACGTCGACCTCGACCAGTTCAAGCCGGTCAACGACCAGCATGGGCACGCAGCCGGTGACGCCGTGCTCCGCCACGTCGGCCAGCGGCTCGCGGCCGCGGCCCGGCAGGGTGACCTGGTCGCACGGCTCGGCGGGGACGAGTTCGCCGTCCTGCTCGCCGACGCCGACACCGTCGAGGCGGCCGGCGAGCTCAGCGCCCGGCTGCACGCCAGCCTGGTCACGCACCCGGTCCAGGTCGACGGCGTCAGGGTGCCCATCCGGGCCAGTGTCGGGTACGGCGTCTTCCCGCTGCACGGTGCGAGCCTCGCGGAGGTGCTCGACCACGCCGACCGCTCGATGTACCGCCGCAAGCGCGGCGTGCGCTCCGGCTGACAGGTGCGCGGCGTCAGCCCGGGAGCGTCTCGCCGCCGATCGGCGCCAGGACCTCGCCGCTGTAGTAGGACGACAGCCGACCGGCCGCGAAGAAGACGTACGACGGCGCGATCTCGTCCGGCTGGGCGGCCCGGCCCATCGGCACCTGCTGGCCGAACTGCCCCACCTTCTCCTCCGGCATGGTCGCCGGGATCAGTGGCGTCCACACCGGGCCCGGCGCCACGCAGTTGACCCGGATGCCGCGGTCCACCAGCGCCTGCGCCAGCGAGTAGGTCAGGGCGATCACCGCGCCCTTCGTCGCCGAGTAGTCGATCAGGCTCTTGTTGCCGCGCAGGCCGTTGATCGACGCCGTGTTGATGATCGAGCCACCGTCCGGCAGGTACGCGAGCGCCGCCTTCGTGACCCGGAAGAAGCTGTGCACGTTGACGTCGAAGGTGCGCAGCCACTGCTCGTCGCTGATGTCCTCGGGCCGGTCCTGCGGCTCCTGGTACGCGACGTTGTTGACCAGCAGGTCCAGGCCGCCAAGGCCGTTCTTGGTGGCGTCGGCCACCTCGCGGGCGTGGTCGGCGAGGCCGAGGTCGCCCGGAAGCAGCACGCACCGACGGCCGGCGTCGCGCACCAGTGACGCCGTGTGCTCCGCGTCGTCGTGCTCGTCGAGATAGGCGATGGCGACGTCGGCGCCCTCCTTGGCGAACGCCACGGCGACCGCTCGGCCGATGCCGGAGTCCCCGCCCGTGATGAGCGCGTGCCGGCCTCGCAGCAGGCCGCGCCCCTCGTAGTCGCGCATCTCGTCCTGCGGCTGCTCTGCCATGTCGCCCGTGCTGCCGGGGTAGTCGATCGTCTGCGGCTTGGGGTCCGGTGCGTCGGGGCTCACGACTGTCTCCTGGGGCGAGGGCGGCGGGGACGTCGGCCCTACCCGCGCCTGGCCGGTCTCATGCGTCGGGCGACCGGCGGCAGCCCTGGTTACGCTGGCGCGGTGCCGCCCGCAGACCAGACCACGACGTCCATGAGAACGACACCGCGACCCGACCGGCATCAAGAGCCACGACCGGTGCCGGCCGAGCTGGTGCTCGTGCGTCACGGCGAGAGCGTGGGCAACATCGCCGACCGTGAGGCCCGCAGCCGCGGCGCCGGCCGGCTGGTGCTGGACGCCAGGGACGCGGACGTCGAGCTGTCGGACCTCGGCGCCGAGCAGGCGGCCGCCGTCGGGCGGTACCTCGCCGAGATGGCGGAGGACGCCCGGCCGACCGTGGTGCTCAGCTCGCCGTACCGGCGCGCGGCCGACACCGCCCGCGCCGCGATCGAGGGCGCCGGTCTGGACCTGCCGCTGGTGCTCGACGAGCGGCTGCGCGAGCGCGACCTCGGCGCCTTCGACGGCCTCACCGGCGCGGGCATCCGCGAGGAGTACCCGGAGGAGGCCCGGCGCCGTCAGCGCACGGGCAAGCTGTACTACCGCCCACCGGGCGGCGAGAGCTGGTGCGACGTCGCGCTCCGGGTGCGCAGCGTGCTGGACACCGTGCGGGTGGAGCACGACGGCGCGCGGCTGTGGATCTTCAGCCACCAGGCCGTGATCATGGCGTTCCGGATAGCGCTGGAGCAGCTGCACGAGCAGGAGCTGCTCCGGGTCGACCGCGAGACGCCGATCCCGAACTGCTCCATCACGACCTACCGGCCAGGGGACGACGGCATCCTGCGGCTGGTGAGCTTCGCCGACACCACGGCCGTCGACCGCAGCCCCTCGCCCGTCACCGCGGAGGACGAGCACCCGGGGCGCTCTGGCAATGTCGCGTCCTGACCTCGCCCCGCCGATCGTCGTCACGCCTGCGGTGCTGCGGGACTGGCCGCTGCCGGTGGGCGACGACAAGGAGAGCCGCGGGCGGACCCTGGTCGTCGGGGGCAGTGCCCAGACCCCTGGCGCGGTGCTGCTCGCAGCTGAGGCCGCCCTGCGCACCGGCGCCGGCAAGCTCCAGGTCGCGACCGTCGAGGAGACCGCCGTACCCCTGGCGATCGCCCTTCCGGAGGCGCTGGTGCGGGGCCTCCCCCGAACGCCGGGCGGCGACATCGCCGCCGCGGCCGCGGACACCGTCGTCGACCTCGCCCAGGGGTGCTCCTCCGTGCTGTTCGGGTCGGGCGCGATGGACACCGACGCGGTGCTGGCGCTCCTGGACGCCGTCGTCCCGCGGCTGCGTGCCGGCACCACCGTGGTGCTGGACGCCATGGCGATGGCCTGGGTCGGTGCGAACCCGGACGGCCTGCGGCACCTGCACGGCGACGTCGTCCTGACCCCGAACATCCGCGAGCTGGCGCTGACCCTCGACGTCCCGACCCAGCAGGTCGAGGACGACCCGGCCGGCGCCGCTCACGAGCTGGCGGGGCGCACCGGCGCCGTCGTGAGCTGCGGCGGTAGCCGGGCGCACATCGCCGACCCTGAGGGCTCGGTGTGGCAGGACGACACCGGGGGCCGCGGCCTCGGGGTGTCCGGCTCGGGCGACGTGATGGCCGGCATCGTCACCGGCCTGGCCGCCCGTGGTGCGACGCCGGCTCAGGCCGCCGTCTGGGGCACCTTCCTGCACGGGCGCTCCGGCGACCGGCTGGCGGCCGGCGTCGGCCGGATGGGGTTCCTGGCCAGGGAGGTCCTGGCCGAGGTCCCCCGCGTGCTCGCCGAGATCGAGGTCTAGGAGCCGACTGCCGACGACGGCCTGCCCGTCGTCAGTCGGCGTCCGGGACCGCCGTGGGTCCGCCACGTCGCCGGCCCGCGCCGGCCTTGTGCGCACCGTCGCACCACGGCGGCCGGCTGGTCAGCCCGCACCGGCACAGCGCGACGGTCGCCCGCGAGCGCGGCAGCGGCTCGCCGTCCTCGCCGAGGATCACCACCGGCCCGCGCACCAGCAGCGGACCGTCCTCACAGGCGGTCACGGTCACGGGCTGGGGCTCGCGCGGCACGGTCCGTGTCTACAGCAGGACAGCGGAGCGCGCCCAGCGGGACGGGTCGAGGTGTGCTCCGGACGCCGACGGGGTAGGAAGGCCCCATGCCCCTGCCCTCGCCTCGCGGGCCGCTGAGCGAAGCGCTGCTGCGGACCGTCTCCGGCGCCGACGACCCGGGGATGCTGGTCACACGCAGCGCCCGGGTCTCGACGGCGGACGACCTGCTCACCGACGACGACGCACAGCTGGCGCTGTACCTCATGTACGAGCTGCACTACGGCGGGCTGGGGCCGGACGCCGACGTGCTGGAGTGGCATCCCGACGTCCTCGCCGCCCGGGCTCATCTGGAGCGCCGGCTGGAGGCAGCTCTTCGCCAGGCCTGCCCGGTGCAACCGTGCGCGCCCCGCGAGCTGCCGCGCCGGCTGTTCGACCTGGCCGCCGGGTCGTCGGCGCCTGGCACGCCGTCCGTTCCCGGGTTCCTCGCCCGGCAGGCCACGGTGACCCAGGTCGCCGAGCAGCTGGTGCTCCGCTCGCCGTACCAGCTCAAGGAGGGCGACCCGCAGACCTGGGCCATCCCGCGGCTGCGCGGCCGGGCCAAGGCGGCGCTGGTCGAGATCCAGGCCGACGAGTACGGCGGCGGCCGTCCGGACCGGATGCATGCGGAGCTGTTCGCCCGCTCGATGCGCTCGCTGGGCCTGGACGCCACCCCGAACGCCTACCTCGACCACGTCCCGGCGCTGTCGCTCGCCAACGTCAACGTGCTGTCGATGTTCGGCCTGCACCGGCGGCTGCGCGGCGCGCTGTGCGGGCACCTGGCCGCCTTCGAGATGACGTCGTCGCTGCCCGCCAAGCGGGTGGTCGCCGGGATGCAGCGGCTGGGCCTGGAGCAGGACGCCTGGGAGTTCTTCGACGAGCACATCGAGGCGGACGCCGTGCATGAGCAGGTGGCGGCGCATGACCTGTGCGGTGCCCTGGTCGCCGCCGAGCCCGAGCTGGTGCCCGACGTGCTGCTGGGTGCCTGGGCCTGCCTGGAGCTGGACACCCGGGTGGCCGCCGCGACGCTGACGGCCTGGCGGTCCGGCCGCAGCGCGCTGCGGGTTCCGGTCGCCGAGGACCTGGCCGAGGCCGTCATCGCATGATCGTGCGGCTCCCGGTCGAGGTCGTCGTCCCGCTGCGGTGGGACGGCGGGGACGACGCGACGCACAGCCGGAACCTCGAGGAGATGACCGCCTACCTCACCACGCTGTCGCGGCACGCCGACGTGACGGTCGTGGACGGGTCCCGGCCCGAGCGCTTCGGCGAGCACCGGGACGCCTGGCAGTCCCTCGTGCGCCACGTCGCGCCTGGACCATTGCCGGGTATCAACGGCAAGGTCGTCGGCGCCATGACAGGCGTGCACCTGGCGCGGCACGAGCTGGTGATTCTCGCGGACGACGACGTGCGGTACGACCTGGCCACGCTCGTCGACGTCGTGGTGCTGCTGGGTGACGCCGACCTGGTGCGCCCGCAGAACGTGTTCTCGTCGTGGCCCTGGCACGCCCGCTGGGACGGGGCCCGGTCGCTGCTCAACCGTGCGGTCGCCGCCGACTGGCCCGGCACGTTCGGCGTCCGCCGCAGCGCGCTGCGGCGCACCTCGGGCTGGGATGCCGACGTGCTGTTCGAGAACCTCGAGCTCGTGCGCACGCTGCGCGCGGCAGGGGCCCGGGTCGTCGACGCTCCACAGGTTCTGGTGCCCCGACAGCCGCCGACCGCCCGGCACTTCTGGTCGCAGCGGGTTCGGCAGGCGTACGACGACGTCGCCCAGCCGTGGCGGCTGACCGCGGCCCTGGCGACCGTGCCCGGCGCCGTCTTCCTCGCGGTCCGCCGGCCGACCGCGCTGCTCGGCGTCGCCGTGGCTCTGGTCGGCCTCGCAGAGTCGGGCCGACAGCGGGCCGGCGCCGCCCGGCTGGTGCCTGCCGACGTCCCGCTGTGGGCGCCGGCCTGGGTGCTGGAGCGCGGGGTGTGCTCCTGGGTCGCCCTTGGCGCGCTGGCCCGTGGGGGCGTCCGCTACCACGGGCGCCGGCTGCGCACGGCCGCACACTCGCCCCGGGCGCTGCGCCGCCGGCTGGCGCAGCTGCCCGAGGCCGAGGAGCTCGCCGTCCGGGCTTGAGCAGGGTTCAGGCCGCTGCCAGTGATCTTTAGGCCGCTGCGCGATTAGGTTTCAAGCCGCTGCGCGGTGGGCGGCTGCGGTCCGGCCGAGGAACTCGTCCCGGGCCACGACGCCGATGTCCGGCTGGTCAGTGAAGACCCCGTCAATCCCGGCGCGCAGGAACGTCACCTGCTCGTCGATGGCGCGCCCGTAGTCCGCGTCGTTCGTGCCCTTGCGGTAGTCGACCGGGAGGAAAGTGTTCTCCGCGCGGAACGTGTACGGGTGCACGGTCATACCGACGGCGTGCGCATCGCGCACGAGGGAGGTCGGCGTGCCGAGCGTGTTGTCGGCGCGGCGCGGGATCACCTGGTTCTTGTCCGGGCCGAGACCATCGATGCCACCCACCTTCAGCGTCAGCAGCCCGGGCGGCGAGACCAGGGTCGCATACGGCACCGGGTGGCCGGCCGCCACCGTGTCATACGGAGCGCCTGTGGCCGACGTGAGGAAGGTGGTACGGGTGCGCAGCCCAAGGGCGTTGTTCATCAGCACCAGGTTGCTCGGCTCGAACGACTGCACGTAAACCGGGGCCTTCGGCTCGTTCAGGCCGGCTCGGCTGAGCGCCCGGATCACCCGCCGCTCCAGCGGCAGGCCGATCGACCGGAAGTACGTCGGGTGCTTGGTCTCCGGGTACACGCCCACCTGGCGGTGCAGCTGCCGGGACAGCCGGTCGCGCAGCCGGAGGACCTCGGCGAAGGTCGGGATCTGGAAGCGGCCGTCGTAGATCGTGTTCTCCTGCCGGATCTCCGGCAGCCGCTCCTTGGCGCGCAAGGTCTTCAGCTCGGCGAGCGTGAAGTCCTCGGTGAACCACCCGGTCACGGCGACGCCGTCGATCGTCTTCGTCGTCTTGCGGCCCGCGAACTCTCGGTGGTCGCCGACGTTCGTCGTGCCGCCGATCTCGTTCTCGTGCCGGGCGACCAGCACGTGGTCCTTGGTGGAGACCAGGTCGGGCTCGATGTAGTCGGCCCCCATCCGGGCGGCGAGCTCGTACGAGGCCAGGGTGTGCTCGGGCCGATAGCCAGACGCGCCACGGTGGCCGATGACCAGCGGGCCGGTCACGGCGGCGCGCTGGCGGTCGTGGTCGGCGGACGTGGCGGTGACGGGCTGCGAGAGAGGCAGAACCGTGGCGAGGGTGACAGCGGTGAGCGCGACGGCGGAACGGCGACGAAGGTGCATAGCGGTCAGTGAACTCCCGAACCGGTCACCGAGGAAGGTCTGCGGGCGAACGGTGCGGAAACGGGCTGGGAACTTCGCTACAGCAGCCGTCGGTCGGCGGCCCAGGCGGTCAGCTCGTGGCGACTGGACAGCTGGAGCTTGCGCAGCACCGATGACACGTGGGTCTCCACTGTCTTCACCGAGATGAACAGTTCACGCGCCACCTCTTTGTAGGCGTAACCACGTGCGATCAGCCGCATGACCTCGCGCTCCCGGGCGCTCAGCAGGTCCAGCTCAGGGTCGACCGACGGAACCTCCGCGGCGCCCGCGAACGCGTCGAGAACGAACCCGGCCAGGCGCGGGCTGAACACCGCGTCGCCATCCGCGACCCGTCCGATGGCCGCGACCAGCTCGTCCCCGGTGATCGTCTTGGTGACGTAGCCGCGGGCGCCTGCGCGGATGACGCCGATGACGTCCTGCGCGGCGTCGCTGACGGACAGGGCCAGGAAGCGAGCGGGCACGCCCTGGTGCGCGCAGCGACGCAGCACCTCGACGCCGCCACCGCCGGGGAGGTGGACGTCGAGCAGCACGACGTCCGGCTGCAGCTGCACGACGGCGGTCACCGCCTCCTCCACGTCGGCCGCCTCGCCGACAACCTCGACGGCGTCCCCAATCTCGGTGCGGACCCCGCTGCGGAACATCGCGTGGTCGTCGACCACGAGCACCCGCACCCGTGTACTCCCCTGCTGTGTCATCGTGGGGCCCTACCGCCCCATAAGCGCGGCGCGGAATGTCGCTCGTTCATGCGTCCTCCTCCTCGGTCGCGGCGGCGCCCGGCTGCGGACGCGGCATCGACAGTGACACCTCGGTTCCCTCACCCGGCGCGGATCGCACCCGGGCCGTCCCGCCGTGCCGCTCCATCCTCCCGACGACGGACCCGGCCAGGCCCATCCGGTCGGCGGGCACCGTCGCCGGGTCGAAGCCCTTGCCGCGGTCGCGGACGAACACCTCGACGGAGTCCCCCACGCACTCGGCGAAGACGTCGACGACCGGGGCGCCCGAGTGCCGGGCCGCGTTCACCATTGCCTCCCGGGCCGCGCGGACCAGCGCCGGCAGCCGGCCGTCCAGCGGGCAGTCCCCGACCACCACGACCTCCACCGGGACGCCGTGCGCCTGCTCCACCTGGGCCGCGGTGTCCTCGAGCTCGGCCCGCAGGGTGCTGCGCCGCGCCGCCTCCGGCTCGAACAGCCAGATCCGCAGGTCGCGCTCCTGGGCACGCGCCAGCGCCACGACTGCCCGTGGGTCCTGGGCCTTGCGCTGGATCAGCGCCAGCGTCTGCAGCACGGAGTCGTGCAGGTGCGCCGCGACGTCCGCCCGCTGCTGAGTCAGCAGCCGCTCTCGGCGCTCGTCCTCCAGCTGGCGCAGCAGCCGCCACAGCAGCGGGCCGACGACGAGAGCCAGCCCCAGCCCGACGACGACCAGGAGCACCAGCGCCTCACCGACCGCGGTCTGCCGGCCGCTGCCGACGAGGAACACAAGGACCGCGACGCCGACCAGGGCCAGGCCCCCGACCACGCGTACGACGGTGAGCAGGCGGGCGGCGCGCCCGCCGCGTGCGGCGCCGTCAGGGGTCAGCTGCGGGGGCAGCAGCCTGGCCCGCTCGGTCGCGTCGGCCTGCGACCAAAGCAGCGCCAGGCCGGCGGCCGCAATGAGCAGCGGAACGAGCACGAGCAGCGGCAGGCCCGCGCCGACGGTGTTGAGCAGCAGCACCAGGCCGAGGCCGAACGCGCCGAAGGCCACCAGCTGGCCGAGGTCGCCGCGGCGGGTCGCTCGCCACGGCCGACGACCGGCGCGGCTGGCCGCGGCCAGGCCGGCCGCTTCGGCGCGCTCGGTCGGGGACTCGACCGGGACGACCACCCACAGCGCGCCGTACAGCGCCACGCCGAACCCGGCAATCCCGCTGAGCAGGGCAAAGGCGACCCGCACGTGGAGGACGTCCAGGCGGAGGTGGTCGGCGAGGCCGGCGGCGACGCCCCCGAGCAGCCGCCCGTCCAGCCGGCGCCGCAGCGCCGGCCGATCGGGATCGGCCGCGGTCGAGTCGGCGGCCGAGGGCGCTCCGGTGGTCACGAAGGTGATCCTCCCGCGTGCCCACCCCCGGCCGGAACGGGGACCTCCCGGTGCTCCGGCCGGTTCTCCCAGGGCCGCGCCCAGGGGGCGCTCAGGGTCGTCCCTGATGGTTCCCCACCGCGGCGGCGAGCACGATCGACGGCATGGACCACACCCCGGAACCTCCCGAGTCCCGCAACTCACAGCACGAAGGGCCACAGCCTCAGGCATCAGGACCGCTGGCACCAAATCCTCAGCCGGCACAGTCCGGCGCCCCAGCAGAGTCCGGCGCCACGGCCCAGCCCGGCGGCGCCGGCTCGGCCCCCCCGCCGGCTTCTCCGCCGCCGGGATCTGCGCCGTCGGGATCTGCGCCGTCGGGATCTCCGCCGTCGGGATCTCCGCCGTCGGGATCTCCGCCGCCGCCCCCGTACGGCGCGCCTGCACCGCCTCCCCCGCCGTCACCGCCTCCGCCTCCCCCGTGGAGCCAGCCCAGCGCGGGTGACCGGCTGACCGAGCGGCTCCGCGGCCTGCGCCGCAGCCGCCACGAGCGCGTCGTCGCGGGCGTCTGCGGCGGCGTGGCCCGGGGCCTCGGCATCGACCCGCTGCTGCTGCGCGTGATCGCCGTGGTGCTCACGCTGTTCGGCGGCGCCGGAATCGTGCTCTACGCGCTCGGTTGGCTGCTGCTGCCCGTGGACGACGGCGAGCCGTCGCTGGGTTCTCAGCTGACCTACGGGCAGAGCGGGCGCCGGTCGTCCCGGACCGTGCTGCTCGCGGTCGTGCTCGCGGTCGCCGTCACGCTCGGCATCCTCTCCGCGTTCCGGCGCTGGGACGGACCGCTGCTCCTGGCGCTCGCCGTCGTCGGCTTCGCCGTCTACCTGATGCGCGATCCGGCTCCCCCCGGTGCACTCGGGACCGGACCGGCCCCGGCCGGTGCAGTCCCCGGCGGCTCGTCGATGCCGTCATCGGGCGCCACCGCGTTCATGGCGACGGCACCGGGTGCGACGGCGCCAGGTTCGACGACGCCAGGTTCGACGGCGCCAGGTTCGACGGCGCTGGCTGCTACTGGTGCCGGCTCCACCGCGGCAGGCTCCCAGGCGCTGGGGGAAGGAACCGGCTCGACTCGAGCTGGTGCCACCGCGCCGCTGCCCACGACGCCCGGGGTGTCCCCCTCGACCGCGAGCGCCGCACCCCCGTGGCAAGGGCCGCCCGGGTCGCCCCCCGCGCCGCCGCAGCCCCCGTTGCCACCGGCTCCCCCGCGCGAGCGCTCCATGCTCGGTGGCCTGACCATCAGCGCCGTACTGCTGGCGCTGGGCGTGCTGGCCGCGGTGGACGGGTCCGGCGCGAACCCGCCCGACGGCGCCTACCCGGCGCTGGCTCTGACCGTGATCGGTATCGGGCTGCTGGTCGGCGCGTGGCGGGGTCGGGCCCGCGGCCTGGTCTGGGTCGGCCTGGTCCTGGCCGTGGTGACCCTCGTCGCGGCGGTCGCCAGCCCCTGGCAGGGCCGGCGAGACCGCGACGATGTCGACCTCTTCCTGAGGCCCACATCGGTCAGCGAGCTGCCGGCCAACGCCGACTTCGGCGCCGGCCAGGTGCGGTACGACCTCAGGGCGGTGCCGTTCGAGGGCCAGTCCGCGCGGATGGGCGCGCACATCGGCTTCGGGGAGATCGTCGTCACCGTGCCGCAGGACGTCGACCTCACCGTGCACGCCAGCACCGGTGTCGGCGCGGTGGAGCTGCTCGGAGCAGGCAACGGCGGGTTCGGAACCGACCGCACCATCACCGACCTGGGCGCGGACGGCGCCGGGGGCGGGACCCTAGAACTGGAGCTGCAGGCCGGTGTCGGCCATCTGGAGGTGCGTCGTGCGACGGCATGAGACGGACGTGATGTCCCTGGTGTTCGGGTTGGTGTTCCTCGGCGTCGCCGCACTGTGGGCGCTGGTCCAGAGCGAGGTGCTGAGCCTGCCGGATGCGTCGGTCTTCGGCCCGGCAGTCCTGGTCGTGGCCGGGCTGGTCGGCATCGTGGTCACGCTTCGGCGCGGAAGCCGGCGACAGGAGTAACCGAGGTTGGAAGGAAGGCGCGGACGCCGCGTCGGGTCAGCCCCGACGCGGCGTTCGCGCGTCCGACCGCCCCTGTTCGCGTCCACGCCCCTGTTTGCGTCCAAGAAGCCGGTGGGTCGCGGCCCACCAGCCGCGCCACACCGGCTTTTCGGACGCAACAGCAACTCCGCCACGGGGCAGCGAGCTGGCACCGGTGGCGAGGGCTCCGGGTGGTCGGGGCCCGCCGGCTACTTCTCGGACCCGTGCTCCACGGATGCGTCCGGCCCGGGGAACACGAGGGTCTCGTGCCCGTCCGGGAAGCGCACCAGGTACGGCGGTCCGCCGTCCGGACCTCGCACATCGACGATCTCGCCCACCCGGTCCGGCGTCCCCACGAGCCGGCCGTGGACGTGCAGCTGGTCACCTACGACGGCATGCATCGCTGCTCCTCTCGCAGAACACGTCCCAGACTGCACCTCCCCGGCGTCCTGCGGGAAGCCCTCGATCGTGTCGTCCCGACGGCAGGCATCCCGCCGATCCGGTCGTGCCGGACCGCGCAGGTCAGGCCGTCCACACGGCCGGGTGGGGGCCCTTGGGGACGATGCCGGTCGGGTTGATCTGGTCATGCGTGACGTAGTAGTGCCGCTTGATGTGGTCGAAGTCCACGGTGTCGCCGAAGCCGTCCAGCGAGTACAGGTCGCGTGCGTAGCGCCACAGGTTGTCGAACTCGGTGAGCTTCTGTCGGTTGCACTTGAAGTGCCCGTGGTAGACCGCGTCGAAGCGGACGAGCGTGGTGAACAGGCGCACGTCGACCTCGCGGAGCTCCGGTCCCATCAGGAACCGCCGGTCGGACAGCCGCCGCTCCAGCACGTCGAGCCGCCCGAACAGCTGGTCGTACGCCGCGTCGTACGCCTGCTGGGTCGTGGCGAACCCGCACCGGTACACGCCGTTGTTGACGTCGCGGTAGATCTCGTCGATCAGCTGGTCCATCTCGGCCCACCCGGCTTCCGGGTACAGGTCGGGCGCACCCGGCGCGTGGTGCGCCGTCCACTGGGTCGACAGGTCCAGGGTGATCTGCGGGTAGTCGTTGGTGACCACCAGCCCGGTCACGGTGTCGACCACGGCAGGCACGGTCACCCGTCCCTCGTACGTCGCGTCGGTCCGCAGGTACGCCTCCGACAGGTGCTCGATGCCGAGCACCGGGTCGCGGCCGTCCGGGTCGAGCGTGAAGCGCCAGCCGCGCTCGTCGCGGATGGGGTCCACGACGGCCAGCGAGATCACGTCCTCCAGTCCGAGCAGCCGGCGCACGATCACCGACCGGTGCGCCCACGGGCAGGCCAGCGAGACGACGAGCCGGTACCGGCCCGGCTCGATCGGCCACCGTCCCTGGTCGTCCGGCCCCTCCCCCGGCGCGCTGGTCGAGTCGGTGGTGATCCGGTCGGTGAACCGGTTGCCCTGGCGCTTCCACTCGCCGCGGCCGCCCGTCTCGCCGGCGAACTGTCCCGAGGCGCGGGTGTCAGGTGTCTGGGTCGTGCCGCTCATGCTGCTGACCGTACGGCGCGCTCGGGTCCTCGGCCAGCTCCGGCCGATTCAGCACACGGGCGAGCAGGGGCGGCAGCCAGCCGGTGAGCGGAACCTCCCGCAGCCGGTCCAGCGGCACCCAAGCGGCGGCCGACGTGCTTCCGCCGATGTCGAGGACCTCGGGCTCGCGCACCTGCTCGACGTCCGCCCGGTAGACGATCCGGATGCCGTGGAAGTCCTCGAGCCGGCCGCTCGGCGAGCGGCCCACGAAGTGCGCGGACCCGACGTCCACCAGCCGCGGTGCGACGACGGTGTGACCGGTCTCCTCGAAGACCTCCCGGACCACCGCGTCGACGGGTGTCTCGCCGTGGTCCAGGCCGCCGCCGGGCAGGGTCCAGGCGCCCGCGGACCGCGTCGAGCCGGCCAGCTCGGTCAGCAGGATCCGGTCACCGGCCACCACCACCGCGTAGGCCCCGACGCGGGTGACCGCGACCGGCTGCGGCGGTTCGTGCTCGGCGTCCGGCACCTGCTCGCTCACTCGGGCGACCCTAGTCGTCCGTAGGCTCAGGACCATGTCCACACCTCCGGTGCGCCGACGCCCGATCTACCTGTTCGCGCTCCGGGTGTTCCGGCGACTGCCGGCGCCGGTGCGGCGGCTCGTCGTCCGCGCTGGCACGCCGAGCTTCACGGTGGGCGCGGTCTGCCTGCTGCAGCGGGACGGCCGGCTGCTCATGCTGCGCCAGCCCCACCGCGCCGGCTGGAGCCTGCCGGGTGGGTTGCTCGACCGCGGCGAATCGGCCGCCGACGCGGTGCGGCGCGAGCTGCGCGAGGAGCTCGGCCTGCTCGTGCAGGTGGGCCGGCCGGTCACCGTGGTCGTGGACGCGCCGCTGCGGCGGGTGGACGTCGTCTACCGGCTCCAGGTCGACAGCGAGCTCGGCGAGCGCGTCGGCGGCGAGGCGACCAGTGCACGCTGGATGCGACTCGAGGAGATCGACGAGATGGACGGTCCGACGCAGCAGATCCTGCAGGCGGCCCGGGACGTCGCCGCCCCCTCCGGGTACGACGGTCGCGTGCTGCGGGCGTGAGCCCCCCGCAGCCGCTGGCCGGGGTGGTCCTGGCCGCGGGGCTCGGTGAGCGGCTGCGGCCGTTGACCACCCTGCGGCCCAAGGCCCTGTGCCCGGTCGGCAATGTGCCGCTGCTCGACCACGCGCTCGAGCGGCTGCGGCCGTACGTCGGCGCGCGTGCCGTCAACGCACACCACTTCGCCGAGGCGGTGGTGTCCCATGTCGGGCCGCGGGCGTACGTGCAGGTGGAGCAGCCGGGGCCGCTGGGTACGGCAGGCGCGCTCGGTCAGTTGCGCGGCTGGCTGGACGGGCGGGACGTCCTCCTGACCAACGCCGACGCGTACACCCCCCACGGGCTCGAGGAGCTGGTCGCCGGCTGGGACGGCGAGCGGTGCCGGCTGCTGGCCACCCCTGCGCGGCCCGGGGAGCGCGCCGACTTCGTCGCCGACGGGAGGGGCGTCCGGTACGTCGGCTCCTGCGTGCTCCCGTGGACGGCCGTGCGGGGTCTCGCGGCCGAGCCGAGCGGGCTGTACGAGGTGCTCTGGCGCGACCTGCCGCCGTCCCGTCTCGACCTCGTGGTGACCGGGGCGCCGGTGGTGGACTGCGGCCGGCCCACGGACTATCTGGCTGCGAACCTGATGGCGTCCGGCGGCCGGAGCGTGATCGGGGACGGAGCGCTCGTGGAGGGCTCGGTCGAGCGGTCGGTCGTGTGGCCCGGGGCCTACGTGGGCCCACAGGAGCACCTGGTGGAGGTGGTCCGCGCGGGCAGCCGGGAGCAGCCGCTGACCGTGGTCGCCGGTGCCTGACCGTTGCCCTCGGTTTTCCGGCGGCGTCACATCCGCGCGCTAGGCCGGGCAACGCTAGGTCCGGCAACGCTAGGTCGGGCGACGTGACGTCCGGCAGCGTGAGGTCCGACAGCGTTACGTCGGGCAGCGGCCGGGTAGCAGCGGACGACAACAGCCGATGTCGACGGCTGCCCACGGGGACGAGGGGGTCCGCTGCCGATGAGGCACTCTCGTACCGCTGCCCTGCTGTCCGCCGCGCTGCGGGGAGCCGTTGCCGGTATGGCCGGCGTCGCCGTCATGACGGCGGCGGAGAAGGCCGAGCAAGCGCTGACCGGACGGCCGAACTCGTACGTCCCGGGGCGCGCGCTGCTCACGCTGCTCGGTCGCTCACCCGGGGACGACGACCGGCCGCCGGGGTGGAACCACGCGATGCACTGGGGAACGGGCGCGATCCTTGGGGCCCTGCGCGGAGTCTGGGCCGCCGTTGGGCTGCGCGGCCCGCGGGCCCACCTGGCACATACCGTCGTCCGCCTGGCGACCGACCAGACCGTTGAGAACGCGACCGGCGTGGGGGCACCCCCGCGCACCTGGCCGCTGAACGAGCAGGTGGTCGACGTCCTGCACAAGGCCATCTACTCGGTTACGACTGGAGTCGTCGCCGAGAGGCTCGTCCCGCCGCGGCTGGAGTCCCGCAGGGGCACCCGGAGCCACTGACCCCTCGAGTGCTCAGCCGCGCGGTTCATGGGCGTCGGCTCGCTGGCAGGTTGGCTGCGGATCGGTCCAGCGGCGCCGGTTCGCTCGCACCGGTTCGGCGAGTATCGGCCAGCGGCGCCGGTCTAGTGCCGCCGATCAGCGACCCCTCCGCGTCGCTCTTCCGCGCCGCGGCTCCGCCGGATGCGGCGGCCCTGGGCGTCCCGGCCCTCCCCCTCGAAGCTGACGTCCACGGACTGGAAGCCCTTGGCCCGCTGGGCCGTCGCCGCGTCGGTGTAGGCCCTGGCGTCCCCGTGGGTCAGGTCAACGTCGTCCGTGAACGGCGTGAGCAGGGCGCGCGGGTACAGGTGCTTGACCCGGACCACGTTCACCTCGGCGCAGAGGATGACTGCAATGGCGCTGAGATAGATCCACGCCAGCATGCCGAGGACCACAGCGAAGACCCCGTTGGTCGCGGTCGTGCCCCGCACGACCCGGTCGATGTAGGCCGTCCCGAAGGACTGCAGCAGCAGCCAGATCAGCGCCGCGAGGAACGCTCCGGGCGCCGTGTCGCGCAGGCTGAGGGGCCGGGCCGTCGCGATGCGAAACACCAGCATTAGAACACCTGCGTTGATCAGCACAGACAGAACCACGCTCAGCAGCTGGAGCTCGAGGCCCAGGTCCAGTCCACCGACCCAGGTGCCCGCGCCGAGACCGGCGAGGATCGTCGTCGTGATGATCGCGAGTCCGCCCGCGGCCAGCAGCAGCAGGCTACGCAGCCGCGCCAGCACCGCATTCGGGCGGTGGACGAGCGGGACGTTCCAGGCGGTGTTCATGGCGTGCTGCACCGCCTGCGCCACCCCCATCCCGCCGTACAGAGACGCGGCGATCCCCACGACAACGGCCGTGGGGTTTCCCTTCAGACCCGTGGGGCTGGTCAGTTGCTGCCCGATGACCGGGAACTGGCTCAGGGCCGAGTCGAGGACCTGGCGTTGCAGGTCGGGGTTCCCTGCCAGCGTGTAGCCGAGGATCGAGCTGAGCAGCAGCAGCAGCGGGAAGAACGACAGGAAGCCGTAGTAGGCGATGAGTGCCGCGAGGTAGTTGCCCTGGTCGTCGAAGAACTTGTACATGACCGCGATCGGGAAGCCCAGGGCGCGGAAGCGGCGCTGCAGCGCGTCGAGCCGCTCGGTCACTGCCACGACGCGCCCTCTGCCACGTCCCCATGATGGTGCCGGCCGGCTTCCACGGCGAGCGACGGCGCGTCGGTGCACCATTGAGCGCACCGATGCGCGCCCACCGGTGAGCGTGCACCCATGAGCGTCCACCCATGACCTTGCACCGATGAGTCCGGGTCCGGCTTGTGGTCTACCGCGGAGACTGATTCCACAACACGGAAGCGGGATCCATGCGGACACTGGTTGTCATCGAGTTCCTGTCCCTCGACGGCGTCATGCAGGCGCCCGGGTCACCAGAGGAGGACACCGAGGGAGGGTTCCGGCACGGAGGCTGGCAGCGCCCGTACTTCGACGAGGTCCTCGGCGCCAGCGCGGCGGAGGGGATGGCCACCACCGACGCCTACCTGTTCGGACGCAAGACGTACCAGAGCATGGCCTCGTACTGGCCGACCGCGCCGCCCGATGACCCCTTCGCAGCGCACCTCAACAGCACGGCGAAGTACGTCGCCTCCACGACCCTTACCGAGCTGACCTGGCAGAACTCGACGCTGATCGACGGCGACGTCGCCCGCCGGGTCGCCGATCTGAAGGAGCAGCCGGGCCAGAGCATCGCGGTGCTCGGCAGCGGCGATCTGGTGCAGACGCTGATTCGAAGCGACCTCGTCGACGTCTACTCCCTGACCGTGTCACCGATCGTGCTGGGCACCGGCAAGCGGCTGTTCCGGGGGTTCGACGAGGTGCGGCGGCTGCGTCTGGTGGACAACAGGACCACGACGACCGGAAGCGTTCTGCTGACCTACCGCCCCGCCCGCTGAGGGCTCACGCGCCGCGCAGGACCGGTGAGCAGGCCCGCTGCCCGGACAGTGGCCTGGGGTTACCTCCGGACACGCGTCGGACGTCCGCCCAGCGGGACGCCGGGAGGCCCACCTCGCCGGCGACCTGCCGCCAGCTCTGACCCGCGCGGGTGCTGACGCAGCGGGAGCGGTCCACGACCCGGGGCGCTGGGCGGCCACCGGCCACGGTCGAGGCGACCCGGCGCGAGACCCGCTCGACCAGGCGCATGCCGGCGACCTGGCTGCCGTTGTGGTCGGTCATGATCGTCACCGCGTAGCCACTGTCGGTGCCCGTACGGCGGACGAAGCCGGTGGAGCCGACCCGCCAGCCGTAGCCGCGCATCGGGTAGAAACCGTTCTTCAGCGCCACCTGCCAGCCGGCCGGGACGCCCGCGGTGATGCCCCAGCGCTGCGTCGGCGTCACCCCGGACATGTAGCGCCAGGCCTCCGCGCGGCCACGGGCCCGTAGCGGGCCGCCGCTGTGCAGCAAGCCAAGCGCGATCCGAGTGCGGTCCTTTGCGGTCGTCCAGGTGGCGCCGTAGACCAGGCTGTTGGTGGTCCGCGTGGCGCCCATCCGCCGGTCGAACCCGTTCATCCCCCGGACGCCGCCGACCCGGCCAAGCAGGTCCGACACGTACGGGTTGTTGTACGAGTACGTGATCATCGGGCTGATCCGCGCCCGCTCCCACTGAGTGAGACCGCGACCCTTGTCGTGGCCGCGCAGGAGCACGGCACCCATCACCGACGCCTTGATGACCGATGCGGTGGTGATACGTAGGCCACCGTGCAGGGCGTACCAGCAGCCGGTGCGGGTGTCGTACACCGACGCCGTGACCCGCTGCTGCGGGAAGTCGCGCGCTAGCGAGGCGACGAACGCAGCCGGGAACACTGGCGCGCAGGCGCTGCGCGCGCCCAGGCGTGTGGTGGTGGCCGAAGCCGCTGTCACTGCGCGGGCCGAGGCACCGGCTCCGGCGGCCAAGGCCCGAGTCACTGCGGCGCTCTGACCCGTCGCTGCGGATCCGCCGACCTCCGATAGGTCTGTGGCGATGGCGCGGGACGTCGATGCCGGAGCCGCGCTGGCGGCCAGCACCCCCACCGGGAACAGCCCGGCCGCGAGGACGCCTACGAGGACCGGCACTCGTCTGGCTCCCATAAGGCCCATGGCCCACCTCCGGACGCCGAGGCTACTGCTGCCACGATCCCCGTGGGTGTGGTCTGACTCACGCGGCTTGGGGGTCGGTGGGTCCGCGGGGCGACCTGGTCGGGTCCAGCCAGGCCGGCGGCACGAACACGGGTCGGCCGTCGGTGATCGTCACGGTCCACTGGCCGTGGTGGATCACGTCCTGGTGGAAGTCGCACAGCAGCACCAGATTCACCAGGGACGTCGGTCCGCCATCGGCCCAGTGCTGAATGTGGTGGGCGTCGCACCAGCGCGGTGGTCGCCGGCAGCCGGGGAAGGCGCAGCCGCGGTCGCGGGCGATCAGCGCCCGCCGGATCGCCGGCGGGATCAGCCGGGTGGCCCCGCCCACGTCCAGCG
>DATFPQ010000162.1:0-5880 GCA_035264765.1 Actinomycetales bacterium | reverse complement strand
GCCGTGCGCCTTCGCCACCTCGGTGACCCGGTCGGCAATGGCCCGGTCGTGCGGAGCCGTGTCGTACAGCGACGAGGCGAAGCCGTCACCCAGCTGGCGCTCGCTCACCTCGTCCCAGTCCCGGGTGAGCCGGCCACGTGCCAGCGGGCTCCATACCAGGACGCCGACCTGCTGGTCCTGGCAGAGCGGGAGCATCTCGCGCTCCTCCTCCCGGTTGATCAGGTTGTAGTGGTCCTGCATCGAGACGAGCCTGGTCCAGCCGTGCAGATCCGCCACGAAGAGCGCCTTGGTGAACTGCCAGGCGTACATCGACGAGGCGCCGATGTAGCGGACCTTGCCCGCCTTGACCAGGTCGTGGAGGGCCTCCAGCGTCTCCTCGATCGGCGTGTCGGGGTCGCGACGGTGCAGCTGGTACAGGTCGATGTAGTCCGTGCCGAGCCGGGTGAGGCTGGCGTCGACCTCCGCGAGGACGGCCTTGCGGGACAGGCCCGCGCCGTTGGGTCCCGGCCGCATCCGGCCATGGACCTTCGTTGCGATCACGACCTCCTCGCGCCGGGCGAAGTCCCGCAGCGCCCGGCCCAGGATCTCCTCGCTCGAGCCGTCGGAGTACACGTTGGCGGTGTCGAAGAAGGTGATGCCCAGCTCGAGGGCCTGGCGGATCAGCGGACGGCTCGACTCCTCATCGAGGGTCCACGGGTGCGTGCCGCGCCGTGCGTCGCCGAAGGTCATGCATCCCAACGCGATGCGAGACACGTCGAGGCCGGAGCGGCCGAGCTTGCGGTAGTCCATGGGATGTCTCCAGTTCTCGTCGTTGCACGGCGGTGTCCCCGGGACCGGGTCGTCCCAGGGACACTTTCGCTAGCCGCCGCTCAGCTCACCGGAGGTGCGGTGGCCTCCAAGATCCCCACCGCGGCCAGCCGGCGACAGGCCTCGGTGAGCCGCGCGGTGTCGATGACCGTGCGGACCTGGAAGGCGCGTCCCCAGCGCAACCAGAGGAGCTGCACCAGGTCGTTGTGGTACGGGTTCCCGTCGGCGAGCCGCGCATCCACCTCCAGCACGACTGCCAGCCGTGTGTGCCAAGGGCTCCCTGTGACCACGACGTCGACGACGTGGAAGCGCAGGCCGGGGAACAGCCGCAGCACGCGATCCATCTGCGCCCGCATGTCGGGGAGGTTCCGTCGCGTCCCGGCGAGCGGGTGCCCGCTGCCGACGAACGTGTACGCGAACCGGGGACCCAGGGAGCTCACGAGCGGCACCGGATCCGCGTCGTTCAGCGCCGCGTACAGTCGGCGGACCCGTCGTCGAACCAGCGCGTGGTACATGGCGTCGCCGCTCCTTGCCCGACCGGCGCCGTCAGCTGTCGACGACGGCGGACGAGCCGAGGAGCCCCGCGAGCCGCTCCAGGTTGGCGCGCACGGACCGGGACTGGGCGCTCTGGACGAGCGGGTCAGCGAACCGCCCGAAGACACCACCAAGGCCGGACGCCGCCTCGACGCGGTAGGTCAGCCGGGTCCCATCGCCCTCCGGCTTCAGCGAGTACACGACGGCGAACGTGAGCTTGCCCTCGATCGACCGACTGTCCATCCGGCTCGGGGGGTGCACGTCGGTCACCTCGGTGGTCCAGTCGAAGCGACGGCCCATGATCTTGCTGACGCCCCGCCAGCGCGTCCCCCGCGCGAGCGGACCGGGGTCGACCTGCTCCACCTGAACGATGGACGAGTCCCACAGTGGCAGGTTCTCCGGCCGGCTGAGGTAGTGGAACACCTCCTCCGGCGCACGGGCGATGTACGTGTGATCCTCGACAACGGGCATGGTGCTTTCCCCTCTTGGTGTGGCTCTCCAGGTCGGAGGGCTCGGCTGGCACAGCAAGGCTTTACGTGGCTCGGTGAGCGGACGGCTCCTTCACACTCGGCGCAGGCCGAGCTCGGCGAGCTCCTTCTCGACGACGTCGAGCCCGAAGCCGTCGACGGGCCCGCAGGCGCCGGCACGGATCGCATACCCCCCGAGGAGCCGGTCCGCAGCCCACGCCATGAGGTCGCCCGTCAGCTGGTAACCGTTGTCGGGACCTTGGATGTCGACCCTGGACAGCTCGCGCCCACCGCCGTCGCGCACGATCGCGACGGTCCGGCACACGCCGTCGGCCGGCCAGTCGTCCGGGCCTTCCCCCGTGACCTCCAGCGCCTTGGCGAACCGGCGTCGCTGCATGGAACCGACGCCTGGGAGCCGCGATGCGGCCGACATGACACCGATGGTGGCGCTCATCAGCCGGCTGGCCTGCCCGAACCAGCCGAGGTAGACCTCGACATCGGTGAGCTGGGGCGCCAGCCGGCGCAGTACCAGGTGCTCGGTCGCCCCGTAGGAGACGGCAGACATGCGCCGGCCGTCCACCTGGAAGCTGCGCACGCGCTGGCCGAGCCGGGCGTGCGTCACCCGGCCGCCGGCGAAGGTGTGGCTGTCCGGTGGCGCGTCGCTCGCCAGGGTGGCGCGGGTACCGCTGGTGAAGATCGACATGGGGACGCCGGTGAACCACCGACCGCGGAGAAAGTCGAAGTAGCCGATCTCGACGCCCCTCGCAGCCTCCCCCGCCTCCCTCAGCGCGAGGGCTGCGGCAAGGTTCCCGGGGACCCAGTCGTGGCCGAACGCCGGGAGCAGGGTGGCGCCGCCGGCCTCCGCCCTGGGGCCGAACTCGTCGAACGTCCTGCTGATGAACGGCGGTTCGCCGCAGAGGTCGACGTAGTGCGCGCCGGCGTCCACGGCCGCCCGCAGGGCGGTCTCGCCAAGGTGCAGGTACGGCCCGACCGTCGTCATCAGCACGTCCCCAGGGCCGACCAGCGCACGCACCGACTCGGGCCGGTTGACGTCGGCCACCTGGACGTCCAGCGCGCCACCCAGCCGGACCGCGAGCGACTCCAGCTTCGCACTGTCGCGGCCGGCGAGGACGGGGCTCAGTCCGCGCCTGACGCACGCCTGAGCGGCCAGGCGCCCGGTGTAGCCGCTCGCTCCGAGAACCACGACTCGTTGCATGAGAACTCCTGTCGAAGGGTAAGGGTTGGGCTGGCCGTCACGCCGCTGCGCGGGTGAGCACGCCCGCCGCGGCGATCCGCTCGCAGGCGTCGTGAGCCCGGACGTTGTCGACCAGGGCGCGGACCGAGGTCACCTTGCCCCAGCGCAGTCGCAGCTGCTGCACCAGCTCGTTGGCGTACATGGAGCCGTCCGGCAGCGGTGCGACGATGCCGACCCGCACGACGACGGCGGTGGAGTGGGGGCACCCGGAGACCAGGACGTCGCGCACCGAGAACTCCACCGCCGGGAGCAGCCGGAACAACAGGTCGAAGTGAGCCGATACCTCTTCCCGCGTGCGGAAGGTGCCACCGAACGCATGGTCGGCCCCGACGTTCTCGTAGAGGAAGCGCCGCGCGAAGCCCCGCAGCACAGGTTTCGTGTCTCGCCGGTCCAGCGCCTGCCACGTGCGCAGCACCACGTGCTCGACGATCCGCTTGTACATGCCGGCTCCTAGGAGTGAGGAAGGGGCTGGTGTCAGCCGATGACAGACGGAGCCGGCACAGCGGCTGGGGATACCTCTGTGTGACGGCGGACGACCGGCACCCACCCAGTGCCCTGGGACGCCACGGCGGCGGCATGGTCGGGTCCGACGTCGACGTCGCACACCGCCCATCCCGGTTCCCCGGGGAACGGCTCCGGCAGTAGCGCGACGTGCGCTGCCGACGGCGCGGCGATCTCATGCAGAACGCGGCGCAGGCCGGAACCCTGGGCCTTGAGCAGCGCCTCCTTGCGACACCAGCTCCGAAGGAACCGGACGCGGCGCACGCCCTCGGGAGCGCTGATCAGCTCGGCTTCCTCCGCCGGCGGGCAGAACTGGCGGGCGATCGCGCCGACGTCGAGCCCGGTGTCCATCGCCTCCACGTCCACACCGACCTCGGCGCCGCAGCGGAACGCGTAGACCGCCGTGTCCCGCGAGGCGGAGACGTTGAAGCGCAGGTCCGCGTCGTCTCCCGAACGGAGCTTGCCGGTCCGGTCGCGCAGCAGCTTGACCCGGTGAGGGGGAATCCCCAACCGTTCGGAGAGCAGCACGCGCAGCAGTCCCCGGGAAAGCACCGCGCGCTCTCCGTTGCGCTGCGGCATTCGAGCCACCCGCTGCAGCTCGTCGGGCGTGCAGAACTGCGCCAGCTCTCCAGGGCCGGCGTGGCGCAGGTGGTCGAGGCGGGCGACGACGACCTCGACCGCGACGCCGTCTCTTAGCGCAGCACGGCGCCGCCGCATCGGAGGATCACCGCCCCCTCCGAGTCGGTGACCCACCAGCTGCCGTCGGCGGGGCGGCCGGCGACCCGGTGCTCGCGGGCGCCGGTCGGCGTCCACTCGATCCGCTCCGCATAGAGGGTCTGTGCGGCCGGCTGCGCCGACGACAGCACGATGCCCTCGACCATGGCCTCGACCGCGGCGGATGGCAGCACGGCGCGCGGGGGGTACGGCGTCGCCCAGGCGTCCGAGTCGTGCACCGGCGACACGCGGGTGCTTACTTCGTCGCCCGCTCGCAGCCACGGCCCATGGCGGTACACGACGCCTCGCCAGCCGAGGCCGATGGCGGGGCCGGGCTCCCACGGGGCTGGGTCGCCCGGCGGCGGCGGTGCGGGCTCCGCCGACCCGGACTCCGCCTGGTACACCAGGTCGCAGCTCAGCAGCGGCCGGCGCTCGACGGTCGTGAGCGAGACCCGGACCACCCACCGCCCACCCTCCCAGGCGCCCGTACCGGCCTTGAGGACGACGGCCGAGCCTCCCTCGAACCCGAGCGCCGGGAGGTCGACCCGCAGGTTCCGGACCTCACGCAGGTGCAGCAGCGGCCAGCCCTCCGGCGCCACCCAGTCCCCCACCGACAGCGCGCCCTCCAGTACCAGGCTGACCGGGAGGATCGGGTCGCCGGCCAGCGTGACGTCGCTCAGGCACGGGTGCTTGGCCTCGAAGAGCTCGGATCTCGACCGCAGGGACCGGGCCGGCGCGTACGCCTCGACGACGCCGAGGTAGTGCTGCCTGGACATCAACCACGGCAGGTCGGGGTGGTCACCGAACTTCAGGAAACCCTTGATCTGGGTGGGCGCCAGCGCGGTGCCGATACGGCCCAGGAACATGGCCTCCGTCGGCTCGGCCGCAAGAAGCTCGTCGACCCAGCGGGTGACGCCTTCCTGGACGCTCATCGCCGCCCCGTAGCGCAGGGCCGCCTCGTAGTTGGCGATCAGGCCGATCTGCTCCCACGTCGTCCAGCAGAGCGTCGCCACGGGGAGGCCGAGCGTCTCCTGCGCCCAGAAGCCCAGTCGGCTCAGCACCTCGTTGGCCGCCGCGTAGTCGATCTGACCGATCATGCCGCCCATCCGGCCGGCCACCGAACCCACGTTGCAGAAGTAGTCGACCGACCGGCCGCGCGTCGCCTCGACGAGGTTCACGAACGGCACCAGCTTCGACTCGACCACTCTCACCGAGGTGTCCGTGGTCTTGTTCCGCAGCCGGGTGGGCGCCGCCACGCCGGCGTTGTGCACCACGACTCGAAGCCGGTCGCCGAGGGACCGCACCAGGTTCTGGACCGCGGTGGCGTCCAGGAAGTCGCACGCCCGGTAATCGACCGGCAGGCCGGACCGTGCGGCGTCGGACAGGTTGGCGGCCAGCTCGCGCAGCGCGTCCCGCCGCTCGTTCTCCCGCCGCACCGCTCCGACGCGCCCCGGACCCGCATCCCGCAGCCGCTGCTGCCGGAGCGCGGCGTACTCGGCCGAGCTCACCGTCAGCCAAGGCTCGCCCTCGGGCAGGGCCGAGCGCCCGGTGACGACCACCCGGCAGCCGACCCGGCGCGCCAGCTCGCGCGCGAAGGCGAAC
>DATFPQ010000161.1:0-22872 GCA_035264765.1 Actinomycetales bacterium | reverse complement strand
GCTGTCCCGACTCGGCGCCCAGACGCCGTCTGGAAGCGCGTCCCTGTAACGCCGATAAGCAACATTATGTCAGTCTGGCGACTACTCAGGGTAGTACCAAGGTACTACTACCCTTCGGCCACACCGATCGCATACCCTGACCGTGTTGTTGAGCGATCTGTCCGAAATGACGCAGCAACGGGCCTTTCGAGCCCTCCGGACCGCGCTTGGCGCCGTCTGCCGGGCGTTGGCCAGACGGCGCACAGCGCGCTCACAGCGGCTACGTCCAGTGACCAAAACGGCGACCGAACGTCGTGAACGGTACCCGTGGGTGATATTTTCACCCTCAACAAGATTCTTTCTCCGAACCGCTTGCGTCCCCGTCACGCCCCCGAATAATTCTGTTCACACCGACGAAACGTCGTCGGTCCGACCCGGGCGGACTTGGGACCCAGACCCCTTGGGACGCAGTCCAACCGCACTGCTTTGCACGCGGCATTAGTGCTGTCGGACAAAGCGCGCACATCGATCTGGCAGCACTTCAGAGGAGATCGCGATGGGACACCTGAGCTCGTACGACCACGGCCGGCGGAAGCACAACCGCCGCCACCACAAGAACACCACGACGACGACCACGACCAGCAAGAGCCGCAGCAGGAGCAAGAGCCGCAGCAAGAGCGGCCACGGCAGCTACTGAGTCGCGTCGACGTGCGGGTGGGTTCCCGGGAAGCCGGGGACCCACCCGCACTGCCGTCGAAAGGGCGCCCCAAGCAGGCGCGCCGCACCGTAGCGTAGGAACGACTGGACCGAAAGGACGAACCGTGCTGGACCGAAGGCGGAGACCCGTGTCGGCGACGACGTCGCCCGACTCCGCCGAGACGCGTCGGGCCAGTGCCGTGGGGGCGGCGGTCCGCCGTGCCGCGGAGGCCGAGCTGAGCAGCCCTGCAAGGCCGCTGAGCCGCAGCGCCGCCAGCGGCGCGCAGTCCACTGAAGCCGCCTACGTCACAGGGGCCACGCCCGAGTCGGCCGCCGGGACCGCAGACGCACGACGTCGCTCCCGGCACGCACACCGCGAGGAGCCCCAGACCAAAGAGCTCAAGCTCCGCGTGCTGTTCCGTCGGTTCTGGCCGTTCGCAGCACCGCGCAAGAAGTGGTTGACTGTCGCGTTCCTGCTCGCTGCTGCCGGGCCCGCCATGACGACCGCCAGCATCCTCATGCTCAAGGTCGTCGTGGACGACATCCTCGTCCCCCGCCGCTTCGACCTGTTCATCTGGGTCGCCCTCATCTACGTCGGCCTCACCGTCGTGGAGAACGCGGTGTCCGGCACGGACCGGATGCTGTCCACCTGGCTCAGCCAGCGGTTCCTGGTCGACCTGCGGTTGCACGTGATCCGCCACCTGCAGACCCTGTCCCCGGAGTTCTTCTCGCGCAGCCGGCTCGGTGACGTGCTCTCCCGGCTGTCCGGCGACGTGGCGGCCATCGAGGGATTCATCGTCTCGGGGACCACCGACCTGGTCTACAAGGTCCTCCAGCTGGTGTTCTTCTGCGGCGCGCTCTTCTTCCTGCAGTGGCAGCTCGCCCTGGTCTCGCTCATCATCTGCCCGCTGTTCTGGCTCACGGCTCGCTACTTCTCCCGCCGAATCAAGGAGATCTCGCGTGAGAAGCAGCGTCGCTCCGGCGCTATCGCAAGTGTTGCCGAGCAGATCCTGAGCAACATCTCGCTGGTCCAGGCCTACGGCCGTTCGGAGCACGAGACCGAGCGGTTCCACCAGGAGGTGGAGGGCAAGTACCGGGCCGAGATGCGGTCAGCCAAGCTCCGCTGTGTGTACTCCCCGGTCGTCGATCTGATCGAGGTCGCGGGACTGTTGATGGTGCTGGGTGCGGGTGCTTGGCTGGTGTCGCAGAATGCCCTGACGGTCGGGGGGCTGCTCGCCTTCCTGGCTTTGCTGAGCCAGCTCTACAGCCCGGTGCGCGGGCTGGGCAGCCTGCTGAACGCCGCCTACTCCGCGTCGGCCGGTGCCGAGCGGGTGCTCGAGGTGCTCGATGAGCGCCCGGGGGTCGAGGACCGCCCGGACGCGGTCGCCCTCGGACGCGTGCAGGGGCGGCTCGAACTCGACTCCGTCCGGTTCAGCTACCCGGACCGGCCCCAACCGGCCCTGGACGACGTGTCCTTCACCGTGGCACCGGGCGACGTCGTCGCCCTGGTCGGGGCGAGCGGCGCGGGAAAGTCCACCATCGTCAAGCTGCTGCTGCGCTTCTACGACGCCGACGCCGGGTCCGTCCGGCTGGACGGTCACGATGTCCGGGACGTCACGCTGGAGTCACTGCGGGCCAACATCGCCGTGCTGCTGCAGGAGACCCTTGTCCTTGACGGCACCGTCCGGGACAACATCGCGTACGGCCTGCCGGGAGCCACCGACGCGCAGATCGAGCAGGCCGCGCGCGAGGCGGACGCCCACAACTTCATCGTCGCCCTTCCGGATGGGTACGACTCGCGGATCGGCGAGCGTGGGCGTCGGCTGTCCGGCGGGCAGTGCCAGCGTCTCGCCATCGCCCGCGCGATGCTCCGGAACGCACCGGTGCTCGTCCTCGACGAGCCCACCACAGGTCTGGACGCCGGGTCGGCCGACCGGATCCTCGAGCCGCTGCGCCGGCTGATGGCCGGCCGGGCGACGATCATCGTCTCCCACAACCTGGCGACGGTACGCGAGGCGACCCAGATCCTGGTCCTGGACCACGGACGGGTCATCGAGCGCGGAACCCACGTGGAGCTGCTCCGCCGCGGCGGGCGCTACCGGGAGCTGTGGCGGCTTGCCGGCATGGGGCAGCAAAACGCCGGAGCACGCGTCCTACGGGGCGACTTCGCACGCGGCCGGACGGCAACCGTCCGCCCAGACTCGGCGCCCGAAGCTTCCGAGGCGTCCGCCGCGACGTCTGCCAACGCCCCAACCGATGGTCCCGTCGCTCCGACCCCCTTGCGCCCCGCACGATGAGAGGACGCCTGTCGTGACGTCGCTGAATGGCAAGCTCCTTGACCTGGATCCCGGCACCGTCCGCCTGGTCGGCCCAGCGAGCGGGGCCGACCCCGACCGCTCCGCCGACCGCTCCCCCGAGCTCGCCGCCGACCGCTCCCCCGAGCTCGCCGCCGACCACTCCGACCAGGACTGCGAGCCCGAGGGGCCGCCGACGTTTCCGGAGGGCTGGGAGCTGGCGCCCGGCTACCGGGTGAAGAACCACATCAACCGCGGCCAGGCCCTGGACGTGTACGAGGTCTTCAGCGACGAGCGGCTGTGCAGCTGCATCGCGAAGGTGGTCCGACCGGACCGCCGCGAGGTTCGCCGGGTCGTCGACCGGCTCCAGCACGAGGGCCAGACGCTGCTGCGGCTAGGCCATCCGCACCTGGTCCGGTGCTGGGAGGTCCTGGAGGAGCCGCAGCCGACGCTGATCCTGCAGACCATCCCGGGCACGACGTTGGAGGAGGCGATCGAGGATCGGCTGCGCAGGTACACGGTCGAGGACCTGGCGCACCTGGGGCGGCACCTGTGCTCCGCGCTGCACTACCTGCACGCCGAGGGCGTCCTGCACCTGGACATCCGGCCGGCCAACATCATGGCCGAGGGCGGCATCGTCAAGCTGATCGACCTGAGCCTGGCACGCGCACCGGGTCCCGCCCGGGGCGGGCGGGGCACTCGGCACTACATGGCGCCCGAGCAGGCCGCCGGGGGCATCATGTCGGCGGCCACCGACGTCTGGGGGATCGGCGCGACGATGTACGAGGCGGCTACCGGTGAGCCCCCGTTCGCGCCCTTGGACGAGGCCGAGGACGAAATCTACGGCGCCCAGCACGGGTACCTCCAGCTGCTGCGACCAGCGCCGCCGCTGCGGTACTGGAGACGTCGGCTGCCACGCACTCTCAGGGCCGCGATCGAGAGCTGCCTGCAGCCGGACCCCGAGGCACGGCCCGGGGTGGACGAGCTCTACGCGACCCTGGGCACCGTCCTGGACGACGTGGCGGCACGACAGGCCGCGCGCGAGGCGGCCTTGGAGGCGGCGTCCGAGGAAGCGTCCGCGGCAGAATTCCGTAGCAGCAGTAACGTCGTCGGCCAACAGGTCGGCGCGGGGTCCAGCAGGAGGTAGCTCGTGGTCGAGGTCCAGCGCATCTGGCTGATCGGGGACGGCAAGCTCGAGAACGGCGGCGCGCGGGTCAGCCTGCGTCAGACCGACTCTGGCGATTTCGCGCTGAGTTTGGGGTCGCTGATGCCCGACGGTCGGCAGGGCGGCCAGGAACTCGACCTGGAGGTCGCGCGGGCCCTGGCCCAGGCGATGCTCGAGGCGTGCGAGGTCGCGGCCGCCCTGGAGCAGTAGCAATAGCGATCCAGGCGTTCGCTCCGGGCCTCAGGGCTGCGGTGGTGCCGGAAAGCCGGCGACCCCGCGAGAGAGGGGCCGGCGAGCCCGGTGGGGCTCACGGCTTGGCCGGGTCTGCGCCGCTCCCCCGGCCGGGAACGGCATCCGGTTTCTCGTCCTCGTGGGGAGCGGCGCCGGCCCGGTGCCGTGCCCCCGCGTGCTGGGCCCGCCTCGTGGGCGGTGACCCGACCGTCCGGCTCACCCGCGCCGCACGTGCCGCCGCCGCGACCGCCGCACCGGCGGCACGCGCCCGCCGCTCCGCATCGATGACCGACGCCGACGGCTCGTCGGTCCTCGGTCCCTCGTCCGTGGTCGATGCGGGTGTCGTTGCCACCTCGACGAGCTCATGCCGTCCGGGCGTGGGGGCGGGCCGCTGCTCTGGTTGGAGCTCCGGCTGCGTCGGTGCCGGCGGGGGCGACTGCGGCGCCCGCTCGTCTGGAGCGGTGTCGACGGGAGCGGGCTCAACTGGAGCGGCCTCAACTGGAGCGGCCTCGACGCGGACCTCGGGCGTCGGCTGCGGGTGCGGCTCGGGCTGCGATGCTCCCCACTCGGCCGGCGGGGGCGCGGCAACCGGGGTCGGCCCAGGTACCGACGTCGACTCAGCGGCTTGCGGCGCGACAACCGATGTAGCCGGCTGCGGCCCGCCCGTCAGCAGGGTCATCAAGTCTTGCACCGGCGCACCGGGCTCGTGCTTGCCATGGGGCCGGCGGCGGTCCCACTGGAAGACCAGCGCACCGGCCGCGGCGAGCAGTGCCGCCACGACGGCGATGAGAGCCACAGTCCCGCCGGACCCGGCGTCGTCAGTCGCCGACGTCGTGCGGGCGACTGGTCGGCCGGACGCTCCGACGGCATCGAGCGCAACCGTCGCGCCCGCTCCCCGGCCCGCACCATTCACGCGCAGCGCGACCTGCGCTTCCGCGGTCCCGGGACGCGTGAACGCCACCAGGAAGGTGTGCCGCAGGCCGTCCGACACCTGCGTCACGGCGTCCGACGTGCGGTCCGCCTCGCTCACCACCAGCCGTCCGCCGGTCGACTCGGCCACCGGACCCCAGAACTCGGACGCGGCCGACCCGCCGACCACGTCCAACACCACGGACGCCGCACGCAGCCGGTCGCCCATTGCGGCGGCCGCCTCCCCTCCGGCGTCAGGCGCGCTCGTGTTCAGGACGACGACGCGGGGCCGCGCGTCCGGCGCGGCCGGCCCCAGCGCGGACAGCGCCAGGCCCAGAGCGTCGGAGACCGACGAGCGGCGGGCGCTGGTCTGAGCCGCGGCGCTTCCGGACGCCGACGGCTGGCCCTGCCCGGACGTGTCCAGCACGCTGAGCTGCGCCAGCGCACCGGTGGCGCCGGGCGACAGCGGCGACAACACCCGCGGGAGTGCGCCCGCCGCGACGACCCCCGTGCGGGCTCCCTCCGGTAGCCCGAGCAACAGGTCCGTGACGCCGGACCGGAAGCCCGCGAGTCCGGCCGCGCTGGTGTCAAGGACGACGACGAGGTCCGTGCTCGACGACAGCAGCGGCACCGCACGGCTGGCGAGCGGACGGCCGGACACGGATAGGGCGAGGTCCCGGTCGCTGACCTCAGCCGGGTCGCGGACGCCGGAGTCGGCGATGACCCGCACTCGCGGGTCATCCGCGGACCCGGTCGACTGAACCTTCACCTCCGGCGTCCCGCGCGCGTCCGCGGCCTTGGCCGACGGCACCGTACCGACCGCCACGAGGGCAAGCAGAAAGAGCCAGCCAAGAGCGACGGCCGCGGCCGCCCCTGGCCTACGCCGCCGTGGCGAGGACGATGACATTGTCGCGGTAATGACCACTCGCCGGGTCGAACGAGCCGCCGCACGTCACCAGCCGCAGCGACGGCTCGAGCGTCGGGAAGTACACGAGGTCGCTCGGGAAGCGCGTCTTGCGGTAGCGCTCGACCCGCGTGACCCGGAACCGCGCGGTGGAGGAGTCTGCGCGGTCGACGAGCACGGTCTCGCCGGGACGCAGCCGCCGCAGGTCGTAGAAGACAGCCGGGCCGGTATGCGAGTCCACGTGCCCCAGCAGCACGGCCGGACCGGGCTGCCCGGGGCGGAAGCCGCCGGAGTACCAGCCGGCCTGCTCCCAGCGTCGCGGGACCTCGACGGTGCCGTCCTTGGCGCGCCCCAGTCGGGCCAACGTGCTGTTGACGCCGATCGCCGGGATGCGCAGGCGAACTGGGGGGGCGACGGCCCTGAACTTGCGGCTGGACCGGTACGGGGCCACCCGGCCCGGCTCCGCCGTGCGGCTCGGCGTAGGTGATGCGGTCGAGGCTGCGGTCCGGGACGCGGTCGCCGTCGAGGACGCGCCCTGCGGCGGGGCCGCTGACTGCTGGCCGGCGGCACAGCCGGCGACGGTCAGCAGTACCGCCGTCGCCGCCAGCCGCGCCATCGCCGGCGCGGCGCGGCGCGGTCGCCGTCCGGACGGAACGTCACCCGCCATGCGGATGACCCTCCATCGCCGTCCCACCACCACCGGTCTGCGCCCCACCCAGCGGCAGGCGTGAGCCGGCCACGTCGGCGATCGCCCCAGCGAACGAGGTCGACATGCCGAACACGTCCTGGTAGGCGTCGTAAGCCAGGTCGTGCGCCTGGGGGTAGGACTTGGCGGCGTAGGCGTCGACCTGCTCGAGCAGCATGTCGTCGTGCTCGGCGAAGGCCGCCGCGAGGGACGACGCCGGCAGCTTGCCGTCGCTCGCCTGGTCCAGGAACTTCGCGAAGTCGCCCTGGAAGCCGGACAGCGTGCTCTTCGCCTTCTCGCGAGCCGCCGCGTCGTTCCCGCGGGCCGCGTCGGCATAGGCCATGAAGGCATCCAGGTGGTCGGCCCACAGGGACTGGAACCGCTCGCCCGCCTGGTCGCCGTAGACGGCGCCGATGGTCCCGGCGAGGTCGCCGGTGTTGGCGTCGAGCGCGGCGGCAACCGCCGCGAACTCGGGCGCGTTTCTGACCCGCGCCCGCATCGCCTGGACGGTCAGCACCGCGTGCTCGCTCAGAGCCTTCGCCAGCGAGGACCGCAGCCGCCACCGGGCGCCGTCCAAGCCGGACGTCGGTCTGCCGGCGGCCTTGCTGAAGCCGGCCGCCATGGTGGCACCGAGCTCGAACATGTGGTCGTGGGCGTGCCGCTGCACCGTGTACACGCGCGTGTAGTCGCCGGCCTTGAAGGCGTCCGCCTCCTCGATCAGCTCGTTGACGTGCATGGTGAGCGCCTTGGTCACCTCATCGGCCGACAACGCCCCGCCAGTACTGGCCTCCATGTCGCGGCCGACCCTGCCCTCGTAGGTGAGCAGAGTCGACTTGGCCTGGTCGCGCGCCTGGCGGTCGTCGGTGGCGAGGCCGCGCGCGTAGTTGAAGAGCGCGGCGACGTGCGTGGACCACTGCGTGGAGAAGCCCTGAGCGGCCTGCGGACCGCCCAAACCCGCCACGACTGCGGCCATGTCGCGAGTGTTCTTGCCCACGGCGGCGTTGGCGGCCTGCGCCAGATCAGGGTCGTCGCGCATCCGGCTGCGCATCAGCTCGGCGGCCAGGACGGCGTGCTGGCCCAGCAGCTTCTGCAGCTCCAGCGCGAGGTCGGTTGCTGACGTGACAGCGGCCGGCTGCACCGCACCCGGGCGGGACGCCGCCGCGAGGTCGGGGAAGGAGTGCGCCCCGTGCGCCATGGCCGGCTCCGCTGCGCCGGGTCGCGCTCCCGATGATGGTGCCGCCACCACCACCGCGGGAACGGAGACGACGAGGGCGGCCAGGCCCAGCACCCGCCAGCTTCGTGCACGGCCGACAGCAGCGTCCCAACGGACGTTCATGGTGAACCCCTTCGATGACGTCCGAGCGACGTGCCAGCACGGTAGGTACCGGGAAAGATCATCCGCAAGCGTTTCGGGAAACCGGGACGAGTGCGCACGTTGCTCCCGGCCATCGCGCCGCTGCGACACCGACGCCCTGCTCCGGCACGATGGGGCCATGCCCCCCGCCCCCACCCGGCCATATCGCCCTTCCCGCGCCGGCGGGCCGCTCGCCAGCCTGCAGTCCGGCAGCGGAAGTCGGTCATGACCGGCCGGCTGATCCTGTTGCGTCACGGTCAGACCGAGTGGTCCCGCACCGGGCGACACACCGGCCGCACCGACGTCGCCCTGACGGCCGAAGGCGAGGAGCAGGCCAGGGCCTTGCGGACCTGGTCCTCCATGCTCGACCCGCGGCTCGTCCTGGTCAGCCCGCTCGAGCGCGCCCGCCGTACCGCTGAGCTCGCCGGGCTCGCCGACGTCGTTCTCGACGACAACCTTCAGGAGTGGGACTACGGCGGGTACGAGGGGCTCACGACTCCGCAGATCCGCCAGACCACCGAGCCGGGGTGGACCGTCTTCCGGAACGGGGTCGTCCCGGGCGACACGCCGGGCGAGTCGCTGGAGCAGGTCGCATCCAGAGCGGGGGCCGTGTTGGAACGCGTGCGCCCCGAGCTCGAGCACGGCGACGTGGTGCTCGTCGGGCACGGGCACGCGCTGCGGGTGCTGACGACGGTGTGGCTGGACGTCGACCCGTGCATGGGCGCGCAGCTGCTCCTCGACCCCGCCACGGTGAGCATGCTGGGCTCGCAGCACGACGTCCCGGCAATCGCCAGCTGGAACGTGCCGGTGACCGACTGACCTGAACGGGTCGGCCCCAAGGAGTCCTGGATGAGCGTGCTGGACCTCCTCGCGGCGTCCCCGGGGGTCTTCTGGGGCGAGGGCGAGGGACCGGACCAGGGCGGGTACGCGGTCCGGGTGGCGGTTCAGGCTGAACCAGACGGGTCGGTGACCTTCGACTACGAGTCCTGGGCACCGCACGCCGGGCTGCACCATGCGGAGGCCACGCGCATGTACCGGACCGACGGCGGCGTGCTGCTCGTCGCGACGTCGACGGGCGGGGACGCGCTCACCTTCCGGGAGGGGGACGCCGGGGTGTTCGGCAGCATCGGGGGCCACCGCGTCGGCCTCGTGCTGGAGGTTCAGGTGCCGGACGTCCTCACGCTGGGCTGGTGGTGGCCTGCCGCGGACGGCACCCTGCGCCGGCAGTCCCACGCGGTCGTGCGGCTCGTCCGGCGCCTGGTGGCGCCGCCGCCAGCCCCCTGCCCTGGCGGCTGCACGGGTTCAGTGGACCGCACGGTGGGAGACGAGGTGGCGCCCGAAGCCGGCCACGGTTCGCCGCGAGACGTTCCGTGGCCGGGAATCCTCGTGCTCGACGGCAAGAGAACCGGCGTGGTGGCACAGCAGCTGGCCGAGCGGCTGACCCGGGCGGCCGTCATTCGCACCGACCTGTTCGACCAGGCGGTGCGCGGCAGCGGCGTGGTCCGCGACGCAGCCCTGCGCGAGCGGGTGGCGCTCGCCGTGGTCAGAGCCTACGCGGCCGCGGCGCACCCCGTGATCCTGCACGGCCGCAGCACGTCGAGCGAGCAGCGCGCCATGGTCGAGGCGCTGGTGGACGCCGGGCTGCGCCCGGTGCGGCTCGTCGAGGTCGGCGAGAGCGAGAGCTACGGCGACGTCGCGCGCCGGCTGATCGAGGGCGACTGAGCCCCTACCAGCCGTCGCGGTCCACCAGGGCAGGTCGGTCGCCGCTAAGCCGCCGGCAGGTCCCACGTGTGCACCGGCTCGTTGCTGTGCATCCGTTCGGCATAGAGCCGCAACATCTCCCGCAGCGCGGTCAACCGGTTCGCCCCGCGGGACTCCAGCGCTTGGACCGTCGACACTTGCCACTCTGCACCGTTGCGCCCACTCTTGCACCGGTCCTCGATGATGCCCAGGTAACGGTCGCGCACCCGCTGGGAGACGCCCCAGCGCTCCAACCCCTCGTGCGCGACCGGCAACAGATGCCGTAGTACGAGCTCCTCCGCCGGCACCTCGCCGAAGCCCGGCCAGTACAGGTTCGCCGACATCCCGCGGCGCGCGCACTCGGTGAAGTTCGACTCCGCCGTCGCGAAGCTCATCTTGGTCCAGACCGGCCGGTCCTGCTCCATGAGCACGCGCATCGCGCCGTAGTAGAACGCCGAGTTCGCCATGACGTCGACCACCGTGGGGCCCGCGGGCAGCACCCGGTTCTCGACCCGCAGGTGCGGACGGCCCGATCCGATGTCGTAGATGGGCCGGTTCCAGCGGTAGATCGTGCCGTTGTGCAGCCGCAGCTCCTGCAGCCGGGGCGCCTTCCCCGCGTCCAGCACCGCAACCGGGTCCTCGTCGCTGACCTCGGGCAGCAGCGCCGGGAAGTAGCGCACGTTCTCCTCGAACAGGTCGAAGATGGAGGTGATCCACCGCTCCCCGAAGAAGACCCGCGGCCGCACGCCCTGGTTCTTCAGCTCGATCGACCGGGTGTCCGTGGCCTGCAGGAACAGCTCGGTCCGCGTCTCGGCCCACAGCTGCCGCCCGAACAGGAACGGCGAGTTGGCACCCAGGGCGAGCTGCGGTCCGACCAGTGCCTGCGCGGCGTTCCAGGCACGCGGGAACTGACGCGGGCTGACCTGCAGGTGCAGCTGCACCGAGGTGCACGCCGACTCGGGCGCGATCGTGTCGGCGTACGCGGTCACCCGCTCCGACCCGGTCGGCGAGGCGATGTCCAGCAGAAGGTCCTCGCCGCGGGCCGCAAAGACCGACTCGTTGAGCAGCGCGTACCGCGGGTTGGGGCTCATCCACTCGGTGTCGAAGGTGTCCTGCATCAACGTCGGCAGGATGCCGATCATCACGATGTGCGCTCCGGCCGCCGCCGCCCTGGCCTCGGCCATGTTCAGGCTGCGCCGCAGGCTCTCCTCCAGCTCGAGGGCGGAGTCGCCGGGCAGCGGCCGCGGGGGCACGTTGAGCTCGATGTTGAACTGCCCGAGCTCGGTCTGGAAGTCGGGGTCGGCGATGGACTCCAGCACGGCGGCGTTCGACATCGCGGGAAGGAAGTCGCTGTCGACCAGGTTCAGCTCGATCTCCAGCCCGGTGAGCGGCCGCTCGAACTCGAAGCTGGACTCGGCCAGCATCCGCTCGAACACGTCGAGGCACTGGCGCACCTTCTCGCGGTAGCGCTGGCGCTGCTCGCGGGTGTACACGGTGCTCACGACGTCGTCGCCCATGACGGTGACCCAACCAGAGTCGGCGTCGCCAGGCGACCCCTGTGGCCGGTGCCTACAGTGCCGTGGTGCATGGACTGGCGGTGTTCGACGTCGACGGCGTGCTGGCCGACGTCGCGCACCGTCGGCACCACCTGGTGCGGCGGGACTGGGACGCCTTCTTCGCCGCGGCCGCGGACGACCCCGCGCTGCCCACCGGCATCACCATGGCACACCAGTGCGCGGACGCCGGCCTGACGGTGGTGTACCTCAGCGGCCGGCCGGAGCGGCTACGCCGCCCGACGGCGGACTGGCTGGACCGCCACGGCCTGCCTCCGGGCGAGCTGCTGCTGCGGCCGGACCACGACCGCTCCCCCGCCACCCGGCTGAAGCTGGGTGTGTTGCGGTCGCTGGCGCGCCGCCAGGACGTCGTGACGTTCGTCGACGACGACCCAGAGGTGGTGGACGCGGTGCGCGCGGCCCGGCCGCCGCTGGTCAGCGGGCAGGTCTTCTTCGCCGACTGGCAGACCGGGCAGCGCGGGAACGCCGACGGCCAGCGCCTCATGCGCAGGGCGCAGCAGGTCGAGGGCCGCACCTGACGCGTGCCGGACTTCTGTTGCTCCGCGCAGACCGCGTTGCTCCACGGGAGCCGCTTGCCGGTCGCCGGCGAGCGGCTCCCGTGGAGCAACGTCCCCCAGGAGGCGCAGCTCAGCCCTCGAACGCCTCCGGCGGCGGGCAGGAGCAGACCAGGTTGCGGTCGCCGTACGCCCCGTCGATCCGACGCACGGGCGGCCAGTACTTCGCTCGCGGGTCCACGCCGGCCGGGTAGGCGGCCTCCTCGCGGGAGTACGGGTGCGTCCACTTACCGGCGATGGACAGCGCCGTGTGCGGCGCACCCCGCAGCGGGTTGTCGTCCGCCGGCCAGGTGCCCGCAGCGACCTGCGCGATCTCGCCGCGGATGGCAATCATCGCGTCACAGAACCGGTCCAGCTCGGCGAGGTCCTCGCTCTCGGTCGGCTCGACCATCAGGGTGCCGGCCACCGGGAACGACATCGTCGGGGCGTGGAAGCCGTAGTCGATGAGCCGCTTCGCGACGTCGTCGACCGTCACGCCGGTCTCCCGCGTGATGCCCCGCAGGTCGAGGATGCACTCGTGCGCCACGAGCCCGTCGTGGCCGCTGTACAGCACCGGGTAGTGGTCGCGCAGCCGGGTGGCGACGTAGTTGGCGGACAGCACGGCGAGCTGGGTGGCGCGGGTCAGGCCCTCGGCCCCCATCAGCCGCACGTAGGCCCACGAGATCGGCAGGATGGACGCCGACCCGAACGGTGCCGCGGCCACCGGTCCCACGCCGGTCGACGGCCCGGCACCGGGTACCAGCGGGTGGTTCGGGAGGTACGGCGCGAGGTGCTCGCGCGCGGCCACCGGGCCCACGCCGGGACCCCCGCCGCCGTGCGGGATACAGAAGGTCTTGTGCAGGTTGAGGTGTGAGACGTCGGCCCCGAACCGGCCCGGCTGGGCCAGCCCGAGCAGCGCGTTGAGGTTGGCGCCGTCGACGTACACCTGGCCGCCGGCATCGTGCACCAGCGCGCACAGCTCGGTGATGGTGTCCTCGAAGACACCGTGCGTCGACGGGTAGGTCACCATGATCGCGGCCAGGTCGTCGCGGTGCTCCTGCACCTTGGCCCGCAGGTCGTCCAGGTCCACGTCGCCGGCCTCGGCGGTCTTGACCACGACCACCCGCATCCCGGCCATGACGGCGCTCGCGGCGTTGGTGCCGTGCGCGCTGGCCGGGATGAGGCACACCGTCCGCTCGCCCTGGCCGCGCTCGCGGTGGTACGCGCGGATCGCGAGCAGGCCCGCCAGCTCGCCTTGCGAGCCCGCGTTCGGCTGCAGCGACACGGCGTCGTAGCCGGTCAGCTCCTTCAGCCAGGTCTCGAGCTGGTGCACCAGCTCGACGCTGCCACCGACCTGGTCGGCGGGGGCGAACGGGTGCAGGTCGGCGAGCTCGGGCCAGGTGATGGGCTCCATCTCGGTGGCGGCGTTGAGCTTCATCGTGCACGACCCCAGCGGGATCATCCCGCGGTCGAGCGCGTAGTCGAGGTCACCGAGCCGGCGCAGGTACCGCATCATCGCGGTCTCGCTGCGGTGGCTGGAGAACACCGGGTGGGTCAGGAAGTCGCTGGTGCGCGCCAGCGCCTGGGGAAGCGCGTCCGCCGCGGCCTCGGCCACCGCCCCGCCCGGCCCGCCGAAGGCGCCGACGACGACGCCCAGCAGCTCGGGAGTCGTGGTCTCGTCGCAGCTGAGGCTGACGTGGTCGTCGTCCACCCGCCACAGGTTGACGCCGGCCTCGGCGGCGGCGGTCACGACGTTCGTCGCCCGGCCCGGCACGCGGACGAGCAGGGTGTCGAAGAAGGCGCGGTGCACGACCTCGACGTCGTCCAGGGCATCGAGGGCGTCGGCCAGCGCGACCGCCCGCCGGTGCACGCCACGCGCGATCGCGGTGAGCCCGTCCGGGCCGTGGTAGACGGCGTACATCGAGGCCATCACGGCCAGCAGCACCTGCGCCGTGCAGATGTTGCTGGTCGCCTTCTCCCGCCGGATGTGCTGCTCGCGGGTCTGCAGGGCCAGCCGGTACGCCGGGTCGCCGTCGGCATCCACGGACACCCCGACCAGGCGGCCGGGCAGGCTGCGCTCGAGGCCGGCGCGCACGGCCATGTAGCCGGCGTGCGGTCCACCGAAGCCCATCGGCACGCCGAACCGCTGGCTGGTGCCGACCGCGACGTCGGCGCCCAGCTCGCCGGGCGACGTCAGCAGGGTCAGCGCGAGCAGGTCCGCGGCGGCGGCCAGCAGGGCGCCGCGCGCGTGCGCCGCGGCGGCGACCGGCGCGAGGTCGACCACGCGCCCGCTCGTACCGGGGTACTGCACCAGGACGCCGAAGAGCCCGGTCTCCCCGGCGGCGGCGTCGAGCGCCTCACCCACGGCGTCCACGCCGCGGGGCACGGCCGACAGCAGGTCGACCTCGACGACACCGATGCCGAGGGGCTCCGCGCGGGTCGCGATCACCGCGCGGGTCTGCGGCAGGACGTCGGCGTCGACGACCAGCACGGCGCCGGCCGGCACCCGGCTGGCACGGCGCATCAGGGTCATCGCCTCGGCGGCCGCGGTCGCCTCGTCGAGCAGCGAGGCGTTGGCCGTCGCCAGGCCGGTGAGGTCGCGGACGACGGTCTGGAAGTTCAGCAGGGCCTCCAGCCGGCCCTGGGAGATCTCCGGCTGGTACGGCGTGTACGCCGTGTACCAGGCCGGGTTCTCCAGCACGCCGCGCCGGATCACGGCCGGGACGTGCGTGCCGTAGTAGCCGAGCCCGATCATCGAGGCGAGCACCCGGTTGCGACCGGCGAGCCGGCGCAGCTCCTGGGTGACCTCGGGCTCGCTGCGCCCGGCGTCCAGCCGCAGCGCGCCGGTCATCCGGATCGACTCCGGCACCGCGCGGGCCACCAGGGCGGGCAGGTCCGGCTGGCCGAGGGCGTCCAGCATCACCCGCTCGGCGTCGGAGGAGACGCCGACGTGCCGCTCGACGAAGGGCGCGGCGCCGGTGCGCTGCGCGGAAGAGGTCGCCGAGGACGAGCCGGCGGCAGGCTGGGGAACGGCCAAGAGAGGCTCCGGAAGGGACTTGCCGGCGGCCGAACCGCCGGACCCTGGTAGGTGGCCTCCCCCTCTGTCACCCGGGGACCCGGGCTCCAGAGCTGCCTGTCCCGCATGGTCCTGGTGCCTGAGAGGTTCTGGGGAGTGTTGCCCCTTCGGCGTCCGGTGCCGGTCCGATCTTCGGTCCGGCGCGGACTCTCCCACGCGGTGTCGACGGCAGGTCCAGGGTACTACCGGACGGCACTCCGGCCCGCGCAGGCACCTGGAGCAGGACCGCGGTGTCAGCGTCGTCCCAGCGCGGTCTCAGCCGGGCGTGCTCAGCCGGGTCTGCTCAGGGGGGCTGCTCAGCCGGTCTTGCGGACCCGACGCCGGACCGACAGCTCGTCGCCGGGGTGGTCTTCCCCGGCGACCGTGTCGTCGTGCGGGCGCTCGCTGGGCAGCTGCGCCAGCTCGCCCTCCACCTCGCGCCACACCCGGCCGACGGCGATGCCGAAGACACCCTGACCGCCCTGGACCAGGTCGATGACCTCGTCGGTCGACGTGCACTCGTACACGCTGGCGCCGTCGCTCATCAGGGTGATCTGGGCCAGGTCGTCGACGCCGCGCTCGCGCAGGTGCTCGACGGCGGTCCGGATCTGCTGCAGCGAGACCCCGGTGTCGAGCAGCCGCTTGACGATCTTCAGGACCAGGATGTCGCGGAAGCTGTAGAGGCGCTGGCTGCCGGAGCCGCTGGCCCCGCGAACGGACGGCTCGACCAGCCCGGTGCGGGCCCAGTAGTCCAGCTGGCGGTAGGTGATCCCGGCGGCCGCGCACGCGGTGGGGCCGCGGTAGCCGGCGTCGGTGGGCAGCACCGGCAGGTCGTCGGTGAACAGCAGGCCCTGGGTCTGCGCGGGAACCGGCGTGGTCCGCGCCGTCCGACCGTCTGAGCCGCTCACGACGTCCTCCTGCTCCGGTGCCTCGGTGTCGAAGGTTCCGTGCGGGCCGGAGGTCCGGCTTGCACGGGTGGAACTACATGCGAGGCGTTTGACTCCTGACGGTAGGGCCCCCCTCCCCTGCCGTCAACGACAGGTGGAGGTTGGAGCCCTCGGCGTGTCGCCCGGGACGCGCCGCCCAACCCTCAACCTAAGGTAGCGGGTTTGTCCTCGCTCAGGTGCCGGGCCGGCCTCCCGGCTCCTCGGGTCCGGCCGGCCGGTCGGGGTCGGAGGGCGAGTCGAAGTCCTCGGCCGAGATCTGGTCGAGGAACTCGCGGAACTTCTCCACCTCGTCCTCCTGCTCGTCGGGCACCGCGACACCCTCGGCGTCCAGCACCTCATCGCTGCCGACGATCCGGGTGCCGGTCCGCAGGGCCAGGGCGATGGCGTCGGAGGAGCGCGAGCTCACCTCGACGCCGCCGTCGAAGACCAGCGAGGCGAAGAAGATGCCCTCCCGGACGGCGACGATCCGCACCTCCTCCAGGCGGCGGTGCAACGCCTCGAGCACGTCCTTGAACAGGTCGTGCGTGAGCGGACGCGGCGGGACGACCCCCTGCTGCGCGTATGCGATCGCGGTGGCCTCGGCGGCGCCGATCCAGATCGGCAGGTAGCGCTCACCCCCCGCCTCGCGCAGCAGCACGATGGGCTGGTTGTTGGGGAGTTCCACCCGGACACCGACGACCTCGAGCTCGCGCACCTGACCACCGTACTCCCGGGGGCGGGGCCAGGCCCGCGGCTGACGCGCACCGATCACGGGAGCGCCCTCAGGCCAGGCCGGCGGCCGACGCGCACCCATGGGGCGACCGCGCGTCAGGCCAGGCCCGCGCGCACGAGCCCGGCGCGGACCAGGGCAGCATGCAGCCGCAGCGCCACCGCGGTGATCTCGCGGGCGGCCTCGTCGGCCCGCGCCCGCGAGCCGCCGTCACGGCCGCCGCGCATCTGGCTGACCACCTGCTCGACCAGCCCGACCTCGCGGTCGGCCGCGGTACGGAACGGCCGGAGGTGCCGCGGCCCGATCCCGAACGCCGCCAGCTCGGCGGCGGCCGTGGCGATGGCCAGCGACACCTCGTCGTACCAGCCGGTGCTGCTCGGCTGGAGCAGCCCATAGCCGACCAGCTCGGTCAGCGCGGCGGCGTCCAGCCCGGTCCGTGCGCACAGCTCGTCCGCGGACAGCCGCATGCCGGGTCCGGCGCGCAGCAGGCCGTCGACGACGCCGTTGCCGGCCGAGGCGAGAGCCGGACGGGGCCCGACGGCGCCGGTCACGGGCTCCTCCGCACCTCGGGCCACGGCGTCCAGGTGCTCACGGATCCGGCGTAGCGGCCAGTACCGGTCGCGCTGCAGGGTCATGGCGTAGCGCAGCCGCTCGACGTCGGCGTGGGTGAACTTGCGGTACCCGGACGCGGTCCGCGCGGGCTCGACCAGGCCCTCGGTCTCCCAGAGCCGGATCTTGGAGATGCTGACGTCCGGGAAGTCCGGGGTGAGCAGGGCGAGGACCTCGCCGATGCTCATGGACTCGTGGCGGCGCGAGACCGCCGGACTCACGCGCGGTCCTCGCGGCGTCGGGACTGCATGAAGCGACGTCGCGGGGCGTTCACTCGGTGGGACCCTGCGCGCGCGCCCCCGACCCGCCGACGTGGACGACCAGCCGGAACTTGCCGATCTGGACCTCGTCGCCGGTGACGACCGGGCTGGCGTCGATGCGCTGTCGGTTGACGTACGTCCCGTTCAGGCTGCCCACGTCCCGCACGGAGAAGGCGCCCTCCTCGCGGACGAACTCGGCGTGCTTGCGCGACACGGTGACGTCGTCCAGGAAGATGTCGCTGGACGGGTGACGTCCCACGGTGGTCAGGTCGCCGTCCAGCAGGAACCGCGAGCCCGCGTTCGGACCGTGGTCGACCCGCAGCAGGGCCGTGCCGGGTCGCAGCGAGGCGAGCGTGCCGGCGTCGACGACGGGCGTGCCCCGCTCGGCGAACGGGTCAGCCCCCTCGTTCACCCGGATGGCCGACAGCCGCATGGTGGTGGCGGCCGGCGGCTCACCTCCCGGCGTCTCCGGCGTACCGCGGACCTCCTCCGGCCCCTCGCCCATCGTCGCGCTCCTGTCCTGCCGGCTCGTGGCCGACGCTCCCCTGGTGTTCAGGCTCCTAGCCTGCCACAGCCGAACCCTGCACCGAAGGCTGAGTCCACAGGGGCGTCAGCCGAGCAGCTCCCGGTAGGCCGCGGCGTCGAGCAGCGAGTTCACCGAGGCGGGGTCGTCCGGGCGCACCTCGAACATCCAACCCTCGTCGTACGGCGAGGAGTTGACCAGCTCGGGGTTGGCGTCCAGCGCCGCGTTGCGGGCGGTCACGGTTCCGGTCACCGGCGCGAAGATGTCGCTGACGCTCTTGGTTGACTCGACCTCGCCGCAGGCCAGGCCAGGGGCGACGGGGGTCCCCTCCTCCGGCAGGGTGACGAAGACGACGTCACCGAGCGCGTCCTGCGCGTAGGCGGTGATCCCCACCCGGACGACGCCACCGTCGAGCGTGCGCACCCACTCGTGCTCGGCCGTGTAGCGCAGGTCGTCGGGGGTCTCGTGCGCGCTCATGGCAGGTCCTTCGAGGTGAGGGGCATCGGGGGTCACCGCGAGGGCGTCGCCGTCGCGGCCGGGCGAGCGTAACGAGGCGCGCGAACGGCGTGCAAGGCAGTGATCTTGACATCGTCCTTGGACGCGACGCTGCCCCGCGAACCCTCGGGCAGGCTGGCGATCACGCCGCCGGGAATCTCCAGAGCGGTCGCCATCGTCTGGCTGTCGCCGATGGCGAGCACGGTGTACGGCGCGCGCACGCGGGCCCCGTCGACGGCCACACCGCCGCCCGGTGCGTCGGTGAACGCGCTCGACGCGACCACCCGGGCGGTGCCGACCTGGATCGCCTCGGCGCCGGCGTCCCGCAGCTCCTGCACCAGGTCGAGGATGCGCGCCGCGTTCACCAGACCACTTGGGTCGGTGATGTGCACCTGGACGCCGGTGCCCTCCGCCGGCACGGTGCCGGCCAGCACCGACAGCTCGGCCAGCCGGGCGCGCGCCGCCTCGAGCGCGGCCTGTGACCCGGTGGACCCGGAGGCCAGCTCGCGGCGCTGGTTGTCCAGGTCGCTGGCCTCGGCGGCCAACCGGTCGCGGCGGTCGCCCACGTCGTCCAGAATCCGCACCAGGTCGCTCTGCCGCAGCGCCGACAGCCCCTGCTCCTCGGTCTGCCGCAGCTGCGCGACCAGCGCGAAGCCGAGTGCGCCCACGAGCACGGCACCCAGCAGCTGGGCCCTGGTGCGGCGCGGCCGGGCGGCCTCGGCGAGCCGCTGCCAGACCGTTCGCTGGGCTGTGGTCTCGGGGCGGTCGGACGTCCCGGCCGAGTGCTCAGTCATGCGTGGAAGAGGTGTCGGCGGATCGCGGCCACGTTGGAGAAGATCCGGATGCCCAGGACGACCACGACGCCGGTCGACAGCTGCGAGCCCACGCCGAGCTGGTCGCCGAGGTAGACGATGAACGCCGCGACGAACACGTTCGACAGGAACGACACGACGAAGACCTTGTCGTCGAAGATGCCGTCGAGCAGTGCGCGCAGGGCGCCGAACACGGCGTCCAGGGCGGCGACCACGGCGATGGGCAGGTAGGGCTGGGCCCAGACCGGCACGGTGGGCTGCAGCAGCAGGCCTGCCAGGATGCCGGCCACCAGGCCGAGGGCCGGGATCACGTGGTCTCCTCCGTCACGGGGTCTCCTGGGTGCTCTCTGGGACGTCGGTGCCCACGGACCTGCCAGCGTCCGGGGAGGTGCTGCGGCCGGCTCCCGGTAACGAGCCGAGTACCGAGCCGACCGGCGCCGCCCGCCGGGTCACCAACCCCGAGCTCGCCGGCACGGTCAGCCGGTCGGCGGTCGCCAGCTTCGCCCGGACGCCATAGTTGGCCTGGAGGTTGCGCAGCTCGCGGCCGCCGGGACCCGTGGTGAACCTGGAGCGCAGCTCGGCCGGGTCGCCGAGCGTGAGGATCCGGTACGGCGGCGCCAGCGGCCGGTAGTCGACGAGCACGGCCTCACCGGCGGAGCGGATGGCGGATAACGCGGTCAGCCGCTGCCCGTTGATCGAGACCGCCTCCGCACCGGCGGCCCACAGGCCGTTCACGACGAGCTGCAGATCCTGGTCGAGCACCCGGCCGTCCTGCGTGCCGTCGTCGCCGCGCGGGTCGCTGCCGTCCCCGGCTGCACCCACCGACGCGGCGTCATCGACAGTGACCTCCAGTCCCGGGCCGGTCGCGGCCACGGCCCCGGTGACCAGGCCGAGCCGCGCCACCTGCTCGGCCAGCTGTCCCTGCGACTGCGCCTGCAGGCTCCGGCCGCGCTGGGCCTCCAGCGCGACCCGGGTCGCCGCGTTGGCCCGCTGCAACCGGTCCGCGTCGGCGCCCGTGCGCTGGATCCGCTGGACGAGCGCGTCCCGCTCGCTCACTCCGGCCGGCCGGGTGCCCCGGGCCTGCAAGAAGGCCGCGGCGAGCAGAACACCCACCACCAGCAGCACCCCGACGACGAGGGCGCCGCGGGCGTGCGGCGCGGGCTCAGCGCCCGGGTCGGGTCCGCCCACCTGGGCCGCACGCTCGGCGCGCCGCCGCGCGGCCGCCTCGTACCCCGGGTCGAGCGGCCGCATCATGACCTCGGTGAGCAGGGTCATCGACTCGTCCGGCCGGCGACCGGTCCCCTGCGGAGCCGTCACGGCGACTGCACCGCCCGGGAGCGTTCCGCGCGCACCCCCCGCACCAGCCCGAGCGCCTGCCAGGCGTAGAGCGCGGCGGCGACCCAGTACAGGGCGGTGCCCCACCACACGAAGCCCCAGCCGACCGGCCGGACCACCGCGGCCACCGTTCCCTCGCCGTCGGCGAGCAGCAGCAGCGGGAACGCGCAGAGCAGGTTGAAGGTGGCCGCCTTGCCGACGAAGTGCACCGGCAGGTCCGTGTAGCCATAGGGCCGCAGGGCCGCTAGCACCAGACCCATGAAGAGCTCGCGGCCCAGCAGGACGGCGACCAGCCACCACGGGATCGCGCCGCGCCAGGCCAGGGCCAGCAGGGTGGTCAGGACGTACAGCCGGTCCGCGATGGGGTCGAGCAGCTGACCGACGCGCGACTCCAGGCCGTACCGCCGGGCGATCTTGCCGTCGAGGTAGTCCGTGACGCCGGACGCCATCAGGACCAGCAGCGCCCACCCGTCGTGGCCGTTCACCAGCAGCCACAGGAACACCGGGACGCCCACGAGCCGCAGCGCGGAGAGGGCGTTCGGAACCGTCAGCACCCGGCCGGACGCCGTGCCGCCTCCCGTGCCGCCTCCTCTGCCGCTTCCGGTGCCCCTTCCGGTGCCGCCTGCTGTGCCGCCTCCTGTGGCGCCCGGTGCGGTGCCCACGGCGCTGCCCGCCGGTCCGCCGTCCTGCTCGCTCACGTCCCTGAGCGTATGCGGTCGGCGGTCCGCCAGCGTCTCGCGGTCACGCTGGCGCCAGTGCGCTAGGCTTTATGGGTCCGCGCGAGCGGGCGTTCCGGGACGTGGCGCAGCTTGGTAGCGCACTTGACTGGGGGTCAAGGGGTCGCAGGTTCAAATCCTGTCGTCCCGACGGGACACGAGACGGCGGCCGCATCCATCGGGTGCGGCCGCCGTCGTCTGTTGTCACCCGCCCCCGCGTACTCCCGAGCAACGCTGTTGCTCTCGAGGGGCGCCGTCTCGGGCCTTCGGCGGGCGCGTCGATGGCGCTGCTCAGGAGCAACGGCGCCGCCGGTGAGTAAGGGGATGACCGACGGCGTAGCGCCGGGGCAACGCGGGCGTCAGCGGCGGCGCTTCTCGCGGACCCGGACGCTGACCTCGATCGGCGTCCCCTCGAAGCCGAACGTCTCGCGCAGCCGACGCTCCACGAAGCGCCGGTAGCCGGCCTCCAGGAACCCGCTGGCGAACAGCACGAACCGCGGGGGCTTCGTGGACGCCTGCGTGGCGAACAGGATTCGGGGCTGCTTGCCGCCGCGGACCGGGTGCGGGTGCGCGGCCACCAGCTCGCCGAGTACCGCGTTCAGCCGGCCGGTGGGGATCCGGGTCTCCCAGGACTCCAGCGCGCGGTCCAGCGCGGGCACCAGCCGGTCGAGGTGCCGGCCGGTACGCGCCGAGATGTTGACCCGGGGCGCCCACTGGACCTGCACGAGCTCGGTCTCGATCTCCCGCTCGAGGTAGTAGCGGCGCTCCTCGTCGATGGTGTCCCACTTGTTGTAGGCGATGACGAGCGCGCGGCCCGCGTCGATCACCTGCTGGACCACCCGGACGTCCTGCTCGCTGATCGGCGTCCCGGCGTCGATCAGGACGACGGCGACCTCGGCCTTCTCCAGAGCGGTCTGGGTGCGCAGCGAGGCGTAGAAGTCCGCGCCGCGGGTCTGGTGCACCCGGCGCCGGATCCCGGCGGTGTCGACGAACCGCCAGGTGCGCCCGCCGAGCTGGACCAGCTCGGCGACCGGGTCGCGGGTCGTGCCGGCGACCTCGTCGACCACGACCCGCTCGCTGCCCACGGCCTTGTTCAGCAGGCTCGACTTGCCGACGTTCGGCCGGCCCACGAGCGCGACCCGGCGGGGTCCACCCGGCTCGTACTCGCCGCCGACCTTGGAGACCTCGGGCAGCACGGCGAGGACCTCGTCCAGCAGGTCGCCGCTCCCCCGGCCGTGCATCGCGGAGACCGGGTGCGGCTCGCCGAGGCCGAGCGACCACAGCATCGCCGCGTCCGCCTCGCCGCTGGGGCCGTCGACCTTGTTGGCGGCCAGGACCACGGGCTTT
>DATFPQ010000160.1:0-19392 GCA_035264765.1 Actinomycetales bacterium | reverse complement strand
TATGCCACGACGACCCGGTGGTGCTGGCTTCCCGGCACCGGCGGCTCCTGCTCACCGGCATCCAGTCACCGCGCGGCTGTGAGTGTCCGGCTCGCTCGTCGTCTCGCACGACATCGCCCAAGCCAAGATGAAGGAGCGCCTGGGCGCCGGAGACCCGATGGCGCAGTACGTCCGGGACCACGCCGTGTACTACGCCGGCTGGCAAGACGCCGGACGGCTGCGCGTCGGGCTCATTGGGGCCGACCACCGCCGGCCGGACGGCTCCCTCGCCGAGTGGTTGCAGGCGGCCGTGGGCTCAGGACCTCCCTGCCTTCGTTCCAGTCGACGACAAGGGAAACGACTCCTTCGCCACCACGTCGAAACCCCTCGCGAGCAGCATGCTCACCTGCCCTGGCCGATGACCGCGCGACCAAACCATCGACGTCCGCCGGCCGAAAGACCGGTCCGCCGCCACCCCGGGCACGCGGATCCAAAGGCTTCCAGCCAGGATGGGGACGTGACGGAGCCGACGCCAGACCAAGCCCCGACCCGAGACGCCGCGGGGACGTCCGTCGCCACGCCGGCGGACGCCTGGCGGACCCTCCTGGAAGGCAACGCCCGGTTCGCCGCCGGTCGCCGGCACGAGCCCGAGCACGACCTGGCCCGGCGCGCCGAGCTCGCCAACCAGCAGCGGCCGTTCGCGCTGGTCTTCGGCTGCGGCGACTCCCGCGTCGCGGCGGAGTTCGTCTTCGACCAGGGGCTGGGGCACCTGTTCGTCGTCCGAACCGCCGGTCACGTCGTCGACAGCGGGGTCCTCGGGTCGGTCGAGTTCGGCGTCGCCAACCTCGCTATCCCGCTGGTGGTCGTCCTCGGTCACGACTCCTGCGGCGCGGTCGGCGCCACGATGGAGGCAGTGACCGACGGGATGCTGCCCGCAGGGTTCATCCGGGACATCGTCGAGCGAGTCACTCCCAGCGTGCTGGCCGCGCAGCGGCAGGGACTCACGTCCGCCGACGAGATCGAGGCCGAGCATGTGCGCCAGACCGTCCGGCTGCTCGTCGACCGGTCCGCCGTGCTCGCCGGGGCCGTGCGCGAAGGCCGATGTGCCGTGGTGGGCTTGGTGTACCGGCTGGTGGAGGGCAGGGTCAGCGTCGTCGAGACCGTCGGGGATCTGCCCGACGACGTTCGGCCCGCGCCGTGACGGCTCCGCAGGCCACACCCGGCTCGCCTCCGCTCCGCCCTCGCGCCACGATGAGCCGCATGAGCGCTCAGAGCACCGAACGGGCCGAGGAGTACCGCGTCGAGCACGACACGATGGGCGAGGTCCGGGTTCCGGCCGCCGCGCTGTGGGGTGCGCAGACCCAGCGGGCGGTGGAGAACTTCCCGATCTCCGGGCTCGCCATCGACCCGGACGTCGTGCACGCCCTCGCCCGGATCAAGGCGTCCGCCGCCCGGGTCAACGCGCGGCTCGGGGTGCTGGACGACGACCTCGCGGCCGCGGTGGCCCAGGCCGCCGAGGCCGTGGCGTCCGGCGAGCACGACGACCAGTTCCCCATCGACGTGTTCCAGACCGGTTCCGGCACCTCGACGAACATGAACGTCAACGAGGTGGTAGCCGCCCTCGCCACCACGGCTCGCGGCGAGCGGGTGCACCCCAACGACCACGTCAACGCCTCGCAGTCCAGCAACGACACCTTCCCCTCGGCCCTGCACCTGGCCGCCACCGGTGCCGTCGTGCAAGACCTGGTGCCGGCCCTCGAGCACCTGTCCGCGTCGCTCGGCCGCAAGGCCAGCGAGCTGGACGACGTGGTGAAGCCGGGCCGGACGCACCTCATGGACGCCGTACCGGTCACCCTGGGCCAGGAGCTGCGGGGCTATGCGGCCCAGGTGGCGCGGGGCATCGAGCGGCTGCAGGCGGCGCTGCCGCGCGTGGCCGAGCTGCCCCTTGGCGGCACCGCCGTCGGGACCGGCGTCAACACCCCGCCCGGGTTCGCGGCAGCCGTGGTCACGGACCTCGCCTCGGCCACCGGTCTACCGGTGACCGAGGCACGGGACCACTTCGAGGCACAGGGCGCACGGGACGGCCTGGTGGAGCTGTCCGGGCAGCTGCGGACAGTGGCGGTCAGCCTGGTCAAGATCTGCAACGACCTGCGCTGGATGGGGTCGGGACCCCGGACCGGCCTCGGCGAGCTGGCCCTGCCGGACCTGCAGCCGGGCTCGAGCATCATGCCCGGCAAGGTGAACCCGGTCGTCCCCGAGGCCACCCTCATGGTCTGCGCCCACGTCATCGGGCACGACGCCACGGTGACGTTCGCCGGCGCGTCCGGGACCCTGGAGCTCAACGTGATGATGCCGGTGATGGGCAAGGCGGTCCTGGAGTCCTGTCGGTGGCTGGCCGCCGCATCCCGGCTGCTGGCCGACCGGTGCGTCGACGGCCTCACCGCCGACGTCGAGCGCTGCCGCGAGCTGGCAGAGTCCTCACCGTCCGTCGTGACCCCGCTCAACCGCTACATCGGCTACGAGGCCGCGGCCAAGGTCGCGAAGAAGGCGGTCGCGGAGCGGACGACGATCCGCCAGGCCGTGCTGGACCTCGGGTTCGTGGAGCGTGGGGACCTCACTGTGGAGCAGCTCGACGCTGCCCTCGACGTCCTCGCGATGACCCGGCCGCCGTCGTCCTGACCGGCCCAGACGCGACGAACCCGCCCCCGGCTGCTGCCGGGGGCGGGTTCGTCCTGCTGCAGAGCAGGTGCTGCTCAGTACCAGTTGCTGGCGCGGCTGTGCGCCCAGGCGGCGCAGGGAGTGCCGTAGCTGGCGGAGATGTAGTTCAGGCCCCAGGTGATCTGGGTGCGGGCATTGTGCTGCCAGTCCGGGCCGGCATTCGCCATCTTACTGCCGGGCAGCGCCTGCGGGATGCCGTAGGCGCTCGACGACGGGTTGTTGGCGGTCACCTTCCAGCCGCTCTCCTTGTTCCAGAGCCGGTCGAGGCAGCCGAACTGGCTCGAGCCCCAGCCGCGCGAGGCCACCATGCTGCGCGCGATGGCGCGGGGGCTGCCACCGGACACCGCACGGCGCTCGGTCGAGCGGGACACCCGCTGGCTGCGGGCCGCGGCCTTGCGCTTGGCCGCGCGACGCTTCTGGGCGCGACGCTCGGCCGCGCGGCGCTCGGCCGCGCGCTCGGCCTTGCGGGCGGCAGCGGCCCGGCGGGCCGCCTTTCGGGCGGCAGCAGCCCGGGCGGCGGCCTTGCGCTTGGCCGCGGCCTTGCGCTCGGCCTTCGCCTTCGCGGCGGCCTTCGCCTCGGCCTCGGCCTTCGCCTTCGCGGCGGCCTTGCGCTGGGCCTCTGCCTTCGCGGCCGCGGCCTTCGCGGCGGCAGCCTTCGCGGCGGCAGCCTGACGGGCGGCGGCAGCCCGGCGGGCGACCTCCGCCTGCGCGGCCGCCTGGGCGCGGGCGGCCTCGGTGGCCTGGTTCGAGGTGGTGGCGGCATTGGCCGAGCTGGGCCGGTCGACGGCGACGGCGACACCGCCGGCCAGGGACGCGGACACCAGCAGGGCGGTCGTTCCGGACACGAGCGGGCGGTTCAGGGCGCGCTTGAGCGCAGCAAGGGGGGTCATCGGGGCTCCCGGTAGGCCGCGCTCCCGCGTACGGGGCGAGCACGGTCAACACGTCACCTCGGGTCCGGGCGAAAGCCCGACAGCCTCTCGGGCCATCCGAACCGGAACGCACGCGGCGCCCGTGACCGCCGTGCACCAGCCGTTGACGCGGCGGCCCAGCGGTCGACCCGAGGTGCTCAGGTCCCCTCTACCGTGAGGCTTAGTTCAAGCCTCGGCAAAATCGTCTTCACACATTCTTCACAGGAATCTCGACGGAGGGTGACAACCGGCTACGCTGCGCTTGAATTGTGACGCTAAACACAAAGTTCAGCCTTCAAGTGCCCTCTCGGGGGCCCGGTGTCTTCGTCGCGGAGCCCCGTGGGGGACGTCGTGCCGCGGGGACCGTCGTCCCGCCGGTCAGACCTGCAGGTCCTCCAGCAGCTCGGTGACGAGCGCCGCGACCGGGGACCGCTCCGACCGGGTCAGCGTCACGTGGGCGAACAGCGGGTGCCCCTTGAGCGCCTCGATCACGGCGGCGACCCCATCGTGTCGGCCCACCCGCAGGTTGTCGCGCTGAGCCACGTCGTGCGTCAGCACCACGCGGGAGTTCTGGCCCACCCGCGACAGCACCGTCAGCAGCACGTTCCGCTCCAGCGACTGCGCCTCGTCGACCACGACGAAGGAGTCGTGCAGGGACCGGCCACGGATGTGGGTGAGCGGGAGGACCTCGAGCATGCCGCGGTCGAGCACCTCCTCGACCACCTCGGTGCTCACCAGGGCGCCGAGCGTGTCGAAGACCGCCTGGCCCCAGGGACCCATCTTCTCGGTCTCGCTGCCCGGCAGGTAGCCGAGCTCCTGACCGCCTACGGCGTACAGCGGCCGGAAGACCACGACCTTGCGGTGCTGGCGCCGCTCCATTACCGCCTCCAGGCCCGCGCACAGCGCGAGGGCGCTCTTGCCGGTGCCGGCCCGGCCGCCGAGGCTCACGATGCCGACGTCGGGGTCGAGCAGCAGGTCGAGCGCGATCCGCTGCTCCGCGCTGCGCCCATGCAGGCCGAAGGCGTCGCGGTCGCCGCGGACCAGCCGCAGGGCCTTGTCCGGCCCGACCCGTCCCAGGGCGCTGCCGCGGCTGGAGACCAGCACGACGCCGGTGTGGCAGGGCAGGTCGGCCGCCTCCGACAGCTCCAGCCGGCCGTGCTCGTACAGGGAGGACACGGCGTCCGACCCGACCTCGACCTCTGCCAGGCCGGTCCAGCCGGAGTCCACGGCGAGGGCGGCCCGGTACTCCTCGGCCGCGAGCCCAGAGGCTGACGCCTTGACCCGCATCGGCAGGTCCTTGCTCACGACCGTGACGGCTCGTCCCTCGTCGGCGAGGTTGCGGGCGACCGCCAGGATGCGGGTGTCGGCGTCTCCGAGGCGTACGCCGGCCGGCAGCGCCGTCGGGTCGGTGTGGTTCAGCTCGACCCGAAGCGAGCCTCCGTCCGCGAGCGGCAGCGGGGCGTCCAGCCGGCCGTGCTGCACCCGCAGGTCGTCCAGCAGCCGCAGCGCCTGGCGGGCGAAGTACCCGAGCTCGGGGTGGTGCCGCTTGGCCTCCAGCTCGGTGACGACCACGACCGGCAGCACCACCTCGTGCTCGGCGAACCGCAGCATGGCTCGCGGGTCGGACAGCAGGACCGAGGTGTCGAGGACGAACGTACGGCGGTCAGTGGCCATGTCGGACTCCCCTTGGCCAGGCGGCACGCCCGGCGCGGCTCGCGGGTCAGGTGCCGGGACCGGGCCCACCAGGGGCCGAGCGCCGACCCCCTCCGCGACCGAGGGGTCGCTTCACGGTGGGCCTCCCGAACGGAGCCGCGGGTGCGGCGCCCGTCCCGGCAGACGGTACGCCGACGCCTGTGGGCGCCTGGCAGACACGCCGCGATTTCCAGCCGCCATTCACCCGATCGCCGCACCGGTGCAGCACCGCTGCAGCACCGATCACCACCGCCCGCCGTCAGGCGCCGTGACGTCGCTCCCGCTGCGCGTAGGACCGCAGCGCCCGCAGGAAGTCCACCTTGCGGAAGTCCGGCCAGTAGGCCTCGCAGAAGTAGAACTCGCTGTGCGCGCTCTGCCAGAGCAGGAAACCGGAGAGCCGCTGCTCGCCGGACGTGCGGATCACCAGGTCCGGGTCTGGCTGGCCCCGGGTGTAGAGGTGCTCGGAGATGTGGTCGACGTCCAGGATGCCGGCGAGCTCCTCGATCGAGGTCCCGAGGGCGGCGTGCTCCTGGAGCAGCGAGCGCACGGCGTCGGCGATCTCCCGGCGTCCGCCGTAGCCGATCGCCGCGTTCACCGTCAGCCCGCCGACCTGCCGGGTCGCCTCGTCGAGCTCCTTCAGCCGCGCGGAGGTCGAGTCCGGGAGCAGGTCCAGCGCCCCCACCGGGTGCAGCCGCCAGCGCCCGGTCGCCGCGATCCGCTCGGTGAGATCCTCGATGATGCCGAGCAGCACCCTCAGCTCCTCGGGCGACCGGTTGAGGTTCTCGGTCGACAGCAGCCAAAGCGTCACGACCTCGACACCGGCCTCCTCGCACCACTCGAGCAGCCGCTCAATGTTGTCGGCGCCGGCCGCGTGCCCCGCGCCGGAGTCCGCACCGGCCGCCCGCGCCCAGCGGCGGTTGCCGTCGACGATCACGCCGACGTGACGCGGCACCGCGGCGGGGTCCAGCGAGGCGGCCAGCCGCCGCTCGTAGACCCCGTACGCCAGCTGCCGCAGCCCCACGGCACAGGTCCTCTCGTCGTCCAGCCGGGAATCCCCGGACGGCCGTGCGTCGTCACGGTTGCGGGCGGGGGTGGTGAACGTCACGCTACTCCCGCAATCCCTCTCCGGCCCCCGCTGCAGCGGCACGATGGACTCGTGCGCACCGTCCGTTCGGGCAGGCGACCACGGGGGGCAGCACGTTGCGGATGCGACGCCGCAACCTACGGCAGCGTAAGTTGGAGGAGTGACCATGGACACCCCACGCGCGCCGCACCGCCACGGGACACCCGATGAGAGCCGGGCCGGCCGGATCGGCGACGCCGTCGGGGACGCCGTCAGCGATGCGGTGGCCGCGGTCAAGCCGCGCCTGCGGGGTTGGCTGCACGCCGGGACGTTCCCCGTCGCCGTGGCCGCCGGCATCGTCCTGACCGCCGTCGCGCCGACGTCCGCCGGCCGGGTCAGCGCCGGCATCTTCACGCTGACCGCGGCGCTGCTGTTCGGCACGAGCGCTCTGTACCACCGGGGCACCTGGTCGCCGCGCGTCGAGGGAGTGCTCAAGCGACTGGACCACTCGAACATCTTCCTGATCATCGCGGGCAGCTACACCCCCTTCGCGGCGCTGCTGCTCGACCCCGGTCGGGCGCGGACCCTGCTGCTCATCGTCTGGCTCGGCGCCCTCGGCGGCGTGCTCTTCCGGGTGTTCTGGGTCGGTGCCCCCCGGTGGCTGTACACGCCGGTGTACATCGCGCTCGGCTGGGTCGCGGTCATCTACCTGCCGGACTTCCTGCGCGAGGGTGGCGTGGCCCTGCTCACGCTGATCGTCGTCGGCGGCCTGCTGTACACCGTGGGCGGCGTGATCTACGGCCTGAAGCGTCCCAACCCGAGCCCGCGCTGGTTCGGATTTCACGAGGTGTTCCACGCCTGCACGGTCGCGGCGTTCACCGTGCACTACATCGCGGTCTCCTTCGCGGTGTACCGGCACCACTGAGCCCAGGCAATCGGCGAACGCCGCCCAGCCAGCATCCGTGGGTGGCGCTCAGCCGGGATCCGTGGACGCCGCTCAGCCGGCGTCCAGTGGGCGGACGACGAGCACCGGGCACGGCGCGTACCGCACGACCTGGTCCGCGGTGGCCCCAAGTAGCAAGTTCACGAACCCGCCCTGGCCCCGCCGGCTGACCACGACGAGCTCGGCCCGCCGCGACGCCTCGACCAGGGTCTGCGCCCCCTTGCCGTGATGGACGTGGCCCACCACGTCCAGGGTCGGGCGGCCCTTGCCGGCGTACGCCACGGCCCGCTCGACCGAAGCACGCACCGCCTCCTCCACCTCGGCGAGGCTGGGGACCGTCCCGGCCGGCGCATCGGTCTCCGAGGCGGCGCTCGACAGCATCCAGGCCCGGACGACGTGCAACGTGCAGCCGCGGTACACGGCCTGGTCTGCACCCGCCTCCACCGCGCACAGCGACGATTGCGAGCCGTCGAAGCCGGCCACCACGCCGTCCTCGATCGGCGGTTCCAGCACCTCCTGCGAGCGGGTCACTCAGGCCTCCTGCGGGGTCGGGAGCCGCACCTCGTGCGGCCGGGCGAAGTCGCGGACTGGGGTCACGTCGGTCACCGGAAGGTCGCATCGCTGCGCCACGCATGGATAGGCCGCGGGCAGGCCACGTATAAGGCCACGTCCCTCGAGCAGGGGCACCGCGGGCTCCATGTCCGGCGGCCCGGCGGCGACGACGAGCCCCGGTGCAGTGCCGCGCAGGGCCTCCAGCCAGAGGGCCTGGGTGCCGGGATCGTCGGGGTCTCCGACCACCGCGACCTCGCGCGGCCCGTCGGCCAGTGCCTCGGCAACGGCCAGCCCCCAGCCGGCGAACCGCGGCGCGCCCGCGGCGACCCGGCGGGTGGCATCGAGCGCTTGCACGGCCAGGTGGAGGCAGCGGCCGTCGCCGCTCAGCGCGGCCCACGAGACCAGCGCTCCGGCCGCGGCCGAGGGACCGGAGGGGTAGGCGTTGTCGGCAGGGTCCGCGGCCCGCGGCCGGTTACCGGACGCCTCCCACAGCCGCGGGTCCGCGGCGTCGTAGGCCGTGTCGCTGAAGCCCGCGGCCTCGTCCCAGAACCGCGACGTCAGCTCACCCACGAGGACCCGGGCGCCGTCCGCCCAGCGCCGCTCCCCCGTGACCGAGTACAGCGCCAGCAGGCCCTCCACGACGTCGCCGTGGTCCTCCAGGGTGCCGGGCGGCTCCCCGACCGCGCCGTCGCGGGACACGCGCCGCAGCCGTCCGTCGACCACGTGGACGTCCAGCAGCAGGGCACCGACGGCGCGGGCGGCGTCGGTCAGGTCCGGCCGGCCTAGCAGCGCCCCGGCCTCGGCCAGGGCCGCCATCGCCAGGCCGTTCCAGGCCGCCACGACCTTGTCGTCCCGGCCCGGTTGCGGACGAGCGGCCCGCACCTCGCGCAGGCGCGCCCGGATCTCACGCCAGCGGTCCACGTCCCGCGGGTTCGCCCTTTCCGTGTCGACGTCGAGCCGCAGCTGCAGGGTCGAGGTGCCGTGCTCGAAGGTCCCGGCCGGCGTCACGACGAGCGCCTGCGCCGCCCAGGCGCCGTCGTCCGGGCCGAGCACCTCGACCAGCTGGTCCGGCGTCCACACGTAGGTCAGACCCTCGACGCCCTCGGTGTCCGCGTCCAGCGAGCTGGCGAGGCCGCCCTCGGCCGTGCCGAGCCGCTCGAGCATCCAGTCGCAGGTCTCCTCGGCGACGCGCCGGCCCACCGGGTCGGCCGTCAGTCGCCACCAGTGCAGGTACACGCGGGCGAGCTGCGCGTTGTCGTACAGCATCTTCTCGAAGTGCGGCACGACCCACTCCGCGTCGACGGCATAGCGTGCGAAGCCCCCCTCGGCCTGGTCGTAGGTGCCGCTGTAGGCCATGTGCCGCAGCGTGTTGCCGGTCATCCGCAGGGCCAGGTCGCCGCTGCTTCCCGGGACGTCCGCACCCGTCCGGGCCGAGTGGCGCAGCAGCCACTCCAGCACCATGGACGGCGGGAACTTGGGCGCGCCCCCGAACCCGCCGTTCCGCTGGTCGTGGGCGCGCGCCGTCGCCTGCACGGCCCGTTCCAGGTCCTCCGGGCTCGGTGCAGCCCAGTGCTCACCCGCGCCACCGGGGCTGCGCTGCTCCAGCAGCGCCCCGGTGATCCGCTGCCCGGCCCGGTCCACCTCGTCGCGCCGGTCCGTCCAGGCCTGCGAGACCGCCGCGAGCAGCTGCCGGAACGACGGCATGCCCTGCCGGGGCTGCGGCGGGTAGTAGGTGCCGGCCTGGAAGGTGTGCCCTTCCGGGGTCAGGAACACCGTCATCGGCCAGCCGCCGTGGCCGGTGAGCGCGACGGTGGCCTCCATGTAGACGGCATCGACGTCGGGACGCTCCTCCCGGTCGACCTTCACGCAGACGAAGCCGGCGTTCATCTGCTCGGCGGTGGAGGCGTCCTCGAAGGACTCGTGCGCCATCACGTGGCACCAGTGGCAGGCGGCGTAACCGACGCTGAGCAGCACCGGAACGTCCCGGCGCCGGGCCTCCGCGAAGGCCTCGTCGCCCCACTCCCACCAGTCCACCGGGTTCCCCGCGTGTTGCAGCAGGTAGGGGCTGGTGGCGGCGGCCAGGCGGTTGGTCACGGCCGTCCCTTCTTCTCACCTCGAATGACGGGTCCGGTGGCGCGGCCACCATGCTCTCTCAGGTCTGGCGCTCACACGAGCGGTCGGTGTGATGGCACGGCCGTGCTGGTAGGTGCCAGGGCGGCGTAGGCGCCCAGGTGCCCGGGGGTGGCGAAGGTGTTGCAGTCGCTCAGCCCGCCCGCGCCGCCCGCGCGTCACGCGCCGCTACGCGTCGTCGCCGGCGCCCGCGCCCGCGCCGTCGACCGTGGCCTACCACTCCCTCGCCGCCGCCAGCTGAGCGACCGGAAAGGCCCGGAGCTGCCCCGCGACCAGCACGGAGAACACGCCGAGCGCGGGGCGAAGCCAGTCCTCGTCGTGACCACGGCGACGCGCTCGTAGGAGGCGGGGTGGCGGGCTGGGGCCGTACGAGCTGGGCGTTCTCGTCCTCGCCGGGTGATGCCGGCGCCTGGCCGACGCGCAAGCCTTCCGAGCACGCTGCCGGGCACCCCGGTGGTCGTGAGAGCAGGCGGTGGTGACGTGACACAGCAACTGGCCGAGCAGGCACCCGAGGCCCTGGACGAGTTGGGCCCGGTCGACTGGATCGTGGTGGAGTTCCAGGGCAGCAGGTTCAAGGGTGAGATCGCCCCGATCCTCGATGACTTGGTGGAACGCGGCACGGTTCGCGTCCTGGATCTTCTGCTGATCAGGAAGGACGAGGACGGTGCGCTGGAGTCCTTCGAGCTCAGCGACCTGGACGAGAGCGAGATGGGAAGTCTCCGGTCGTATGAGACCGAGCTGGCGATGCTGCTCAGCGAGGACGACGTGAACGCGGTCGCGGCAGCGGTCGAGCCGGGCAGCACCGCGGCGCTGCTGGTCTGGGAGAACCGGTGGGCGGCACCGTTCGCGTCGGCCGTGCGCCGCGCCGGCGGTCAGCTGGTGGCCAGCGGAAGGATCCCGATCCAGGCGCTGCTGGCCGCCGTCGAGGCCGACGACGCCGACACGGGCGAGGCCGACAAGGAAGGTGAGTGACATGCCGTTGGCAGCCAGAAGAATGCGCCGGGGGGGCGTGATCGGTGGCGCGCCAGTGAGGCGCACCGCCGCCACCGCGGCGACCGTGGCGGTCGTCGCGCACGGAGTGGGCCGCCGGCAGGACCGGCGGGAGGACCGCCGCGAGGACCGCCGGGACTGAGGACCCGCGCCTGCCGGTGGCGGAACGTCCCGGCGGGCCCCTGCCCGAGCCCAGCGAGGAGACTCAGACGCCACGACAACGGCCGCTCGGTCATGAGACCGGGCGGCCGCTGTGTGTGTGGCGCCGGCCCCACAACCGCCGCTCGTCCTCGACGGGTGATGTGCCTCCGACCGGATGGCCGTCACTCTGCGTTCGGGACCCTGCAGCGCCCACACAGCACGGCGCGAGGGTGTCGCCCGGCCGTCCGGGAGAGGAGCGCGCGATGCTGGTCGCGGTCCTTCTCCGGGTTGTGGTCGGACTGTTCCTCCCGGCCATGCAACGGTCCGAAGCCGGGGTGTGCCCGCCCGACGAAGTCCTCGGCGGCCCCGACCGGCAGGGTTCCCCGACCGGCGACCGCACGGGGGCGACGTCGCAGGCTCAGGTTCACGGCGATCGGCACAGCCGCAACGGCGTCGACGTCGGCCGGGAGAGCTCCGGTCGGCCGATCGAGGGGCGCGGTCCATGGACACATCGTTGATCGTCGTCGTGGTCGTAGTGACCGCATTGGCCTTCGATTTCACGAACGGTTTCCACGACACGGCCAACGCCATGGCCACGTCGATCGCGACGGGCGCGTTCCGACCCAAGACAGCCGTAGCGATCGCCGCGTGCCTGAACCTGATCGGGGCCTTCCTGTCGGTCCAGGTGGCGAACACGATCTCGGGCGGACTGGTGGACGAGACACTCATCAACCCGGTCGTGATCTTCGCCGGGCTGGTCGGAGCCATCTTGTGGAACCTGGTGACCTGGTTCCTGGGGCTGCCCTCCAGTTCGTCGCACGCGCTCTTCGGCGGTCTGATCGGTGCGACCTGGGCGGCGGGCGGCGTGGGTGCGATCAACTTCAATGCGGTACTGAACAAGATCATCCTGCCCGCTCTGCTGTCCCCCGTGGTCGCCGCGCTGATCGCCATGACCGCGACCTACCTGGCCTTCCGGGTCGCCGCCCGGGCCGAACCCGGTGCCGCCAGCCGGGGTTTCGGGCTCGGCCAGAGGGTCTCGGCGTCGATGGTCGCCTTGGCCCACGGCACCAACGACGCGCAGAAGACCATGGGCGTGATCACGTTGACGCTGATCACCGCAGGCATGCTGGCGCCGGGCTCGCCGCCACCGTTCTGGGTCGTCCTGGCCGCCGGGATGGCGATCGGGCTGGGCACCTACATGGGTGGCTGGCGGATCATCCGGACCCTCGGCAGGCGCGTCAGCGACATCCACCCGATCCAGGGCTTCAGCGCCGAGACGACCAGCGCCGCGGTGATCCTTTCCTCCACCCACCTCGGGCTGCCACTGTCCACCACGCAGGTGTGCACAGGCTCGATCTTCGGGGCGGGGGCGGGTCGCCGGCTGGCGTCGGTGCACTGGGGGATGGCGGGGCGGATCGTGCTGGCCTGGAGCTTCACTCTGCCGTCGGCGGCGGTCGTGGCCGCCGCGGCCTCGTGGCTGGCCGCGACCGGCACCGTCGGCGTGATCGTCGTCGCCGCGAGCGCGGTCGCCCTGGCCTCGGGGATCTACGTCGCGTCGCGTCGCAACGCGGTCACCGCGGCCAACGTCAATGACCTACCGCGCCCAGCGGCCGCCGACGTGGCCGCCGACATGGCCGCCTGACCACGAGAGGGCTTGTCGTGCACATCGACTGGACGACGTTGGCCGCGATTGCGTTCGTCGCGGCCACCGCCGCCCTGACCGTCGTCCTTCTCGTCGCCTTCGCGCTCGTCGGGTTGTCCGCCCGCTCGGAGCCGCAGGTCGACGGCCCGGGCGACGGCGGCGCATCGGGTACGCACACCGCCTCCGGCTCGGCGCTTGCCGGGCTGTGCGTGCTTGCTGCCGGGCTCATCGTCTGCTTCGGCCTGTATCTGATCGTCGCGTGAGCCCGCGCGCCCGCTCACGGGCGGACTGCCGAATTTCTCCGCCCGGCGGTAGGCGCGGCCGATGGCATGCACCCCTGCATGGTCGGGGACGGACAGCCCAGCGACGCCAACCGACCAGTTCTGCTGCTCATTGTCTCCATGCAACTGCGCGAGATGCCGTCGTCCAGCAGGTACGCGGTGCGTTCATCCAGCCGTCCGGCCAGCGAGATGGTTCCGCTACTCAGATCCACGTTCGCTGGACTCGGTCCCAGACGCGTTGCGCCACCGTTGTCTTTTTCCGCGTATCGAGACCGCACAGGAACGCCCCCGCGGCGTTCGCTGAAAGCGTGGCGGACAGCAGGCCGAGCTCGAATCACCCGCCACGGCTCACCGGCATCACGACGGCACCGCGCCTTCTTCGGTGATCCGGCTCCTCCAGGGCCTGCAGCCGTCCGTAAAGGGAGGTGTCGTCGGTACCCGTGGTGTGCCGGGCCCGGTCGCGCAACCGTTCCCGCGTGACGACGGAGCCCTGGTGCTCCCCGAGCGTTTCCTGCACGTCCTCGATCGCCGCAACGCAGGCGACGGCGCCCTAGCCGAAGATCCGGCTCACCGATTCACCGGCGTAGCCGGCCTGTCTAGCGGCCTTGCCTGTGCCCTGCAACAGTTCCTCGCCCGAAACCGGAAGGTGTGACGTCACGGTCGACGAGCACATGTGTGCCGTCCGATGACGAGGAGCGCAGCGGCGTGCCGTCGGACCCTGTTGCCGACGACGCGCTCGTCACGTCCGGGAAGCTCGTGGCGGCAGCTTCGCGTCCACTTTCGGTACGTCACCCGCACAGGGGGCTGACTCCTTGCCGGTGGAGTCGTTGATCAGGACGGCCAGCAGGGCTACGTCGTCGCCTTGGTCGGCTCCCACGAGCTCGGCGGTCACCGCGTCGCACACCTGCTCGGGTCCGGGGTCGCCGTCCATGGCGGCCAGGGCAGCGCTGATGCGGCCGATGCCCTCGTCGATGTCACGGTCGCGGGTCTCGACGAGCCCGTCGGTGTACAGCAGCAGCAGGGACCCGGCTGGCAGGATCTCGGCGCGCTCCGCCCGGTGACCGACGCCTGGCGGCAGCGCGCCGATGAGCGGGGACGCGCCACGGTCCAGGCAGGACACCGTCCCATCCGCCTTCCGCAGCAGCGGTGGGGGGTGTCCGGCGTTGGCGAACACGAACATCCCGGACCCGTTACCGAGCAGGAGAAGGCGACCGTAGATCGCGGTGGCGAGATCGGCCATGTCGAAGCCCTGGACGAGCCGGTCCAGGCGGTCCAGGACCACGGCCGGGCTGCTGCCCTCGTAGGCGTACGAGCGCAGCACGCTGCGCAGCTGTCCCATGGCCGCCGCGGCGGCGACGTCGTGGCCCATGACGTCGCCCACGGCGATGCCGATCGCCCCGTCCGGCACGCAGAACAGGTCGTACCAGTCGCCGCCGACCTGGGCGTGGTCGGTGCTGACCAGGTACCGGGCGGCGCAGGTGATGCCCTCGATGTGCGGAAGGGTGGGCAGCAGGGACCGTTGCAGGGTCGTGGCGACCCGATGCTCGCGCGCATGGGCGGCGCGTTCGACGTGCAGCTGCTGCAGGTAGCCGAGCATCAACGCGGCCTGGCGGGCGAACGTCTCGGCCGCACGCCGCGACTGCTCGGTGAACGCCGCCACTGCCGCGCCGTACATGTTCAGCCCGCCGATGGTGCGGCGGCCCTGTACCAGCGGGATGGACAGGCTGCTGTGGATCCCCGCGGCCAGGGCGTCCTCGGCGACGTCCGGCCAGCGGCCGTCGACGCTGTAGTCCTCGACGGTCACCGCTTCCTGGTCGCGCATGGCGCTCACGCAGGGCCCGTGACCCCGCTCGTACTGCGCCCCATCGAGCTCGCGGATGCGGTCCTGCGTCGCCGACAGGGTGCTGGGGGTGCCGTCGTGAATCAGGCTCACACTCACCCCGTCGCAACCGGGGACGTCGTGCCACGCCAGGTGGGCAGCGTCCTCCAGCGCGCGCCGCAGCTCGGCACTGGTCTGGTCGATGCCGGTTTCGGAAATCATGCTGCACGGGCCTTCTCCGGCCGGGCCGGAGTGGGCGTACGTCGTAAGACGGCTCACCGCTACCGGCGGGCTCGAGAAACCTTCCGACCGACCCAGTATGCGCGTCGTTGATCGCGGGAGAGGGCTGATCCGGCAGCCGCGTGGTTCAGGCGGGGCGGTCAAGACATCGCCCTCGGGCCGTCCATCCCGCCTCGCCGCAGCGCCCCTAGCGCATCGAGGCACGTCCGGACCTAGCGCACGAGGCCACTGGCGGCGATGTAGACCCCGTCCCGGTCCAGAGGGTTCAGCAGGACGGCCGGTGCCAGACAGCGGTCAGGCACGGTCAGCCGCTCGTGGACGTCGGCGTCCCCGGACTCGTCGAAGGGCACCGGCGCAGTGCGGTCGACCACCCGGCCGTTGCAGACCAGGCTGGCCGCGAGCAGGAAGATCGGGTTGCTCCCCTCGCGGGGCTGAATCAGGCCGCGCACCCGCGCGTCCAGGCGGCCGTCGGCGCGGACCACGACCCGGCTGCGGCTCACCGTCCAGTCGACGGTGCCCGGCACGACGCCGAACAGGGTGGGGTCGTCCGCCAGGCTGCCCACGAGCGGCGAGCGCAGCAGCAACGAGCCACCGGTGTGGACACCTCCCGAGCTCGACAAGAGGGCAATGCTCACTCCCCCGCCGGTGCCGGAGCTCCTGCTCGGCGAGCCGAGCAGGGGAACCACTGCGACGGTCACGGCGAGCGCCGCGCCGGCCACCAACGCGCTGAGCTTGGCCATCGGGGCCTCCAGGACGGATCGGCCGGAGCCGGCGAGGGCCGTCCGCTCTGCGCACGGGGGCAGTGGGTGGCAGAACCCTCCCCGACCAGCGTCCTCCTCGAAGGGAGCTCGTCAAGGGTTCCTCGCGTCGGTTCGCTGGTCCAGCCACCGCAGCACCAGCTGGGCCAGCCTCTGGTCCACCGGGCGGCGGACGTCCTTGCGGTAGCTGCGCAGGGTGAGCGCGCCGCTCTGCGACCGCAGGATGTGGCTGACGTCATCGACGACAACTGTCTCGACCGGGCCGGCTGCGGCTGAGGCGATCGCCACGACGTCCTCGGGTGGTGTCTGGAGGTCCTTCGACCCGGTGACCGCGAGCACGGGGGCCGTCGTCCGGGCGAGGTCGGGCCGGGGGTCGTAGTCCAGGAACTCGCGGAACCACAGGGCATTGACGCTGACGCCACCGACCCTGGCCACCGGCGTGGTCGTCGCGCGGAGCTTGGCGTGGTTCTTGCGGACCTTGGCCGCGAGGTCGACGCGCAACAGCCGCAGCAGCGCCCGTACCGCGGGAGGGAGCGTCGCGGGGATGCGCTCGGCCTGCCACCGGAGGGTCTGCTCTCCGGTTCGCGCCGGGCAGGACAGCAGAACGAGACCACCCAGATCGTGCTCGGCGGCAGCCACCGACGCCGCGAGGAGGGCACCCTCGCTGTGGCCGACGAGGAAGGTCCGCCGCGGCTCCAGGCCGGTCTCGGCGCGCAGAGCGGCCAGTGCCGCCTTGGCGTCGTCGAGATTGTCGCGAAGCCCGGCTCGCAGGAACTCGCCGTCACTGGCGCCCACGCCACGGCGGTCATAGCGCAGGGTTGCGTAGCCCGCGTCGTCCAGCGCCCGCGCCAGCTGGGCCTGGATGTCGAGCCGCAACCGTCGGTGGTTGCCGTCGCGGTCGATCGGTCCGCTGCCGGCCAGGAGCAGGACGGCTCCGCGGGGCTGGCGCGCCGGCACGGTCAGCGTCCCGACCAGAGTGAGGGGACCACTGGTGAAGGTCACCTCGCGGGTTCCGGGCGCGATGGGCTCCGCGTCCGGGCCCGGCTTCGAGGGCCGCACGGCGGCAGCCAGCCGCTCGGCGTCCGGTGTGGAGACCAGGACGGTGTCGTACCGGAACCCCCGCAGCCGCAGCCTCAGCGCCGGCCCCCGGCGCACTGCGACGTAGCTCCGCCCGGCCCGGCCGCGCCAGGTGCCGACCTTGACCCGACCCGGCAGCGCCAGGCCGGGAGCCCGTAGTCCGCGTGCCGCCCGCAGCCCGTCCGGGACGGCGACCGACGAGACGACCGCGGCCAGCGGCACGTCGAGGTCGCCCAACAGACCGCCGACGCGCTCGAAGCGGGTGAGGCGGACGGCGAGGATGCCGCCCACCAGCTGCACGGTACTCATGACTGACTCCTCCAGGACGGGATGGCACTGATCATTCTCAAGTGTGCGAACGCTGTCAAGTGTGAGAACGTGGAGCCATGAGCCAGCAGACATCGACGGCGGACCTGCTCCTGCACCCGGTACGGCTGCGCATCCTGCAGACCCTGCTCGGCGGTCGCGAGCTGACGACCGCGCAGCTGCAGCAGCATCTCCCGGACGTCTCCGCGGCGACGGTGTACCGCCAGGTGGCGACGCTCGTCGAGGCCGGGGTGCTGGAGGTCGCCGGCGAGCGCAGGGTACGCGGAGCCGTCGAGCGCAGCTACGCGCTGCTGCCCGCACGGGCGTCGGTGGACCCCGACGAGCTGAGGGCGATGTCCCCGGCCCAACATCGCCGCGCCTTCGTGGCCTTCGTCGCCGGCGTCCTCATCGACTTCGACCGTTATGTCGAGGCGGGTGACGTCGACTTCGAGCGCGACGTCGTCGGATACCGGCAGGCGGTCTTCTACGCGACCGACGAGGAGGTTCGACGCGGCGTCGAGGACGTCAGCGCGGTGCTCGAGCCCTGGCTGGAGCGCAACCCCGCGCCGGGCCGACGCCGCAGGGTGCTCACCACCGTGCTGCTGCCGGCGACCGGACCCGCCGCGCTGCCGGACGCGCAGCCCGACCCGTCCGCCAGCACCCCGGGGCCCGACGCCACCCCGGCGGCCGACGCCTGAGCCGGTCCCCCGCTCACGGCCGCGAGCCCTCCAGCGCCACGACGTCCTGCGCGGGGGACGCCGCCGCCCGAACCTGCGGCGAGCGCGGCTCGTCCAGACGGACCAGCGCGATTCCGGCGACCACGAGGGCGCCACCTGCCAGCTGCACCGCCGTCAGCACCTGGCCCAGCAGCAGCCACGCGAACACGACCGCGAACAGAACCTCGGTGAGCCCCACGAAGGACGCCAGCTTCGCGCCCAGCAGCCGGGCACCGGTGATCCCCGCGACGTAGGCCACCACGGCCGCGACGACCGACAGGCCCAGCACCGGCACCAGCCAGCTCACCTGCGCGTCCAGCAGCTCGACGTCCGTGCGCGGCGCCGCGAGCGGAAGGACCCCCACCGCCCCGGCGGCGAGCAGCGCCACCCCACCGACGGTCAGGCCGCCCCAGGCGACGACCAGTGGAGGCAGGGCATCCTCCGTGCCGGCCGACAGCACGAAGTACACCGCCAGGCCGACCGCCGCCCCGAGCCCCCACAGCACGCCGACGGGGTCGAGGGCGTGGTCGCCGGCGAGGTCGAGGACGAGCGCCAGGCCGGTGACGGCGACTGCCGCCCCCAGCACGGTCAGCGGCCGGGGACGCTGGCCGCGGCGCAGCCACAGCCAGGCGACCACGAGCAGCGCGCCCGAGTACTCCAGCAACAGCGCCACAGCCACACTCAGGTGCTGGACCGCGTTGAAGTAGCACAGCTGGGCACCGGCCACGGCCACCACGCCGTAGGCCGTGATCGTCCCGGCGCCCCGCCGCAGCAGCGTGCGCTGGCCGCGCAGCAGCAGCAGCGCGGGAACGGTGAGCAGCAGCGCGGCGGTGACCACGCGGGCGGTGACCGCGGCTCCCGGCGTCCACCCCACGAGGAGAAGGCTGGTGGCGAACGCGCCGGACGTCCCGAAGGTCGCCGCCGACAGCGTCGCCAGACCGACGCCGGCACCGCCCGCGATCCGCTGCTTCACGGTCCACCTCCTGACGTAAGGACCAAACAGCGTTACACTTCTGACAACCGTAGGGCGGTCTCTGAAAGGAGTCAAGGTGCTTTTTGCCCATGACACCGAGGTCGCGCTCGCCGCGGCCGCCGCCCTGGTGAACACCGACCAGCCCGACCGGGACGACCTCGCCGACATCGCCGCGCTGGACGCGTTCGTCGCACAGTGGGGCTGGACCGGGACCCGTCGCGGCGACCTGGAAGAGCTGGAGCAGGTCCGGGCGCTGCGTCCGCGGCTGCGCCGGCTGTGGGGGCTGGACGAGGAGGGCGTGGCCGGCGCCGTGAACGACATGCTCCGCGAGGCCCGGGCCCTGCCCCAGCTGGTCGCGCACGACGCCTGGGGCTACCACCTGCACGCGACCGCACCAGACGCGCCACTCGCGGACCGGATGGCCGTGGAGGCGGCGATGGCCTTCGTCGACGTCGTCCGACAGG
>DATFPQ010000159.1:0-8510 GCA_035264765.1 Actinomycetales bacterium | reverse complement strand
GGCCACGCACCAGTCCAGCGGCACGGGCGGGACGACCGCGGCGGCCAGCTGGTTCTTGACCAGCAGGTTGCCCACCTGAGGACCATTTCCGTGGGTCAGAACGACCTCGTGGCCGCGCACCACCAGGTCGGCGACGTGCTGCATCGCCGCGCCGATCGCCGTGATCTGGTCCTGGGGCCGCGCCAGGCCGTCCGGCCTGGTCATCGCGTTGCCTCCCAGGGCGACGAGTGCGCGCACGGCCGCAACGTACGGGAGCGGTGCCCGGCCGACATGGTGCGACCTTGCCGATTCCGCGCCGATCCGCTGTCAGGGTTCGCCGGTCAGGCTTGTCCCGTCAGGCCCAGCTTCTCCCGCCAGGCCCAACCGGCGGTACCGGTCCAGCCGGGCCTGCCGCCGCTCGCCGGCCGGGGCCTGCAGCAGCCGCACCAGCTCGTGCTGCAGCGTCTGGCCCAACCGCCGGCAGAACTCCTCGGGCTCCTCGGCGGCGTCCGGGTGCTCGGGGACCACGCGGTCGACGATCCCGGCGTCGAGCAGGTCGCGCGAACGAACCCCCTGCTGCGCTGCCATCTGCGGAGCGTGGTCGGTGTCGCGGTGCACAATGGCGCTAGCGCCCTCCGGCGGCAGCGGGGACAGCCAGGCGTGCTGCGCTGCGACCACCCGGTCGGCGGGCACCAGCGCCAGCGCGGCGCCACCCGAGCCTTGACCCAGCAGCACGGACAGCGTAGGCGCCTCGAGCATCACCAGCTCGGCCAGGCAGCGCGCGATCTCGCCGGCCAGCCCGCCCTGCTCGGCCTCCTGCGACAGCGCCGCTCCCGGCGTGTCGATGACCGTGACCAGCGGCAACCGCAGCTCGCCGGCCAGGCGCATGCCCCGGCGGGCCTCACGCAGCGCGGCCGGCCCCAGCGGCTCGGTCGCCGTCTGGCCGCGGCGGTCCTGGGCCAGGACGACGCACGGCGCGCCGCCGAACCGGGCCAGCGCCAGCAGCAGCCCGGGGTCGCGCTCACCCTGGCCGGTGCCGTTGAGCGTGACGACGTCGGACGCCGCGAACCGCAGCAGCCGCCGGATGCCGGGACGCTCGACCCGCCGCGAGCGGGTGATGGAGTCCCACGCCGGGACGTCCGGCAGCGGCTCAGTGGGCAGCTCGGGTACGCCGGGCAGGCCCTCGCGAGGGGCGAGCAGCACGTTGAGCGCCCGGTTCACCACGGCGGCGAGGTCCTCCGGTGGCAGCACGGCGTCGACCAGGCCGTGGGCGAACAGGTTCTCCGACACCTGGACGCCGGAGGGGAACCGCTCGCCGTACAGCGCCTCGTACACGCGCGGACCCAGGAACCCCACGAGCGCGCCGGGCTGCGCCACCGTGACGTGGCCGAGTGACCCCCAGGAGGCCAGCACGCCGCCGGTCGTCGGGTGGCGCAGATACACCAGGTACGGGAGCCCCGCCGCCTTGTGGTTGGCGATGGCAGCGGACAGCTTCACCATCTGCAGGAAGGCGACGGTGCCCTCCTGCATCCGGGTGCCGCCGGACACCGGCGAGGCGAGCAGCGGCAGCCCTTCCCGGGTGGCGCGCTCCATCGCGCGCACCAGGCGCTCGGCCGCGGCGACGCCGATCGAGCCCGCCAGGAAGCCGAACTCGCAGGCCACCACGGCGACCCGGCGCCCGTGCAGCCTGCCCTCGCCGGTGAGCACGGCCTCGTCCAGCCCGGTGCGCTTCCTGGCCTGCTCGAGCTCTCCGGCGTACGTCGGGTCCGCGGTGGACGGCGGGTCGACCACCGGCTCGTCCCAGGAGACGAAGCTGCCCGGGTCGAGCGCGAGGTCGAGCAGCGCCTGAGCGCCGATCCGGTCCGGCGTCACCCGTGCTCCCCCGCCAGCCACTTCCGTACGCGTTCGGCGTCGGCGTCCAGCACCGGGGGGCCCGTGTGGGAGGTTCGGGTGGTCTCCTCCCCCGTCGGTGCGAAGAAGCGCAGCGGCGGGCCAGGGAGGGTCACCGGGCCGAGGGTCTGGTGCTCCACGTCGACGAGCAGCCCTTGGCTCTGGGTCTGCTCCCAGCCGTAGACCTCGTCGAGCGTGCGGACCTTTCCGGCCGGGACGCCCACCTCCGCCAGCCGGGCCAGCAGCGGCTCGGCGTCCCACTCGGCGAAGGCGCCCTCGACCAGCTCGATCACCCGGTCGCGGGCGGCCACCCGTTCGGAGTTGCTGGCCAGGCCCTCGGTGGCCGGGTCGATCCCGAAGCCGGCGCAGAACCGCTGCCACAGTCCCTCGCTGCCCACCGAGATCTGCACCGCGCCGTCGCGGCAGTGGAACAGGCCGTAGGGAGCGATGGAGGGGTGGTGGTTGCCCTGGGCCCGTCCGACCTCGCCGGCGACCGTCCATCGGGTCCCTTGGAAGGCGTGCACGCCGACGATCGCGGCCAGCAGCGAGGTCCGGACGACCTGACCGACGCCGGTGCGCTCCCGCTCCAGCAGCGCCGCCAGGACGCCGTACGCCCCGTACATGCCGGCCAGCAGGTCGCCGATCGGCACGCCGACCCGCTGCGGGTCGTCCGGGGCCGAGCCGGTCAGGCTCATCAACCCGGCCTCGCCCTGGGCGATCTGGTCGTAGCCGGCCCGGCCGCCCTCGGGACCGTCGTGCCCGAACCCGCTGATCGAGAGCACGACCAGCCGCGGGTTGATCTCGAGCAGCCGGTCCATGGAGAACCCCAGCCGGTCGAGCACGCCCGTCCGGAAGTTCTCCAGCAGGACGTCGGCCCGCTCGACCAGTGCGGTCAGGGTCTGGCGGCCGTCGTCGCTCTTCAGGTCGAGCGCGATCGACTCCTTGTTGCGGTTCGTGGACAGGAAGTAGGTCGACTCGCGCGCGCCCTGCTCGGGCTGCACGAACGGCGGACCCCAGCCGCGGGTGTCGTCGCCGGTTCCCGGGGTCTCGACCTTGAGAACTCGGGCGCCGAGGTCCCCGAGCATCATCCCGGCGTGCGGCCCGGCGAGCGCCCGGGTCAGGTCGACGACGACCGTGCCCGCGAGCGGTCCCGCAGTCATCCGGCGATCCCGGGCAGCAGCACCAGCACCGCCCAGGCGAGCAGCGGCCCGACGGCGACCACGAGCGCGCTGTACTTGAGGATCTGCTTGTAGAACACGTCGCGGTCCACGCCCTGCGCGTTGGCGAGCACCAGCGCCCCGTTGGTGGAGAACGGGCTGACGTCGACGATCGTCGACGAGATCGCGATGGCGCAGACCAGACCCGTGGCACTGACCTCGCCGGCCGACAGGAACGGCACGGCGAGCGGGATGGTGACGCCCAGGATGGCGGTCGAGGACGCGAACGCCGAGACGACGCCACCGATGTAGCAGAGCAGCAGGGCGGCCAGCAGCGGGACGCCGATGCCGGCGACCCCGTTGCCGACGTACTTGACGGTGCCCGCCTCCTGCAGCACGGCGACGTAGGTCAGCACGCCGCCGATCAGCATGACGGTCGACCAGCTGACCTGGCCGAGCGCACCCTTCTGCTGCTGCGGCGAGAGCAGGGCCAGGATCACGGCGATGGTGATGGCCACGAAGCCGACGTCCAGGTCGAAGGCGAGCGAGAGGACGGCGAGGGCCACCAGGCCCACGATGGTGGCGATCTGGGTACGGGTGGCCCCGCCGGAGGTGCCGGTCTTCGAGCTCACCTCACTCCGCGTCGCGGTCGCGACCCCGGCACCGCTCGGTGCCGTGCCAACCGGCGTGGCGCCGCTGCTGGACGCCGGGATGTCGTCGGGCTCCACGTCAGCGCGCCGGCTGAGCAGCTCGCGGCCGCCGAGCACCAGGAACAGGCCGACGCCGATGGCGAGGTTGAACAGCAGGCTGGACAGGAAGACGGCCATCGGCGGGACGTCGAGCCCGCCCTTCTCCACGACCCCGTTGACCGTGACGCCATACACGCTGATCGGCGAGAAACCGCCCGCCTGCGCGCCGTGGATGACCATCATGCCCATCAGCAGCGCGCTGATCCGGTACCGCGCCGCGAAGCCGAGCGCGATCGGCGCGATGATCGCGACGGCGGCGGGACCGAGGGCGCCGATCGCGGTGAGGATGCCCGTGATGGTGAACATCACCCACGGGATGAGCGCGATCCGGCCGGCAACCGCGCGCACCGCGCCGCGCACGAGCAGGTCGACGGTGCCGTTGTTCTGCGCGATCGCGAAAAGGTACGTCACGCCGACGAGCGTGAGGAACAGGTCCGCCGGGAAGCCGGCGATGATGTCGTCGGTCGACATCCCCAGGCTCAGGGTGCCCACGGCGAAGGCGGCGACGAACGCCAGAGCCCCCATGTTGACCGGGAGGAAGGTGGCGATGACGAACATCACCACCAGGGCGACGATGCTGACGATCTCTGGTGACATGGCGCTCCACGGGCGGCCGACGACGTCGTCGGCATATCGGACATGTTGACCCTCCGGCCCAGCCTCTTGGGTGGACCAGTGGCCTAGCCTCTAGTCCAGCGGGCCTGGTGTCAATACACTGACCCGCATGGCGCCCGCTATGCGTCCGGTGAGCCGGCCAAAGCTGTACGAGCAGATCGTCGAGCGCATCCACGACCACGTCGTCGAGGCCGGGCTGCGCCCCGGCGACCGGCTGCCACCAGAGCGCGAGCTGGCCGCCCGGCTGGGCGTGAGCCGCGCGTCGGTCAGCCAGGCGCTCGTCGCGCTGGAGGTGCTCGGCACCGTCAGCGTCCGGCATGGGGACGGCGCCGTGCTGCTCGCGCCGGTCAGCCGGCTGCACCTCATGGCTGCGTTGCGGGCGCACCAGGACCGGCTACCCGAGGTGATCGAGGCCCGGGACGCCCTGGAGGGCCGGCTCGCCGCGCTGGCCGCCGAGCGCCGCACCGACGCGGACCTGGCCGCGATCGACGCCGCGCTGGACGCCATGGCGAAGGACATCGACGCGGGCGGTCGCGGCGTCGAGGGCGATGAGCAGTTCCATGCCGCCGTCACCCGCGCGGGCCACTCGGCGCTGCTGGCCAGCCTGATGGAGGAGATCGCCGAGCTGATCCGCGAGACCCGGCTGGAGTCGTTGGGCCAGTCGGGCCGGCCGCAGGCTTCGCTGGCCAGCCATCGCAAGATCGCCGAGGCGATCCGCGGGCAGGATGCCGACGCCGCGTCGAAGGCGATGCACGACCACATCACGCTGGTCTCCGACGTCGCCCTGCTGAGGCGGGACCTTCCCGCCTGACCGCGCCGTTGCTCACGAGCGATGCCACGCCGAGCGCGCTGGGGCGTCCGATGCGGCGTCGCTCGTTTGTACGTCCCTGGCGGGTCCGGCATCCGGCCCGCCGCCGGCCGCGTGCGCTACCGCCCGGCCGTCAGCCGATCCGGCGCCACCAGCCACCAGAGCGCGGCGGCTACGACGACCCCGAGCAACGCGCCGGCACCGGCGCCGAACAAGCCGAGCGTGACGAAGGCGCGCCAGGCGCCACCGTCGAAGGGGTCGCGCACCAGCTCGGGGAAGATCGGCCCGGCCCGACGCGCCCCGCCGAAGCCGGCGAGGAGGACCAGCGTGGTGACGACCGGCAGCACACCTCGCGCGCGCGGCACCGGCCGCTCCGGCTCCGTCCGTCGCCACCACTGCACGGACCACCAGGCCAGCACCAGCAGCCCCAGCACGCTCGACCCCAGCTGCAGCCAGTCCGCGATCCGCACGTCCAGCACCCGCGACTGCAGTGCGGCGACGTTGCGAACCGTCCAGCCGTCGCGATGGGTGAAGGAGTCCCACAGCAGGTGCGTCGCGATGCCGACGAGCGCGGCGGCGAGCCACCGAGCCAGCCGCTCGCTCCGCGGACCCGGCCGCGCCGGCCGCCAGCGCGCGCCCACGCCGGGCAGCAGCTGACGCACCGGGTCGCGGAGCAGGTGCACCCACAGAAGCCAGGTCACAGCCACGAGTGGGAGGTCGACCGTGACGCTCCCCACGAGGCTGTGACTGGTGGACCGCAGCGCGGGCTGGCCGAGAAACATCACCAGGTCGGGCGCCATCGACCCCAGGATCAGCGGTGCCGCAGGCAGCGCCCAGCGCGACGCCCGGCCGCGGCGGAGCGGCAGGACGGCGGCGACGTGGGAGAGGGTGAACGGCACGGCTTCAGTGTGGCGGCGTAACCGCGGGCGAGGCGGGCCGACCGGCGCTCGTGCCCAAGATCATCACGGACCCTTCACGATGAGCCTTTCTTGCAGAGCCGTCCGCGGGGACCCGCACAGCCCGGCCTATCGTCTCGGCATGGGACGGATGCGCGGCACCGTGGAGCGGCCAGAGGGACTGCGCTACCTGCCCGACCTGCTCGACGAGGAGCAGGAGACGGCGCTGCTCGAGCGGCTCGCGTCCCTGGAGTTCGGAGAGGTCCGGCTGCACGGTCAGGTCGCCCGCCGGGTCGTGCGGCACTACGGCGTCGACTACGACTACGACTCCGCCCGAGTGTCGCCTGGGGCGCCCGTCCCGGACTGGCTGGACGACGTCCGCGCCCGCTCCGCCGACCTGCTCGGCCGCGCTCCCGCCGACCTGGCGGAGGTACTCCTCACCCGCTACCCGCCGGGCGCGACGATCGGCTGGCACCGTGACGCCGTCGCCTTCGACGAGGTGGTCGGCGTCTCACTCGGCTCGCCGTGCCTGATGCGTTTCCAGCGCGGTACCGGCGACCGCCGCAGGGTTTTCGAGCAGCCGCTCGAGCCGCGCTCGGGCTACGTGCTCGCCGGACCCGCCCGCACCGCGTGGCAGCACAGCATCCCCGCCGTCCCGGCCGAGCGGTACTCCCTCACCTTCCGGACCCTGCGCGGCACGGGAGGCTAGCAACGGGTGCTCGCCGTCAAGTGCCGTGAGGGCATGAGGCTCGGGACGCGCGGCGGACCGGGCGTCTGGGGCCCGTTGTGAGGTGACGGCGTGTGGTGGCGTCCCAGCGGTGCAGGCTGATCACGCGCGCTCGCTGGAGCCGGCGCAGGCAACGTGGGCGCACTCGCTCAGTGGGAGGGACCCGGCGTCCTGCTAGCCGCGCAGTCAGGAGTCGGCGCGTGAGTGCCGGTCGTGCCGCATAGCTGGATCGACGTCGGTCCGGGTCCCCGCCACCGGGCGAGTCAGGTCCTCAGCGGGGTCTTGCCTGGGGCTGTGGAACGCGGAAGCGTCTGGTCCGGCGGGTGGGTCACGTCGTGCCGGCAAGCCGCTTCGCGGTCGTTTGTTGACGGGCCCGCCCGCCTTCTGCTCCTCCTGTGTCCGCCGGTGGTGACCGACTCGGCGAGCCGGACGGGGTCGTAGGCCTCGCCGGTGCGCATCAGCGCGAACGCGAGCCGGTGCGCGCGGTGTCCGACGGCGATGGCGGCCTGCAGCGGCTTCATCCGGCTGGTCAGGCTGGCGCGGTAGCGGGCGAAGTCGGGGTCGCGCTGGGCCAGTCCGCGTCCGAGCTCGATGATCGCCTCGCGCAGCTGCGCGCTGCCTTCTCGGCTGATGCCTTGGCCGCGGCGGGCCCGTCCGGCGGACTCGTAGGAGGCCGGGACCAGCCCGGAGGCGCGGTAGGCCTGGTCGGCGTTGGTGAACCGGGCCGGATCGCCGAGTGCCGCGCCGTAGTTGGACGCCCGTGCGACCCCGACGCCGGGCAGGCTCAGCAGCACCCCGGCGGGGGTGTGCGGCAACACCGCGGCCAGGTGTTGTTCGGCCTGCGCGAGTTGGGAGTTGAGCACGTCCAGCACCGCCAGATCCGCGGCCAGCACGGCTGCCCGGCAGCCCCGTTCGGCCGCGGGCAGGCGCAGCGCGTCCGCCGCCGCCTGGTGCAGCCGGTGCGCCTTGGCGGCCTGGAGGCGGACCCCGCGACGGGCCACGAACGCCTGCAGCCCGGCGACGCCCAGCCGGTGGAGTCGGTCGGGGTCGGCGAGCTCATGCAGCAGGAGCGGGCCGACGCGGGTGCCGAGCAGGTCGCTGAAGCAGCCGTCCAGGCCCGGGAAGACCAGGTCCAGCGTCCCGAGCAGCTGGTTCGTCAGCGCGGTCCGCGCCAGGATCCGGCGGCGCCGCAGCCCGGCCCAGACCAGCTGCTCGACCAGAGCGGCGCTCCGCTGCTGTGGCGAGCGCCCGCCGCCGCTGATCAGCAGGTCCACGATCGCGGCCGCGTCCCGCAGGTCGGTCTTCAGCCGCCGTGCCCCCTGCTGGGCCCGTGCCGCCTTCACGTGCGCCGGGTTCAGCTCCACGAGGTCATGGCCGGCCATCACCAGACGGGACACGATCGCGCGGTGGTAGTGCCCGGCAGTCTCGACCCCGACACGCACCGACAGCGCCGACCGCTGCTGAACAGCCGCTGCCAGCTGCCGCTCGAGCGCGACCGCCCCGGCCTGCGTCAACCGAAACGTCAGGGGCTGCCCAACAAGCTCCCCGCGGTGATCAGCGATCAGGCACAGGGCCTCGTACTTACCGACGTCGATGCCCGCCACCAGGCACCGGGACGCCTCCAACGCCCGCGTCTTCTCCACGTACTGCTGCTGCGCTGCCCCACCGATGAACCGCACGACGACCCCC
>DATFPQ010000158.1:0-14768 GCA_035264765.1 Actinomycetales bacterium | reverse complement strand
AGCTGGCCCGGGGCATGGCCGAGATCATCGGCAAGGAGTGCGCCGACCTCGGCGTCGACGTCCCGCGCATCTCGGCCGAGCCCGGCCGCGCCATCGCCGGGCCCAGCACCTTCACCCTCTACACCGTGGGGACCACGAAGGACGTCGGGCTCGACGGCGGCGGCACCCGCCGGTACGTCGCGGTCGACGGCGGCATGAGTGACAACATCCGCACCGCCCTCTACGACGCCGACTACTCGGCGACGCTCGCCGGCCGATGCTCGGACGCCGGCCCGCTGCTGTCGCGGGTCGTCGGCAAGCACTGCGAGAGCGGCGACGTCGTCGTGAAGGACGAGTTCCTCCCGGCCGACATCGGCCCCGGCGACCTGCTCGCCGTGCCGGGCACGGGCGCCTACTGCCGCAGCCTTTCCAACCAGTACAACCACGTGCCGCGACCGCCGGTGCTCGCCGTCCGCGACGGCGAGGTCCGCGTGCTGCTGCGCCGCGAGACCGAGGACGACCTGTTCGCCCTGGACATGGGCTGACCGCCGGGCACCGCCCGGTCAGTTCGTCCCGGATCCTGGACCGGCGGGCGCCCGCAGCGTGGACGACGGCGACAATGACCGCCGCAGACGAGGAGGAGGAGCCGTGCCCGCACCAGCCGACCGACCGGCCGTCGAACCGGCGGGCGAGCCGCTGCGCGTTGCGCTGCTGGGCTGTGGCGTGGTGGGCACGCAGGTCGCCCGGCTGCTGACCACGCACGCCGACGAGCTGGCCGCACGGGTCGGACGGCGACTGGAGCTGGTGGGCATCGCGGTCCGACGCACCGGCCGTGACCGCGCCGCCACCGGCGTACCGGCGGAGCTGTTCACCACCGACGCCAAGGACCTGGTGACCGGCGCCGACCTGGTCGTCGAGGTCATCGGCGGCATCGAGCCGGCCCGCTCACTGATCCTGCAGGCGATGGCGCACGGCGCCTCGGTGGTCACCGCGAACAAGGCGCTGCTCGCGGAGGACGGGCCCACGCTGTACGCGGCGGCCGACGAGCACGGCGTCGACCTGTACTTCGAGGCCGCGGTGGCCGGGGCCATCCCGATCGTCCGGCCGGTGCGCGAGTCGATGGCGGGCGACCGGGTGCGGCGGGTCCTTGGCATCGTGAACGGCACGACGAACTACGTGCTCGACCAGATGGACGCCACCGGCGCCGGCTTCAGCGAGGCGGTCGAGCAGGCCCAGGCGCTGGGGTACGCCGAGGCCGACCCCACCGCGGACGTCGAGGGCTTCGACGCGGCCGCCAAGGCCGCGATCCTGGCCTCGCTCGCCTTCCACACCCGCGTGCCGGCCTCGGCGGTGTACCGCGAGGGCATCACCGACGTCTCGGCGGCCGACATCGCCGCCGCACGCGACATGGACTGCGTGGTCAAGCTGCTCGCGATCTGCGAGCGGACGGGCGGCCCGGCGGAGGGCGGGGTCAAGGAGGGCGTGTCCGTGCGGGTGCACCCGGCGATGATCCCGCGCAGCCACCCGCTCGCCGGGGTGCGTGGCGCGTTCAATGCCGTCTTCGTCGAGGCCGAGGCGGCCGGCGAGCTGATGTTCTACGGCCAGGGCGCCGGTGGCGAGCCCACCGCCAGCGCGGTGCTCGGTGACGTCGTCGCGGTGGCGCGGCACCGGGCCATCGGCGGCCGCGGGCCGGGGGAGTCCTCGTACGCCGACCTGCCGGTGCACCCGATGGGGCTGACTCGCACGCGGTACCACGTGAGCCTGGACGTCGCAGACCGGCCCGGAGTGCTGGCGCAGGTGGCGCAGGTGTTCGCCCGGCACGAGGTCTCCATCGAGACGGTCCGCCAGCGGCTGGTCACGGACCCGGAGGGGGAGGGGTCGCACGCCTCGCTGGTGGTGGTGACGCACCAGGCGACCGACGCCGCGCTGTCCGCCACCGTCGACGCGCTGGGCGAGCTGGACGTCGTCGAGGCCGTGGCCAGCGTCATGCGCGTGGAAGGGGAATGAACCGTGGCTAGCCAGTGGCGCGGGGTGATCGAGGAGTACCGCGACCGGCTGCCCGTCGGCCCGAAGACGCCGGTTGTGACGCTGGGCGAAGGCGGGACCCCGCTGGTGCGGGCCCGGCACCTGTCCTCGCTCACCGGCTGCGAGGTCTGGATCAAGGTGGAGGGGATGAACCCCACCGCCTCGTTCAAGGACCGGGGCATGACCATGGCCATCTCGCGGGCCGCGCAGGACGGAGCCAAGGCGGTCATCTGCGCCTCGACCGGCAACACGTCCGCCTCGGCCGCGGCGTACGCGACGGCGGCGGGCATGGCCTGCGGCGTCCTGGTGCCGGACGGCAAGATCGCCATGGGCAAGCTGAGCCAGGCCGTCGCCCACGGCGCCACCCTGCTGCAGGTCGAGGGCAACTTCGACGACTGCCTGACGCTGGCCCGCAAGCTGGCCGAGGCGTACCCCGTCGAGCTGGTCAACTCGGTGAACCCGTACCGCATCGAGGGCCAGAAGACGGCGGCCTTCGAGGTGGTCGACGCGCTCGGGGACGCACCCGACGTCCACTGCCTCCCCGTCGGCAACGCCGGGAACATCACGGCGTACTGGAAGGGCTACACCGAGTACACGCGGGACGCGAAGCAGCCCGGCCCGGCCACCCGCGCCCCGCGGATGTGGGGCTTCCAGGCGGAGGGCGCGTCGCCGATCGTGGCCGGCCACCCGTTCGACCAGCCTGACACCATCGCCACCGCCATCCGGATCGGCAACCCGGCCTCGTGGCGCCAGGCGGAGCGGGCCCGCGACGAGAGCGGCGGGCGGATCGACGCCGTCACCGACACCCAGATCCTGGCCGCGCACCGGCTGCTGTCGAGCCGGGACGCCGTGTTCGTCGAGCCGGCGTCGGCGGCCAGCGTGGCCGGCCTGCTGAAGGTCCACGCGGCGGGCGGGCTGGAGCCGGGCCAGCGGGTGGTCTGCACGGTCACCGGGCATGGCCTCAAGGACCCGCAGTGGGCTCTGCGCAATGCCGACGGCGAGGAGCTGCAGCCCGTGCGGGTGCAGGTCGACGCTCTGTCGGCCGCCACCGCGCTCGGGCTGGAGGGCTGACGATGGCCGCGTCGGTGCCGGCGCGCGGCGCGAGCGTGCGGGTCAGCGCGACCAGCGCGAACCTGGGGCCCGGCTTCGACAGCCTGGGCCTCGCGCTGGACCTCCACGACGATGTGCAGGTGCGGCTCGGTTCCAGCGGTGGCACCCGGGTGAGCGTCTCGGGGGAGGGCGCCGGGGAGGTGCCGGACGGCGAGGACCACCTGGTCGTCCGGGCGCTGCGGTACGCCCTCAAGGCGGCGGGCGCGGACCAGCCCGACGGCTTGGACGTGGTGTGCCACAACACCATTCCGCACGGGCGGGGGCTCGGCTCCTCGGCCGCGGCCGTGGTCGCCGGGATCCTCGCCGCGCGGTGCCTGCTGGCCGACCCCTCGGCCCTGGACGACGACGCAGCCCTCGTCGCGGCGACCGACCTGGAGGGTCACCCGGACAACGCGGCCGCCGCGCTGCTGGGCGGTGCCACCATCGCCTGGACCGACGACGTGCCGCGGGCGGTCCGCGTCGAGCCGCACCCTGAGCTCGTGGCGCTCGCTGCCGTGCCGGACGGGCGGCTGGCCACCCACCACGCCCGCGCGGTGCTGCCTACTGAGGTCTCGCACGACGACGCCGCCGCGAACGTGGCCCGCTCGGCGCTGCTGGTCGAGGCCCTGACCCGGCGTCCGGACCTGCTGCTGCCCGCCACCCAGGACCGGCTGCACCAGCGTCAGCGCGCCGTGGCCATGCCCGCCACCGTCGAGCTCGTCGACGTCCTGCGGGCGCGCGGCCTGGCTGCGGTCGTGTCCGGCGCGGGGCCGACGGTGCTGGTGCTGAGCACGACGGCGCGTGCGGAGACGGACGCCGCGGTGCTCGCGGAGGTCGTTGCTGCGGGTTGGCGGGTTCGGCGGCTCGCCGTCCAGCGCTCCGCCCCCTCGGCCACCGCCTGCTGACCTGCGGTTCCACGGGCGGTGTCGTGCCCGAAGGGGGCGCGGACGACGCGCCGATCTTCGGCGACGGAACACGCGGCGCCCTGGAAGTGTTACCGTTGCATCGCGTCAGAGCTCCGGCGCGCTCCCCGCCTTCCGGATGCTGACGCAGCCGCCATCCGCCCACGGGCCCCTTGCTCTCGGCCTGCGGTCAAGCGAACCCGGCGCCCGAAACCGTCTCGTACGGCCGGCGCCCGGATCGAGCGGATGACGACATCACCACACCCAGGCGTCCACGCCGGGGTGGGCAACGCGCTCCTGGCAGATCCGCCAGGAGCGACGAGGGGAGAAGGAACCCTACGTGACAGAGATCATCGAAGGCGCGTCGGTCCCGGCATCCGCGGACCCCGTCGCCGGCGCCACCCGTCCCGCTGGTGGCCTGACCGCCAAGCGACTGCCCGAGCTGCAGGCCATGGCCTCCGCCCTCGGCATCCGCGGGACCGGTCGGATGCGCAAGAGCGACCTGATCGCCGCCATCGGTGCGGCGCGTGCCAACGGGTCGAACGGCTCGGCCGGCTCCTCCGCGCCCGCGCAGGCCGCGCCGGAGCGCGCCGCCGAGTCGGCGCCCCAGTCTGAGCAGCGCTCCGCTGGGGACGCCGCGCGCTCCGCCGGGCCGCAGCACGCCCGTCAGGAGCAGCTGCCCACGCAGCAGTCCGTGGCCGACCACGCCGGCCGCGACCGTGCCGGTGACCGTGCCGCCGAGCAGCCGCAGCAGGACCGCGGCGACCAGGACCGTTCACAGGACCGTTCGCACCGTCCGGACGGTCGGGACCGCGACGGCCGCCGCGAGCAGGGCCGCCAGGACGGCGAGGGCCGCCGCGGCCGCGAGGAGCGGCAGGACCGGCAGGACTCCCGCGATGGCCAGGACCGGCAGGCTGACCGGCAGGACGGCCGCGAGGGCGGCGCTGCACAGGGCGACCGTCAGGACGGCGAGGCCCGCGAGGGTCGAGACCGGCAGAGCGGCCGGGAGCGGCAGAACGACCGGCAGAGCGGTCGCGACGGTCAGGACCGGGACGGCCAGAAGCAGAACCGCGACGGCCGCGACCGCACCAACGACCGCACCAACGACCGCACCAACCGGTTCGAGGAGGACGACGAGAACGGTGGCCGCCGTCGCCGCGGCCGCTACCGCGACCGTAAGCGCCGCGGTGGCCGCGGCGAGCCGGGCCAGGGCTTCGAGGAGCAGCAGGAGGTCAGCGACGACGACGTCCTGCTGCCCGTCGCCGGCATCGTCGACGTCCTCGACAGTTACGCGTTCATCCGGACGTCGGGCTACCTGCCCGGCCCGAACGACGTGTACGTCTCGCTCGGCCAGGTGAAGAAGAACGGCCTGCGCAAGGGTGACGCCGTCACCGGCGCCGTGCGCCAGCCGCGCGAGGGCGAGCAGCAGAGCGGTCCGGGCAACCGGAACAAGTTCAACGCGCTGGTCCGCCTCGACACCGTGAACGGCATGACGCCGGAGCAGGCCCGGGCCCGGGTGGAGTTCGGCAAGCTCACGCCGCTGTACCCGCAGGAGCGGCTGCGGCTGGAGACCGAGCCCAACGTGCTGATGACCCGGATCATCGACCTGGTCAGCCCGATCGGGAAGGGTCAGCGCGGCCTGATCGTCTCGCCGCCAAAGGCCGGCAAGACGCTGATCCTGCAGGCCATCGCGAACGCGATCACCACGAACAACCCCGAGGCCCACCTCATGGTCGTGCTCGTCGACGAGCGCCCCGAGGAGGTCACCGACATGCAGCGGACGGTGAAGGGTGAGGTCATCGCCTCGACCTTCGACCGCCCGGCCGACGACCACACCACGGTCGCCGAGCTGGCCATCGAGCGGGCCAAGCGCCTGGTCGAGATGGGCCACGACGTCGTCGTCCTGCTCGACTCGATCACCCGCCTGGGCCGGGCCTACAACCTGGCCGCCCCGGCGAGCGGCCGGATCCTGTCCGGTGGTGTCGACTCGAGCGCGCTGTACCCGCCGAAGCGGTTCTTCGGCGCGGCGCGCAACATCGAAAACGGTGGCTCGCTGACCATCCTCGCCACCGCGCTGGTCGACACCGGCTCGAAGATGGACGAGGTGATCTTCGAGGAGTTCAAGGGCACCGGAAACATGGAGCTGCGGCTCGACCGGCGCCTGGCCGACAAGCGGCTGTTCCCGGCCGTCGACGTCAACCCCTCGGGAACGCGGCGCGAGGAGATCCTGCTCGGTCGCGAGGAGCTCGCGGTCAGCTGGAAGCTGCGCCGCGTCCTCACCGCGCTGGACTCCCAGCAGGCGCTCGAGCTGCTGCTGTCCAAGCTGAAGGAGACGCGGTCCAACGCCGAGTTCCTGATGCAGGTGCAGAAGACGACGCCGGTGCCGGGCAAGAGCGACGACAGCTGAGCCGCCGGAATCCCGGGTCGCTTCCTGGTGTTAGAGGGAGCGACCCGGTGTCTGGCACACTGGTCCGCTGGTTCCGGTTCACGTGGTGGGCGCCCGCCCGCCACGACCCGGCGACCGAGAATCCTCGAGGAGCGACTTTGCGCAAGGACATTCACCCCAAGTACGTCGAGACGCTGGTGACCTGCAGCTGCGGCAACCAGTTCACGACCCGCAGCACCGCGACGTCCGGCCGGATCAACGCCGACGTCTGCAGCAACTGCCACCCGTTCTACACGGGCAAGCAGAAGATCATGGACACCGGCGGCCGCGTGGCCCGGTTCCAGGCCCGCTACGGCAAGAAGGACGCCGCGGCGACCAAGTAGCACTTCCGGTGCCGGTGCCCTGACCACGGTCGGGGCACCGGCACTGTGCTTTTCCCCGTGCATTTCCCCTACTTATCCCTTTCTCGGCACCGGGAGGCGCTGTGCTGGACGCCGTGGCGGCCCTCGCCGCCGAGCACCGCGAGGTCGAGCTCCGGCTCGCCGACCCGCAGGTGCACACCGACCAGGCCCTGGCCCGGCGGCTGGGCCGGCGCTACGCCGAGCTGACGCCCGTCGTCCAGGCCGGCCAGGCGCTCGAGGCCGCGCGAGGCGACCTGGAGGCGGCCACCGAGCTGGCCGCGGACGACGCGTCCTTCCGCGAGGAGCTGCCCGCCCTGCGCGCCGCCGTGGAGGAGTGCGAGGACCGGCTGCGCCGCCTGCTCGTGCCCCGGGACCCCGATGACGACCGGGACGTGATCCTGGAGGTCAAGGCCGGCGAGGGCGGTGACGAGTCGGCGCTGTTCGCCGGCGACCTGCTGCGGATGTACCTGCGCTACGCCGAGCAGCGCGGGTGGAGCAGCCAGGTGCTCGATGCGACCGAGTCCGACCTCGGCGGCTACAAGGACGTCTCGGTGGCGATCAAGTCGCGCGGGACGCCGGAGCCGGGCCAGGGCGTCTGGTCGCGGCTGAAGTTCGAGGGCGGCGTGCACCGCGTCCAGCGCGTGCCGGTCACCGAGTCGCAGGGCCGGATCCACACCTCGGCGGCCGGCGTCCTGGTGATGCCCGAGCCGGACGAGACGGTGGAGCAGGACATCGCGCCGGGCGACCTGCGGATCGACGTCTTCCGTTCCTCCGGGCCGGGTGGGCAGAGCGTCAACACCACCGACTCCGCGGTGCGGATCACCCACCTGCCGACCGGCGTGGTCGTCTCCTGCCAGAACGAGAAGAGCCAGCTGCAGAACCGCGAGCAGGCGATGCGGATCCTGCGCGCCCGGCTGCACGCCCTGGCCCAGGAGCAGGCCGACGCCGAGGCCGCGGCCGCGCGCCGCAGCCAGGTGCGCACGGTCGACCGGTCCGAGCGGATCCGCACGTACAACTATCCGGAGAACCGGGTGTCCGACCACCGCACCGGGTTCAAGGCGTACAACCTCGACGCCGTGCTCGACGGTGACCTCGACGCGCTTGTGCAGTCGGCCGTCGACGCCGACCAGGCCGAGCGCCTGGCGCACGCTGCCGACTAGTGGGCGTCTAGTGGGCGCCTTGGCGAAGGCGCTGCGCGAGGCGACCCGCCGGCTGGCCGAGGCCGAGGTGCCCAGCCCGCGGCACGACGCCGAGGCGCTCGCCGCGCACGTCCTCGGCACCGACCGGGCGTCCGTCGCCCTGGCCGCGGCGCGCGGCGACGACGTCGATCCCGGCGCGAGGTTCGACGAGCTGGTCGACGAGAGGGCGCGCCGGGTGCCGCTGCAGCACCTGGTCGGGACCGCGCCGTTCCGCGACCTGGTGCTCGACGTCGGTCCTGGCGTCTTCGTGCCGCGACCCGAGACCGAGGTCGTCGCCCAGCCGGCCGTCGACGAGGCCGCCGCCGTGGTCACCGCGGGACGCCGGCCCGTCGTCGTCGACCTGTGCACCGGGTCCGGCGCGCTGGCCCTTGCCGTCGCGACGGAGGTGCCCGAGTCGGAGGTTCACGCGGTCGAGCTGTCCGAGCAGGCGCACGCCTGGGCCGCCCGAAACGTCGCCCGCTGGGCGCCGGGGGTCGACCTGCGGCTCGGCGACGCCGCCGGGTCGTTCCCGGAGCTGGACGGTTCGGTCGACGTCGTCGTCAGCAACCCGCCGTACGTGCCGCCGCACTCCGAGCCCGTGGACCCCGAGGTCCGCGACCACGACCCGGAGGTCGCCCTGTACGGCGGCGGCCCGGACGGGCTGGCCGTGCCTCGGCTGGTCGTGGCGGCGGCCGCCCGGCTGCTGCGTCCCGGGGGCCTACTCGTCGTCGAGCACGCCGACGTCCAGCAGCGGGCTCTCCTCGCCACGCTGACGTCGTCCGGTGGGTGGCGGGACGAGGCTGGGCACACCGACCTCACCGGCCGGGCGCGCTACGTCACTGCCCGCCGCGCGGCCTCCTGACCGGTTGCCGCCGACTGGGCCCACTTACTGCATTCCCACGTTGTCGCGGGGCGTCCCCACTCCAATAAGTTCGTCGCGGGGTGACCCCGCGCCAAATAACGGTGCGAGGTGACCCGCGCCAAGAATGCGGCGACCCGCACTGGCAGGATGCCCGGCGTGAGACGCATCGACTGCCGCACGGACACCGGACGCGAGACCGGTGCGCGGGTTGCCGCGAACGCCGTCCAGCGCGGCGAGGTCGTGGTGCTGCCCACCGACACGGTGTACGGCGTGGGGGCTGACGCCTTCGACGCGGCCGCGGTTGCCGCCGTCCTCGCCGCCAAGGGGCGCGGCCGCAACGTGCCGCCGCCGGTGCTGGTGCCCAACGCGCGCACGCTCGACGGCATCGCGACCGACCTGAGCGCGGACGCGCGGGAGCTCGTGTCGGCGTTCTGGCCGGGACCGCTCACGCTGGTCTGCCGGGCGCAGCCCGCCCTCGACTGGGACCTCGGCGACACGCACGGCACGGTGGCGGTGCGGATGCCGCTGCACCGGGTGGCCCTGGCGCTGCTCGAGCTGACCGGCCCGATGGCTGTGACGAGCGCCAACCGGACCGGCCATCCGCCCGCGACGACCGTGGACGAGGCGGTCGAGCAGCTGGGGGACGCCGTGCGCGTCTACCTCGACGGCGGGCCGACCGCGTCGTCCGCGGCGTCCACCATCGTGGACGTGACCGGCGACGTGCCGCGGGTGCTCAGGGCCGGCCCGGTGGACCTGGACCGGCTGCGGGCGGTCGTGCCGGACGTCCTGGCCGCCGACCTGGACGCGCCCACCCCCTGAGGGGCGCGCCTGCGGGCCGCGGCCCGGCAGGCAATACAGTGGCGACGCCGGCCGGATCCGGGCCGGCGCCACTCGTCCCCGACCCTCGCGGAGCCACGGCATGAGCGACACCTTCTGGGGCCCGGACTTCGACGCGCTGGCCGAGCAGGACCCGGACATCGCCGGCGTGCTGCTGTCCGAGCTGCACCGGCTGCGCAGCGGCGTTCAGCTCATCGCCAGCGAGAACTTCACCTCGCCGGCGGTGCTCGCGGCGCTCGGCTCGACCCTGAGCAACAAGTACGCCGAGGGCTATCCGGGACGCCGGTACTACGGCGGCTGTTCCGAGGTCGACAAGGCCGAGTCGATCGGCATCGCCCGCGCGAAGGAGCTGTTCGGCGCCGACCACGCGAACCTGCAGCCGCACTCCGGCGCCAGCGCGAACCTCGCTGCGTACGGCGCGTTCTGCGCGCCGGGCGACACCATCCTCGCGATGAGCCTGCCGCACGGCGGCCATCTGACGCACGGCACCAAGGTGTCGTTCAGCGGCAAGTGGTTCAACGCGGTGCACTACGGCGTCGACGCGAAGACCGAGGACATCGACTACGACCAGGTGCGCGACCTGGCCCGCCAGCACCGGCCGAAGATGATCATCTGCGGCGGCTCGGCGATCCCCCGGCTGATCGACTTCGCCGCCTTCCGCGAGGTCGCCGACGAGGTCGGCGCGATCCTGATGGTCGACGCCGCGCACTTCATCGGCCTCGTCGCCGGCAAGGCCATCCCGAGCCCCGTTCCCTACGCCGACGTCGTCACCTTCACCACCCACAAGGTGCTGCGCGGGCCGCGCGGCGGCATGATCGTCTGCAAGGCGGAGCACGCCGCGAAGATCGACAAGGCCGCCTTCCCGATGATGCAGGGCGGCCCGCTGATGCACGCCGTGGCGGCCAAGGCCGTCAACCTCAAGGAGTGCATGCAGCCGGAGTACCAGGACTACGCACGCCAGGTCATCGCCAACTCCAAGGCACTAACCGCGGGCCTGGCGGAGCAGGGGATGCGGCCGGTCACCGGCGGCACCGACACCCACCTGGCGCTGCTCGACCTGGCCGCGACGGGCGTGAGCGGCAAGGACGCCGAGGCCCGGTGCGACGCCGCCGGCATCGTGCTGAACAAGAACGCGATCCCCAACGACCCGCAGCCGCCGAGCATCGCCTCCGGCATCCGCGTCGGCACGCCGTCGGTGACGACGCAGGGCATGGGGGAGGAGCAGATGGCGCGCATCGCCGAGCTGATCGGCCGGGCAGTCACCAAGACGGACGGCGACCCGGACGGCGCGCCGGCGCGCGAGATCCGCGGCGAGGTCGCGGAGCTGGTCGGCGCGTTCCCCGCGTACCCGCGCGGCTGACCGAGGTGCGATCGGCGGCGCGCGGGACGTCCGGCGGCGGTGGCTGAGTGCGCGAGTACCTGTTCGTCGTCCTCGTTGCCGCGGTGGTCACCTACGTCCTGACGCCGCTCGTCCGCACGCTCGCGGTGCGCTTCGGCGCCCTGACGGCGGTTCGCGAGCGCGACGTCCATGCCGTGCCGACACCCCGCCTCGGAGGGACCGCGATGTTCGTCGGCTTCGCGGCCGCCGTCGCGGTGACGCCGCACACCAAGTACCTGTCGCAGGTGGCGCGGGACTCCTCCGACCTGCGGGCCGTGCTGATCGGCGCCGCGCTGGTATGCCTGCTCGGCGTGGTCGACGACCTGTGGGGCCTGGACGCCTTCACCAAGCTGAGCGGCCAGGTGCTGGCGGCCGGGGTGATGGCGGCGCAGGGCGTGCAGCTGGTGTCGCTGCCGGTGTTCGGGGTCACGTACCTGCCCACCCCGGCCCTGGTCTTCATCACGGTCGTCGTGGTGGTGACGACGATGAACGCCGTCAACTTCGTCGACGGCCTGGACGGCCTCGCCGCCGGGATCGTCGGGATCGCAGCCATCGCCTTCTTCGCCTACACCTACTCCATCTCCAAGGACTTCGCGCCCAACGTCTTCTCGACGGCGGCCCTGGTCGCAGCCGCGCTGATCGGCTGCTGCCTGGGCTTCCTGCCGCTGAACTTCAACCCGGCCCGCATCTTCATGGGGGACAGCGGGTCGATGCTGCTGGGACTGCTGCTCTCGGCGTCCACCATCTCGCTGATCGGCAACATCGACCCGCAGTCGGTGGCGGACGTGCGGTCGCAGAACCTGCTCTACCTGTTCCCGGTGCTCATGCCGATCGCCGTGCTGGTCGTCCCGTTGCTGGACCTAGTGCTCGCCGTGGTCCGCCGCACGCGCGCAGGGCGCCACCCCTGGCACCCGGACGCCCAGCACCTGCACCACCAGCTGCTCTCGCTCGGGCACAGCCACGCGGGGGCGGTCATCGTCCTGTACCTGTGGACCGCCCTGGTCGCGCTCGGCGCGGCCGCCTTCGCGCTGCTGCCCGCGTGGTGGGCCCTGTTCGGCGTCCTTCTGCTCGGTGCGGTCGCCGTCCTCACCACGACCAGGCCGCTGGCCCGGCGCGCGCGGACGGTTGCACCCGGCTAACCTCAGTAACCCTTGTCACCGAGTTGTCCAAAACGCTTGTGATAGTATTCACAAGCACGGAGAGACCGCCGCTGACCACCCCCCGAGCCGCCGAGAGGCAGGCCCCGAGATGGCCCAGGCCGACCGCAGCCGCGACAACCACCCCGACTCCAAGACCACCGGTGACAACGACGCCGAGGGCCAGTACGCGGCCCTGTTGCGTGGCAGCCTCGTCCCGGCGGCGGTCGCGGGGCTGGTCTGCCTCGGCATCGCGCTTCCGTCCGGGACCCGGGCCGTGGCGGGGGCCGCGTTCGGCGCCGCGGTGGTGCTGGTCTTCTTCACCGTCGGCCTGCTGGTCATGCGCCGGACGGCGCGGCTCAACCCGGACGCCGTGATGGGCGTGGTGATGCTCACCTATGTGCTCAAGGTCGCCGCCCTCACCGTGGTCCTGGTCGTCTTCAAGGACGCCACCTGGCTCTCGCCGCCGCACTTCGCCCTGGGCGCGCTGGCGTGCACCTTCGTCTGGCTCGGTTTCGAGATGCGCGCCTTCACGCGGCTGCGCGTCCTGGTGACCGATCCGGTGGCCGGCCGCGGCCCGGAGGGGCGGTGACCTAGGTGGTCACCACCCGCTGCTACGGTTCTTCACGACATGGTCACGCCAGCGCCACAACGGCCCTCGGACGACGGGCCCGAGGGTCCGCTGCAGGAGGCTCGCGCCTGGGGCATCGTCAGCTACCTGCTGGCCGGCCTGCTCACCTACGGTGGTCTGGGCCTGCTCCTCGACCACTGGCTGGGGACGTCGTGGCTGGTCCTGGTCGGTCTGCTGACCGGAGCGGCGCTGGCGTTCTACCTGATCTGGTTCCGGTACGGTACGCGGTGACTCGTGCTCAGATGCACCTCTCGGGGTGCGCCGCCACCGGTCGGACGTACCCCAACTGCCTGGAGGAGATGCTGTGAGCCCGCTCGCGCTCGCCGCCGCCCAGGGCGAGGAGTTCACCTCGCCGGGCAAGGAGGACTTCTGGTGGCCGATCCTCGGCAGCGACTCCTCCGCCTGGACCCTGACTCGTCCCGCCGTCATGGCGCTGGTGTCCGTGGCGCTCATCGCCTGGTTCCTGCTGGCCGCCACGCGGCACCGTGCGATCATCCCGGGCCGGCTGCAGTTCATCGGTGAGGGCGCCTACGGGTTCATCCGCGAGGGGATCGGGCGCGACCTCATCGGCAGCAGGGACTTCCTGAAGTTCATGCCGCTGCTGTTCGCCCAGTTCACCTTCATCCTGCTGAACAACCTGTTCGGCATCATCCCGTTCGTGCAGTACCCGACCATGTCGCGGTACGGCTTCCCGGTGGCGCTCGCGGCCATCACCTACATCACCTTCCACGCCGTCGGCTTCCACCGGAAGGGGTTCGTCGGCTACTTCAAGGACCTCGTGCCGCCCGGCCTGCCGAGCTGGATCGTGCCGGTCATTTTCCTGCTCGAGTTCGTCGACAAGTTCCTCACCCGGCCGTTGACGCTGTCGCTGCGACTTTTCGCCAACATGTTCGCCGGCCACCTGCTGCTGCTGGTGTTCATCCTCGGCGCGGAGCACCTGCTGCTCACCGGCGGCCCGGCGCTGAAGGTCGCGGGCGTGCTGTCCGGCGTCCTGGCGATCGTCATGACCTTCTTCGAGGCGCTGGTCGAAGTGCTGCAGGCCTACATCTTCACCCTGCTCACCGCGCTGTACATCGGCGGAGCGCTCGCCGAAGAGCACTGACCGAGGACAACCGACCTTCGAACAGCGAGCGCCCGCTCACCCCAGACCTCCGACGCGCGACCGCGCACCGGACCGAAAGGAAACGAGAACAACATGACCGGCAACCTGAACCTCGTCGGCTTCGGCCTGTCTGCCATCGGCCCCGGTGTGGGTATCGGCCTCATCTTCGCGGCCTACATCAACGGCGTGGCACGCCAGCCCGAGGCACGCGGCATGCTGCAGCCGATCGCCTTCCTGGGCTTCGCGCTGGCCGAGGCGCTGGCCCTGTTCGGCCTGGTGCTCGCGTTCGTCCTCTGACCCTGACCGCCTCCGAACCAGGGAGTCCCCGTGACCGCTTCCACCGTCACTCTGCTCGCCGCTGAGAACCAGGTCGGATGGCCGGAGAGGGCCCCGATCCTGCCGCACCCGGCAGAGATGATCATCGGGCTGATCGCCTTCGGCATCCTGTACTGGATCATCGCCTCGAAGGTGATGCCGCGCTTTGAGCAGGTGTACGCCGAGCGCACGGCGGCCATCGAGGGCGGGATGAAGGAGGCGGAGAAGGCACAGGCCGAGGCCGCTGCCGCGCTGGAGCAGTACCGGGCCCAGCTCGCCGAGGCACGCGGCGAGGCGGGGCGGATCCGCGAGGAGGCCCGGGAGGAGGGGGCGCAGATCCTCGCGGAGATGCGCGCCCAGGCCCAGGCCGAGGCGCAGCGCATCACCGAGGGCGCCCACACGCAGATCGTTGCCGAGCGTCAGCAGGCGGTCGTCCAGCTGCGGGCGGAGGTCGGCACGCTCGCCACCGAGCTCGCCTCGCGCGTCGTGGGCGAGTCGCTGGAGGACGAGGCGCGTCAGCGCCGCACGGTCGAGCGCTTCCTGGCCG
>DATFPQ010000157.1:0-6980 GCA_035264765.1 Actinomycetales bacterium | reverse complement strand
GGTCGGGCTTCGGTGGGAGGACGTCCACTTCGCCGGCCGTGCCCTGACCGTCACGCAGCAGGTGGTCCAGCTCGGATGGGCCACCGAGGTCGGTGAGCCGAAGACCGACACGGGCGCCCGGACGGTGTCACTCGACGATGACACGCTCCGCGTCCTGCGGCGGTGTAAGGAGACCCAGGAGGCCGAGGCCCGGGCCTGGGGCGCCGCCTGGACCGACAGCGGGCTGGTGTTCACTCGTGAAGACGGCTCCGGTCTGCACCCCGCCTCCGTCACGGACCTGTTCCAGGCCGTTTCGGCCAGGGCGGGGCTTCCGCCTATCAGGCTGCACGACCTGCGGCACACCGCCGCCGGCCTCGCCCTCCAGGCGGGGGTGCCGATGAAGGTGGTCTCCGAGCAGCTGGGGCACAGGTCGCTCGCCATCACCGCGGACACCTACACCAGTGTCCTTCCGGCCGTCGCCCAGGCCGTCGCCGAGGCCGTGGCGGGAATCGTTCCGAGGACCCGTCCGGTGGCGGCAGCCTTAGGCGGAGGGGAGCGCAGTGGGCTGCCGGCCGGAGCAGCCGCTGACGAACCCAGCGCGGCCGCGTTGGCAGTCCGTTGGCAGTCCGTTGGCAGTTTGGCCCTGAGAATGACCCAGGGCGCCCACCCCGTGAGGTAAACGCCCAGGTCAGCGCTGGTGGGCCCCGTGGGGATCGAACCCACAGCCCGCGGATTAAAAGTCCGCTGCTCTGCCAATTGAGCTAGAGGCCCAGGGTCAGCACCTTAGTCGGGAGAACCCTCTGGACAACTACGCCCCGCTTCCTACGAGCACCGCAGCGGTGAGCGTGTCGGAGGTACCTGCCGCCGTGCCCCTTGGTCCGTGGCTGCTCAGCGTCGGCGTCGTCAGCGGGCGCGCTCTCTGAGGCCTGGGCGGGCGCGGTTCGACGTCGGGTTCGCGGAGGTGTGACGTAGAAGGCGAAGGATCCACACCGACCCGGGAGCCCTGTCGGCGCGCACGCCTCGCTGGCAGACTCGGCCACCCAGGTGGCAGGGGACCGGAGGTTGGCCATGCAGAGCACATACGGGATGTCCATTGCCGTGGGGCGGGGACGTGGGCGCGCCGGCGGCCTCGAGCTCACGACCGACGGAGGGCCACCACCGGGCCTGCAGCCGGCAGACGCCGTCCGGCTCCTCCGACGCGCCCGGCGCGCTCTCGTCCGAGCCGCGCGGGCCGACGAGGTGGACACGCTGTCCTCGCTGCTGCGAGAGCACCTCGGTCCACAGGCCGAAAGCCTGAGCGTCGTCGAGGAGAGCTGGCCGTCGTACGAGCACGTCAACGTGCAGCGGGCGCTCGACGTCTGGCTCGAGGACCCGGCACTGGAGCACCGGACCGTGGGTGTCGTCGGCTTCCAGCACCGGCCGTTCGGCCTGGCCGAGCTGCTGGCTGGGGACGAGGTGGACGACCCGTATGGTCCCCGGCCCGGAAACGTGGCGAGGGTGAACGTCGCCGCGGGTCCGGACGGGCAGGTGCTGGCGTGCGTGCAGTGTGCGGTCTACCTGGTGAACGACGAGTCGCGCCGCGCGGCTGTGCTGGTCCGCGGAGCGGACCCAAGCAGCGGCGAGGAGGGGGTGATGGTCCAGGCCGTGGGGAGCGATGCCGAGTGGGCACCGCAGCTGGCCGCCCGGCTGCGCGTCCTGGCGACCGAGCACAACGTCTTCCGAGGGCAGGTCCTGTCGTTCGGCAGCGACGTTTTCGGTCAGGAGCAGACGCTGCTGCGCTTCCACCGACGGCCGACGCTGGATCCGGACGGACTGGTGCTGCCGGCGGAGACGCTTGCCGCCGTGCACCGCCAGGTCCTCGACATCGCCCGTCACAAGCGCCAGCTGCTGGCCGCTGGCCAGCACCTCAAGCGGGGAGTGCTGCTGTACGGACCACCCGGCGTCGGCAAGACCCACACGGTGCGGCATCTGATCGGGGACCTCACCGAGACGACCGTGATCCAGCTGACCGGCAACGCGTTGCACCTGGTGGCGGAGGCCTGCTCCGTGGCCCGGTCGTTGCAGCCGTCGATGGTCGTGATCGAGGACGTCGACCTCATCGCCGAGGACCGCGGGATGTACCCCGGCGACCACCCCTTGCTCTTCCAGCTGCTTAACGAGATGGACGGGCTCGCCGAGGACGCGGACGTCGTGTTCGTCCTCACGACGAACCGGGCCGACCTGCTGGAGCCGGCGCTAGCGGCGCGGCCGGGACGGATCGACCAAGCGGTCGAGCTGACCCTGCCCGACGAGGCAGCGCGCCGTCAGCTGTTCGCGCTCTACCGGGGCGGCCTGTCCGTGGATGAGTCACGGCTGGACGACGTCCTGGCGCGCACGGAAGGCGTGACCGCATCGTTCCTCAAGGAGCTGCTGCGGCGGGCCGCCCTACTCAGCGCCACCGAGAGCGGCGACACGACCCGCTCGCTGAGGGTCACGGCAGACCACCTGGACCGGGCACTCGACGAGCTGCACGACACCCGCAACGCGATGACGCGTGTGCTTCTCGGCGCCGCGCGCTTCGCCGTCCCGAACCTCGATGAGGAGGACGACGACTAGCGCCTGCTCGCCCTGGCCCGAGCTTCCGCCTCACTGCGACCTAGCCGCTCAGCATTGCCGGAACGGGCTGGCACCGATGGACATGTTGTCGATGAGTCGACGTTCGGCATGCGTTGGCGTAGGTACTCACGAGCAACGCGGGTACTCACGAGCAGCGCCACTACCGGGCTGTCTCCCCGCCGTCGCCGGCAGTGCTCGTGAGCAACGGCGTGCGCGGGGAGGACGTCGGTTCGACGGTGACGGGGACGAGTCAACCGTGCTTGGTCGGCGGCACGACGGACGACGAGGCGCTCTTGTTCTTCGCGTCCGCCTTCGCGTGCTTGTCGGCCCGCTTCTCCTTCAGCGACTTTCCGGACTTCTGCGACATGGACTGGCGCGGGGACTTGTCCGCCATGAGGTTGCTCCCTCGTGGAAGCCTGGATGGCCTCGACGCCTCGACAGTACGCCGGTTCGGCGAGCGGAAACGCCGACCGACCGGCCGATCTCCTTCCGGCCCGTCACGTCCGGGCCTTGTGTGCTAAGGAGTGTCAATGGTTCAGGCACCTGCACGGCACGTGGGCATCGGCATCATCGGCGCGGGCAACATCCTCGGCCGCTATCTCAAGGGCATGTCGCGGTACCCGTCGCTGCAGGTCGTCGGGTGTGCCACCCGCAGTCCCGAGCGGGCGCGGGCCGCGGCCGCCGAGCACGGCATCGGGGTCTTCGCCTCGGTGCCCGAGCTCGTGGCCGCACCCGAGGTCGACGTCGTCCTCAACCTCACCACGCCCCTCGCCCACGCCGAGACGACGGAGGCGGCACTGGACGCCGGGAAGCACGTGTACGTGGAGAAGCCGATCACCACCGCGCTGCCGGAGGCCCAGCGGCTGGCGGCAAAGGCGGAGGCGGCCGGACTGCTGCTGGCGTCGGCCCCGGACACCTTCCTCGGCAGTGCCCAGCAGACCGCCCGCCGAGCAGTGGACGACGGCCTGATTGGTGAGCCGATCGGCGTCGCCGGCTTCATCACGAGCGGCAAGGTCGAGACCTGGCACCCGGACCCGACGTTCTACTTCCAGCCCGGCGGCGGTCCGGTCGCGGACATGGGCCCCTACTACTTGACCGCCATGGTGAACCTGCTCGGGCCGCTCGTCTCGGTGTCCGCGCGCAGCCGGATCGGCTCACCGTCCGTGACCGTGACGAGCCCGGACCGCCGGGTCGAGTCGGTGACCGTCAGCACGCCCACCCACGCGTCGGCGGTGCTGGAGTTCGAGTCGGGGGTCGTCGGCACCTTGCTCGCCAGCTTCGACGTGTGGGACCACCACCTGCCGTGGCTGGAGGTCTACGGCACCGAGGGCACCCTCTCAGTGCCTGACCCGAACACCTTCGACGGCGACGTGTCGGTCAAGCGGCGCGAGAACGACCACTGGCGAGTGCTGCCGCCCGTGTTCGCGCCCTCAGCCGAGCCGGGCTCGCCGGACCAGTACCTGCGCGGTCCCGGTGTCGCCGACCTGGTGGCCGCGCTGGGCGGCGCGCCGCACCGGGCCAGCGCGCAGCTCGCCGTGCACGTGCTGGAGGCGATCGAGGGCATCGAGCGCTCCAACGGTGCGGCCGTGAACCTGTCGACGCGGGTCGACCGGCCCCGGCCGGTCGTCCAGGCGTCCGTCGAGAGCGGGTAAGGAATCCCTCGGACCCGTCGGACAGGCGCTTACTCGCCGTGCAGCTCGGCGATCGCGGACTCCCACTCGTCGAGCGCCCTCTCGACCGGGCCGCGCGGGTAGGACGGCAGCCAGTGGACCACCCGTTGGAAGCCCGCCTGCTCATACTGCTCGAGGACCCGGGGGTCGGCCGGCACGCTCAGGGCCATCAGATCGATGCGACGCTCGGCCCGTGCGCGGAGCTCGCGGGCCCGGTCGAGCAGGTCCTCGGCCCCGTGGTTCGGGAACCACGCGTCGCCGAAGGCCAGCACCCGGTCGTGCACCGTCGGCCCGTAGCCCCCCACGAGGATGGGCGGGTGCGGGCGCTGGGCCGGCTTCGGCCACGACCAGATCCGGTCGAAGTTGACGTGCTGGCCGTGGTACGTCGCCTCGTCCTGGGTCCAGATCTGTTGCATGGCCTCGACCCGTTCGCGCAGCACTGCCATCCGGCGTCGCGGGTCGGTGCCGTGGTTCTCGAGCTCCTCCCGGTTCCATCCGGCCCCCACGCCGAACTCCATCCGGCCACCGGACAGCCGATCGATGCTGGCGACCTCCTTGGCGGTGATGATGGGGTCGCGCTGGGGAACCAGGCAGATGCCGCTGCCGATCCGCAGCCGGGTGGTGGCCACGGCGGCCGCGGTCAGCGCCACGAACAGGTCGTAGGTGTGCCAGTACTTCCGGGGCAGCTCACCACCGCCCTCGTACGGCGTCGTGCGGGCCGCGGGGATGTGCGTGTGCTCGGCGAAGAACAGCGACTCCTGCCCGGCCTCCTCCACCAGGGCGGCGAGGGCCCCGGGCTCCATGGCGTCGTGCGTGGCGAAGTAACCGACTCCGAACTCCATGCGTCCACGGTACGCACGCGTACGGGTCCCGGCTAGCGCTGCGCCGGCTCAGACGTTCACGCCGAGATTGATCACGCCGAGGTAACCGTTGCTCTCCTTCTGCACCGTCAAAAGGCCCGACTCGTCGAAGATGTTGTCGGTGTCGTTGGTCGTGTCCCGGCCGGTGCGCTCGTCGTACGGGGACGTCGCGTAGACCGCCTCGTTGAGGGCCTCGTCCATGTAGAGCTGGCTCGTCAGAACGGTTCGCTTGTCGACGTGGACCTTCAGGTGGATGTGAGCCGTACGCCCGCGGTACCAGCCGGGGTAGATGGTGGTGAACTGAGCGATGCCGCGCGAGTCGGCGACCTGCGCACCTCGCAGGTACGTGCCGTCGTCCGTGGTGGTGGCCTCGTCGTCACCCAGGCTGTACGAGCCGTCCGACGTTTCGCCCGAGTTCCCCTGGCCGCCCTGCGGCAGCCCGCCCGTCCCACCGGTCGACGCCGACTCGAAGCCGGAGTAGACGCCACCGGCGTCGCAGTGCCAGATCTCCACGACCGAGTTCGGTACGGGCGTCGGGGCCCCGCCGGCCGAGCATGCCGACATGTCATGCACCCGTACGGCCAACCGAAGCGTCGTGCCCGGCCGGTTCTCTCGGATGTCGGTGCGGATCGAGTCGACGTCAAACCAGTACGGCCCCTGGGTCTCCTCCTTCGCCATCGTGCAGGTGTTCGCCCGGTCCAGCAGGGCGACGAGCGACGACGCCGCGGGGCTCGCCGACGTCGCGGATGAGGAGGTGCTCGCGGAGGAGGGGCTCGACGAGGACCCGGATGAGGAGGTGCTGGACGCGGCTGCCGAGCCGCCGCCCCCCGTGTCGCTGCAGGCGGCGAGTAGGCCCCCCAGCGTGACCGAGCCCCCGAGCGAGAGCGCTCGCCGTCGGCTGACCTGCTGTCTGCTGCGCCGGATCTCCTCGTTCATGAGGTGCCCCCTCCTGCTTCGCTTTGGGAAGAAAGGCCATGCTCGCGCGCCGCGCTGTGTGCTGTCTGTGCCCGCGCTGAGCAGCCCCTGCGGCGCGGACGTGCGACGCGCGCGTCGGCCTCATCGTGGCAACGAGCGTCCTCGGAAGGACAGCCGTTGCCACGAACGCGCATCAGGCCCTACGACGAGCCCGGCCTTGACGCCCCTCTGCGCACTGGAGAGGGTGAGCCGCATGTCCACCACGGACCAGTACCTGGCGAACAACGCCCGCTATGCCGAAGGCTTCTCCGGGCCGCTTCCGTTGCCGCCGTCCAAGCAGGTGGCCGTGATCGCATGCATGGACGCCCGGCTTGACGTCTACCGGATCCTCGGCCTGGCCGAGGGCGAGGCGCACGTGATCCGCAACGCCGGCGGCGTCGTCACGGACGACCAGATCCGCTCGCTGGCGATCAGCCAGCGGCTGCTGGGCACCCGAGAGGTGATCCTGATCCACCACACCGACTGCGGCATGCTCACCTTCACCGACGCCGCGTTCCGCGACCAGGTGGAGGCGGACACCGGGGTGCGGCCGTCGTGGTCGGCGGAGGCCTTCGACGACCTCGAGGCGGACGTCCGGCGCTCGATCCGCCGGATCACTGCCAGCCCGTTCGTGCCGCACACCGACGAGGTGCGGGGGTTCGTGTTCGACGTCGCCACCGGGAAGCTGTCCGAGGTGACGCTCGACGGCTGAGTGGTCGCGGACCCAAGCCGGTCGCGTCAGGCCGAAGCGCGCGAAGCGCGTCACGCCAGGCCGAACGCCTCGAGCAGGCCCGGCCGCCCCGCCGCCTCGCGCAGCGGTTGCCCGCCCAGCAACCGGGAGGCGCTCGCGGACAGGTCCCGGTGGTCCAACCGCCGGTCCACCTTGACGCCGTGCAGCGACGGGTGCATCAGCACCGCCGTG
>DATFPQ010000156.1:0-2228 GCA_035264765.1 Actinomycetales bacterium | reverse complement strand
CTCCGTCCGCCGGGCGATGCCGTGGTCCTTCCACTCCCAGACGAACCCGCCCTGGGCCCGGGGAAAACGCTCGAAGACGTCCTGATACTCGCGCAGCCCGCCGGGACCGTTGCCCATGGCGTGCGCGTACTCGCACAGCACCACGGGGTGGCTGCCCGGCACGGGCCCGAACGGGTTGTCCGACCGCGCGTACTGCGTGGCGTCCTCCCCTGTCATCAACGCCTCCAGCTCGCGGACCGGCGGGTACATGCGGCTGTAGACGTCGGTGTACGCGTTCGTCAGGTCCTGCTCGTAGTGCACCGGCCGGGACGGGTCGCGCTGCTTGGTCCACTGCGCCATCTCGGCGAGGAGCGGGCCGTCGCCGGACTCGTTGCCGAGCGACCACATCAGCACGGACGGGTGGTTCTTGTCGCGCTCGACGGTGCGTTGCATCCGGCCGAGCAGCGCTTCCCGCCAGTGCTCGTCCCCGACCGGGTTGGCGGGTCCGCCGTACTGCCCGAAGCCGTGCGTCTCCAGGTCGTTCTCCAGCACCACCCAGAAGCCGAGCTCGTCGGCGAGGTCGAGCAGGTCCGCGCGGGGCGGGGCGTGGCTGGTGCGGATCGCGTTGATGTTGTGCCGCTTCATCAGCAGCAGCTCCTCGCGGGCGTACCCGTCCGGCAGCGCCCGCCCGAGCTCGGGGTGGAACTCGTGCCGGTTCACGCCGCGGAACTGCACGCGGCGGCCGTTGACCGTGAGCACCCCGTCCTCGATCCGGATGGTCCGGAACCCCAGCCGCAGGCTCACGGTCTCGCTCGCGCTGCGCACGGTGGCGTCGTACAGCCGGGGAGCCTCCGCGGACCACGGCGCGACCTCGCCGACATCCACCGGCTCCCCGCCGACCGGCACCTCGACGTCCACGCCGAGCCCGGGCACGCTGACCCGGACGTCGACCTCGGCCTGCACGCTGAGCGACCCGCGCCCGGTCGCGGAGTCGTAGTCGGCACGGACGAACAGGTCGTCGATCCCGCGGTCGGGACGCTGCAGCAGCGTGACCGGCCGGAAGATGCCGGGCAGCCACCACTGGTCCTGGTCCTCGAGGTAGCTGGCGGCCGACCACTGGTTCACCCGGACGGCCAGGACGTTGCATCCGGGGCGCAGGGCGTCAGTGACGTCGTACTCCGAGGTCAGCCGGCTCCCGGTGTGCCAGCCGAGCTCGGTGCCGTTCAGCCACACCCGGGCGCACGACTCCACGCCCTCGAAGCGGAGCAGCGTGCGCGTGCCGAGCCAGCCGTCGGGCAGGTCGAAGGCGGTGCGATGGTCCGCGGTGGGGTTCTCTGTCGGCACGTGCGGCGGGTCGACCGGGAACGGGTAGACGACGTTCGTGTACCAGGGGCGGCCGTAGCCACGCAGCGGCAGGGACGAGGGAACGGGTACGACGTCCCAGCCGGAGTCGTCCAGGTCCGGGTCGTGGAAGTCGTCGGCGTCACCCGGGCGCGCGCTCCAGCGCAGCCGCCAGTCGCCGTCCAGCCGCAGCTGTGGCGCGTCGCTGTCCAGGGCCGCGCGCGGCGCAGCCGTTCCTACGCTGGGCCGGAAGTCCTCGAGATAAGACGCCATGGCCGCTATCGAAGCACCTGCCGTGGCGCTGACTGCATCAGGCGGTACGGCGGGAGGCGGCCTTCTTCGTCGTGCTCTTGGTGGTCTTGGCCGTCTTGGTCGCCTTGGACGTCTTGGCGGTGGCGGTCTTCTCGGCCGCCGAGGTCTTCTTGGCCGCCGTCTTGCGCGCCGGCGTGGACTTCTTCGCGGCCGTCTTCTTCGCGGCCGGCGCGCGGCTCGAGCTGCGCTTGGCGGTCGAGCGCTTCGCCGGAGCAGCCTCCTCGTCGGCGTCGTCCGCGTCCTCGGCGCGGTTCTCCGCCTTGGCCGCGGTCGTCTCCGCGGCGGTCGTCTCGCCCGCACCGCCACGGGAGGCGCGGGCGGCGTCCACCGAGCGCTGCAGGGCGGCCATCAGGTCGACCACCTGGCCACCGCCGGGCGCGGCCTGGTGCGCCGGGACGGGCACGTCGCGCGCATCGCCGCCGGCCAGCTTGGCCTCGACGAGCTTCTCGACCGCCTCGCGGTAGTCGTCGTCGAACTCGTCCGGGTCGTAGTCGCCGGTCATCGAGTCGACGAGCGAGGACGCCATCGCGACCTCCTGGGGGCGCAGGTCGGCGGCGCTGCCCAGGTTGTCGAAGTCGGCGGTGCGGATCTCGTCC
>DATFPQ010000155.1:0-7164 GCA_035264765.1 Actinomycetales bacterium | reverse complement strand
AGCCCGACGCCGTAGGAGACCGTCGCCTCGAAGTCGCCGGACTGCACGACCTCGATCACGTTGCCCAGCCCGGCGACCAGGCGGCCCGGCGCCGTCGGCCGACCGGTGGTCTCGTCGTGGGCGTTGGCCTGGAACATGGTCAGCTGCAGGATGGCGGACCCAGCGATCCGCACGGGTTCGCCGGATCCGTCCGCGAGCAGCTCGGGGACGTACCGGGCGATCCGGGTGGTCGGCACGCCTCCGCGGAACTCCCAGACGACGCGGTCGAAGCTGCGGTGGGACGCTGCTCGGACGCCCACGAGGAGCGGCACGGCCGGAGCCGCGGAACGAGTGGCGGCCGCGGGTGGGGCCGCCGACGTCGGGACGCGTGCCGCGCTGGTGACGGCTCCGGTACCGATCGAGATGCTTGCTACGAGGCAGGCGACCAGGGTCGCCTTGAGACTGCGCACGATTTGTCTCCCATGGACTCCGGGGTGGGGTGTCCACCCGGGTCACACGGTCCGCTGGCCACTCTTAGTTGTCAATCGACATCTATAACTAGTCACTAGCGCAGGGTGAGCTGCCGGCTGACGACGCCGGCGCGTGCACGGCGCTCCTCGAAGGTCAGGGGTTCCTTGCGATGCAACGCCTCCGCCAGCCGATCAGCGAAGTCAGCCGCCGGTCCCTCGACGTCGGCGACGGTACAACCGGGAGCAAGGTCCCAAACCGGCACGAGCAGACCCAGCGCGCGGAAGGCGCCGATGTAGCGGCTACCGTCGCCGAGCCCGCTCTGCCCGGCGGCATGCAGGCGGGCCAGCGCGTCGAGCAGGGCGTCCTCGTCGTGCGGCAGAGCCCAGCGCAGATGCGTCCGGTCGCCGATACGGCACCAGTAGGCGGCCTCGACGGAGGTCAGCCGCTTGGTGGGCACCGCCGACGCGTTCGCGCGCTCCAGCGACTCGCGCGACTGGGCGTCCAGAGTTGCGGCGTCCTCCACCCAGAAGTCGAACCCTTCGTGCATCTGCACCTCGAGCGGGCGTCCGACGTCTAGGACGTCCTGCAGTCTGGGGCCTTCGGCGGGAAGCTTGCCCGGAGGCACCGGCGTGCCCGGCTCGGCGTCCAGCGCCTGCAGCAGCGCTGCCGCGACGTCCCGGCTGGCGTCCCCAGAGCCGCCGGACGTCTGCAGCCCGACGTACACGGACCCGTCCTTGCGGCGGAGGGCGGGCCAGGCGAGCGGAAGCACGGTGGCGACGGTGACCTCCTCGACGGCGGGACGCTCACCGTCGGCCGGCCGGCGGTAGTCCTCGGCCAGCTGCACCACGGCCGTCGCCGCCGGGACGACCTCGCGCAGGGCGACCCAGTCCGCCTCCCCCGGCAGGCCGGCGAACGGCCGCGCGACGTACGTGGGTGCGGCGACCGGACGCGGACGCCCGGTGCGACGCTGCTCCTGCCGGCGGCGTGATGACTTGCCCATGGGGCCTGACGATAAGGGTCAGGGGCGGCGGCGCCGCGACGGGCCGCCGAGGCAGGCCCATACCGTGCAGCCGCGGTCCTCGTCGAGCACGCCCCACTCGTGCGCCAGCGAGCGCACGATGCGGAGCCCGCGGCCGAACACGGCATAGACGGAGGGCGGCAGCGGCTTGGGCACCGTGCCACCCCCTCCGTCGGTCACGTCGAGCTCCACGACTCCGCCCTTGACCTGCCAGTGGATGCGGACCGTGCCGTCGGCCAGCGGGGCTGCGTGTCGCACCGAGTTGCCGAGCAGCTCGGACACCACCATCGCGGCCTCCTCGACGACCTCCCGGGGCACGTCACGGCCCCGCAGGTCCTCGACGATCGTGCGCCGCATCCGCGGCACCGAGGCCGCCTGGTGCGGCACTCGAACCGTACGTGTGCGGATGGGGATTCGTGTCGACGTCTGCGCCACGACCCACCTCCTCGCAGTGCTCGCCCCCGAGTGATCTTCAGCAGCGGGTCACATGGTGTGACGTTCCGCTACAGGTGCTCCAGGCTAGCGCCTTAAACCCGCTCTGTGCATCCGCGACTGCAAAGCGTAATCAAAGGGGTGGTCAAGAGCATGGTTCGTCACGGGCCGGACGGCGCAGCTGAGCGGCCTGTATGGCGGGCTTCGCGGAAGGCGATCGGGAACTCTGGCCATGTCTGGCCTCGGCGCTAGACAGTTCGAGACAGCGCGATCAGCCGTGCGCTCGGAGGTACCGGCCGAAGTGCGGCACGGTGAACGCGATCCGGCCGCGCTCGGCGGAGAAGACCAGCCCCTTCTTCAGCAGCGCGTCCCGGGCGGGGGACAGCGACTGGGGCTTGCGTCCTAGGTGGTCGGCCACCGCGGACGTGGGAATGCCGGCACCGTTCGTCGACGCGGCCGGCGCGGCGGCCTCCAGCGCCAGGTCGTGCTCGACGTCCGCCATCGCCCTCAGGTACTCACGCTCGCCGGGCGTCGCCCGCTCGTACCGCGACCCGAAGAAGCCGACGGCGAGCTCACGCTCGGCCTCCGGTGCGGCCACCCGGACGTCGTCCACCCCGATCGGCGAACGTGGTGCGACGTCCCACGCGACCTTGCCGTACGCCTGCACGAAGTACGGATAGCCGGCGGTGGCCTGGTACATGGCCTCCAGCGCGTCGTCGTCCCAGTCGGCGTCCTCCTCCCGGGCCGGCGAGCGCAGGGCCAGGTCGGCGGCGGCGCGGTCCAACCGGTCGATGCGCGCGTAACGGAACAGCCGCTCGCTGTAGGACTTGCTGGCCGAGAGGACGGCGGGCAGGTGTGGCAGCCCGGCGCCGACCACGATCAGCGGCAGCCGCTCCTGGGACAGCTCGTGGCAGGCGGCGCACAGGGCGGAGACGTCCTCGGGGCCGACGTCCTGCATCTCGTCGACGAAGACGGCGACCCCGCGGCCGGTGTCGCCCGCGAGTCCGGCGACGTCGTTCAGCAGCTCGACCAGGTCGATCTCGATGTCCCCGGAGTCGGCCCGTCCGGAGACGGCGGGCACGTCGATGCCCGGCTGCCACCGGTCGCGCAGCTTGCTGCCGGCTCCGGCGTCCCGCTGCGCGAACGCCTTCAGGACGCCCAGGACGTGGTCGCGGTCGGCCTCGCGCGCGGGCGAGCCGCCCACCCCGAGCTCGCGGATCGCCAGGTGCAGCGCCGCGGCGAGCTGGCGGCGCAGGGAGGTGTCCGGCCGGGCCTCGAGCTTGCCGGTGCCCCACCCCTGCCGGACCGCGGCCGAGCGCAGGGCGCCCAGCAGCACGGTCTTGCCCACGCCGCGCAGTCCGGTCAGGACGAGCGAGCGCTCCGGGCGTCCCCGCGAGACGCGCTGCAGGACGACGTCGAAGGCGTCCAGCTCGCTGTCGCGCCCGGCCAGCTCCGGTGGGCGCTGCCCCGCGCCGGGCGCGTACGGGTTGCGGATCGGGTCCATGATCGGACCGTATCCGAGAATCTAGGCCCTGCCCGATACGTCGGCAGACAACGCTCGCGTCGTGTCGCCGCAACCCACCGCCCGCCCGCTGGCGACCGGCCGTGGCCGCCGCCGCCGTGCTCCCCGCGCACGCCGCTACTCCTCGGGAACGCCAGATTCGGGGGCGCCGCAGCCAGTTCGTGGCGTTGCTCAGGAGCAATGGCGACGCACGTGAGTACGGCGCGGCGGAGCGGGGAGGCAGCAGGGGCGGCGCACGGCGGAGCAGCGGGGAGGCCGCGGAGCAGCGGGGAGGGCGGCGGGGGCGGTGTGCGACGGGGTAGAGCGAAGCGGACGGCGGGTCAGAGAACGGCGGGGTCCCCGGCGTCCGAAACCATCGGCCGACCGGCAGCGGCCCACGCGCGCATCCCGCCGGCCACGTTGACCGTCTCGACGCCCTGCTGACCGAGCCAGGCCACCGCGCGGCCGGAGCGGTTGCCGCTGCGGCAGATGACGTAGAGCGGATCCGCGTCGGGGAGCTCCCCGAGCCGCTGTGGCACCTCACCGAGCGGCACGTGCGTGGCGCCCTCGACGTGCCCGGCCGACCACTCGTCGTCCTCCCGGACGTCGAGGATCACGGCGTCGGCCGGCAGTTCCTGGACCGAGATCTCAGGCACGTTCTGCATGTCCCGATCCTCGCACGCACAGCGTGCTACTTCAGCAGGCGGGACATCCGGCGGTCGGCGAGCGGCTTGCCGCCGGTCTGGCAGGTCGGGCAGTACTGCAGCGAGGAGTCGGCGAAGCTGACCTCGCGGACCACGTCGCCGCACACCGGGCAGAGCTCTCCGGTGCGTCCGTGCACCCGCATGCCGGCCCGCTTGGCGTCCTTGAGCTCGGCGGCGGGCCGGCCCGCGGCAGCCGCGACCGCCTCACTCAGCACCCGCTCCATCGCCTCGTACAGGACGTCGACCTGCTCGGTGGTCAACGAGCCGGCGATGGCGAACGGGGACAGCCGGGCTGCGTGCAGCACCTCGTCGGAGTACGCGTTGCCGACCCCGGCCAGCACCGACTGGTCGCGCAGGAGGCCCTTGACCTGCATGCGCCGCCCGGCCAGCAGGGCGCCGAAGGCCTCGCGGTCGAACCCGGGCGCGAGCGGGTCGGGTCCGAGCGAGGCGATCTGCGGGACCTGCTGAGGGTCGCGCACCACGTAGACGGCCGCGCGCTTGCGGGTGCCCGCCTCGGTCAGGTCGAACCCGGACCCGTCGTCGAGCACCACCCGCAGCGCGATCGGCCCCTTGCCGGGACGGACGGGTGTCGGCGACAGTGCCGGCGACCAGCGCAGCCAGCCGGCCTTCGACAGGTGCATCACCAGGTGCACGCCGTCGACGTCCAGGTCGATCCACTTTCCGTGCCGCTCCACCGCAGTGACGGTCAGGCCGGCGAGGGACGTCGGCGGCGGGTCGAACGTCTTCAGCACGCTGATGGCGGCGACGTCGACCCGCGCCACCACGCGCCCCACGGCGTTGGTGCGCAGGAACCCGACGAGGCCCTCAACCTCGGGCAGCTCCGGCACCCGCGCATCCTCGCACCGCGACGCCGCCGCTGCCGAGAGCGGCCGGCCCGTCCGGCTCAGGGCGGCGAGTCGGCCCAGGGCACGCGGGTGAGCATCACCGTGACCCACCACCCCATCGCGACCAGGCCGACGAGGGCGGCGGCGGCAACGCGCCAGCGCCAGTGCGGGCTGAAGGTGCGGCCGAGGCTGCCGCCCACGGCGGCGCTCGCCAGGACGGCCGCTATCGGCAGGTCGAGCAGCAGGAACCGCCACATGCTGGTGATCGGCCGGACGACGGCCAGCAGGTACAGCGGGTACACCACCCCGAACACCCGCAGCTCCCCGGCCAGCCAGCCGGTGTGCCGGCCCGCGAGCTGATGCAGGCCGGCCGCGACCACGCCGAACAGCAGCAGGACGCCGACCACGCCGAGGTGCTCCCACGCCCAGATGACCCACGGCACGAACGGACCGTCGGTCGGCTTCTGCCCCCACGCCGCCTGAGTCTCGAAGAAAGCCGACGGCACACCGGTCACCAGCCCGACGACCAGCGGCCACAGCAGTGCTGAGCAGGCGGTGGCGGCGGCCAGCCCGGCCACCGCCCAGCGCTCGCGCACCGGCCACGGGTCCCGGCCGCGGGCCCGCCATCGAGCCACCGCGTGCCACACCATGACGACGGCGAGCGGTGCGGCGATCGCCCGCGTGAGCCCGAGCAGGAGCACCACGGGGACCGCCCAGAGGTACTGCCGGCGCACGAGCAGCAGCAGGAACGCGGCGAGCAGCAGCGCCCCGAGCGCCTCGGAGTATGCGACCTGCAGCACCGGTGCGGGGGGCAGCACGCACCACAGCCCCACGGCCAGCACGGCCAGCCGCTCCCGCTGGCGGGTCTTCGCCCGGGCCCGGAACAGCTGCCAGATCAGCAGGGCGGCACCGGCGCCCGCCAGCAGGTTGACCAGCGAGGCCGCCGCCGAGAACGGCAGCCCGGTGACCATGACGGCGCGCACCAGCAGCGGGAAGACCGGGAAGAAGGCCCAGCCGTTGTAGTCGACGTTGCCGAGCTCGCCGTGCGGCAGCCGCGAGGGGTACCCCTCCTCCGCGATCTGCCGGTACCAGTCGCCGTCCCAGATCGTCACCATGTCGAGGTAGTCCGGATGCAGGTCGCGGACGCCCGCCGGGTTCTGCGCGAACACGGCCGCGAGCTGGATGAGGACGGCCGCGACCACCCGAGACCCGACGTACGCCACCAGCACCTGCACCCACGCGGGCCAGGCCAGTACCCGGTCCACGACCCGGACCAGGAGTCCGGGACGTCGCGGCGCGCGGGGTGGGCGGGGCGGGCGGACCAGCGTGGCGGTGTCGGTCGGGCGGCGGGCCGGGTCGTCGACGGCGTCGCGGCCCACCGTCGTATCGACCACGCGCTCTCCTCCGTACCCGCCCGCCGGTTTGTCTCGGCCATGTTCGCACCCGGACCCCGCACCCGTCGCGTGGCGAGGGTGGAGTCAGACCTGCACGACTTCGATGCCGGCGGACCGGAGGTCGGTCACGACCACGGGGTCGGCGGTCGCATCGGTGACGAGGACGTCGACGTCCTCGGTGCCGCAGATCCGCGCGAACGACCGGGCCCCCAGCTTCGCGGCGGCGGCCACGACGACCACGCGGCGCGCCCGAGCGACCATCGCGGCGTCCACCCCGGCCTCGCTGTCGTCGTGGCAGGTGGCCCCCGCCACCGGGTCCAGGCCCTCGACGCCCAGCACCAGGACGTCCAGCCAGAGCTGGTCGAGGACCAACCGGGCCAGGTCGCCGGTGAGCTCGTAGCTGTAGGGGCGGACCACGCCCCCGAGGGTCACCGTGCGGATGTGCGGTCGCAGCACCATCTCGGTGGCGATGTTGAGCGCGTTGGTCACGACGGTGATCCCCGGGCGGCCGGCCGAGGACGCCAGGTCGTCGCGGGCCGCCACCCGACGTGCGACGGCGGACGTCGTCCGGCCGCCGTTGAACCCGACCACCATGCCGAGGTGGACCCGCTGCGCGGCCGCGGCGGCGATCCGCTCGGTCGAGTCGCCCCGCGACCGGTAGCGCGCCGGCAGGTCATAGGCGACCGAGGCCGCGACCACTCCGCCGTGGGTGCGCGTCACCAGCCGCTGCTTGGCCAGGGCGCCGAAGTCCCGCCGGACCGTCGCCTCGGACACCCGCAGCCGATCCGCCGCCTCGGCGACCGACAGCCGTCCGCGCTCG
>DATFPQ010000154.1:0-22852 GCA_035264765.1 Actinomycetales bacterium | reverse complement strand
CTGCACCGGCGGCGACTTCATCAGGTACGAGCTCGGCGAGATCAGCGGGCCGCCGACCCCGCGGTCCTTGGCGATCTTGGCCGCGCGGATGGCGTCGATGATGATGCCGGCCGAGTTCGGGGAGTCCCAGACCTCCAGCTTATACTCCAGGTTCAGCGGCACGTCCCCGAACGCGCGGCCCTCGAGCCGCACGTAGGCCCACTTGCGGTCGTCCAGCCACTGCACATAGTCCGACGGCCCGATGTGCACGTTGCGGGCACCCAGGTCGTGCTTCAGGTTCGAGGTCACCGCCTGGGTCTTGGAGACCTTCTTGGACTCCAGCCGGTCGCGCTCGAGCATGTTCTTGAAGTCCATGTTGCCGCCGACGTTCAGCTGGTAGGTGCGGTCGAGCACGACGCCGCGGTCCTCGAACAGCTTGGCCATCACCCGGTGGGTGATCGTGGCGCCGACCTGGCTCTTGATGTCGTCGCCGATGATCGGGACGCCGGCCTGCTCGAACTTCGCCGCCCACTCCGGATCGGACGCGATGAACACCGGCAGCGCGTTGACGAAGGCCACCTTCGCGTCGATGGCGCACTGCGCGTAGAACTTGTCCGCCTGCTCCGAGCCGACCGGCAGGTAGGAGACCAGCACGTCGGCCCGGGTGTCCTTGAGCACCTGCACGACGTCGACCGGCTCGGCGTCGGACTCCTCGATCGTCTCCCGGTAGTACCGGCCGAGGCCGTCGAGGGTGTGGCCGCGCTGCACGGGCACGCCCAGCGGCGGGACCTCGCAGATCCGGATCGTGTTGTTCTCGCTTGACACCAGCGCCTCGGACAGGTCGAACCCGACCTTCTTGGCGTCGACGTCGAAGGCGGCGACGAACTCGACGTCGCGGACGTGGTAGTCGCCGAACATCACGTGCATCAGGCCGGGGACGCTGCCTGCCGGGTCGGCGTCCCGGTAGTAGTGGACGCCCTGGACGAGCGAGGCGGCGCAGTTGCCGGCGCCCACGATGGCGACGCGGACGGATCCCATGTGGTTCTCCTTAGGTGGGGCTGGTCGGGTCAGCTGGGGCTGTGGTCGGACGAGGCCTCGGGGGTGAGGGCGGTGAGGAAGGGGCGGGCGGCGGCGTCGCGGGCGGGGCGGTTGCCGGTCCGGCCGGCCGGTCGCGCTCGGCGGAGATCAGCTCGTTGAGCCAGCGGACCTCGCGCTGCACCGACTCCAGGCCGTGCCGCTGCAGCTCGAGCGTGTACCGGTCGACCCGCTCGCGGTTGCGCGCCAGGGCGTTGCTGACCTGCTCCAGCCGCTCCTCCAGCCGGCTGCGCCGGCCCTCGAGGATTCGGATCCGCACCTCCACCGCGGTGCGGGAGAAGAAGGCGAGCCGGACGTCGAAGCTGTCGTCATCCCAGCTGGCGGGCCCGGCGTCGCGGACCAGGTGCTCGAAGCGCTCGGTGCCGGCGGCGGTGAGCTCGTAGACGATCCGGGCCCGCCGGCTGGCCGGCCGCGCGGTGTCGTCGGGCCGATCCGACTCGGCGATCCAGCCGCGCTCGGAGAGGCGGCGCAGGCTGGGGTAGAGGGTGCCGTAGCTGAGCGCACGGAACGGGCCCAGCACGGCGCCGAGCCGCTTGCGCAGCTCGTACCCGTGCATCGGCGCCTCGTGCAGCAGTCCGAGGACGGCCAGCTCCAGGACGTCGGACCGGCTCGCCACCGCGTCCCCCTTCGTCGCGCAAGCTACTGACATGCTGCAGCGCTGTCAGTTCACGCCGATGTATCGGCTCGATACGTCGCACCCTAGGCGCGCCGTGGCCGGGGCCGCAAGCAGGAGGCGCCGGGCCCCTGACAGTCCGTGGAGAGCCGGTGCAGACGTGGTGGTGGACGCTCGGCTCGGCCGGTGGCGGTTCGCAGATCCCGCATACTGGACGTCGGCCCAGACCCCGCACCCTCTGGAGTGGACCCCGACGTGGGACGCATCCTCGACTACCCCCGCGCCGGACGACGCGGCGCTCGGCGGTTCATCCCCTCGTGGAAGCTCGCGCTGAGTACGGCCGCCGGCGGGCTGCTGCTGATGCTCGCCGGCTTCGGCGTCGCCTACGCCGTCGTGGATGTGCCGGACCCGAACAAGCTGGTGACCGCCGAGTCCTCGGTCGTCTACTGGTCCGACGGCAAGACCGAGCTCGGCCGGTTCAGCGACGCAGAGGGCAACCGGCAGTCGGTGCCGCTCTCCAAGGTCCCCGAGCACGTCCAGCAAGCGGTGCTCGCGGCCGAGGACCGCTCCTTCTACGAGAACAAGGGCATCTCGCCCAAGGGCATCGGCCGGGCCGTTTGGGTCAAGGTCAAGGGCGGCTCGACCCAGGGCGGCTCGACCATCACGCAGCAGTACGTGAAGAACTACTTCCTCACCCAGGACCGCACGGCGTCCCGCAAGCTGCGGGAGTTCGTTCTCGCGCTGAAGATCGAGCAGACCGAGGGCAAGCAGCGGATCCTGGAGAACTACCTCAACACCATCTACTTCGGCCGCGGCGCGTGGGGCATCGAACGGGCCAGCCAGGCGTACTTCCGGCGCCCGGCATCGGAGCTGACGGTCAGCCAGGGGGCCTTGCTCGCGGCGGTCATCCGGTCCCCGGGTCTGTACGACCCCGTGTCACAGCGCGCCCGCGCGCAGCAGCGGGTCGACTACGTGCTCGACGGCATGGTCAGCGAGGGATGGCTCAGCCAGGCCGACCGCGACCAGCAGAAGTTCCCGGCCATCAACAAGCGGCGCAGCAAGAACGTGCGCGGCGGCACGAACGGCTACCTGCTGGAGACGGTCCGCTCGGAGCTGCGGACCAAGGCCGGGCTGACCGACGACGACATCGACCGCGGCGGGCTGAAGGTGATCAGCACCTTCCAGCGCAAGGCGCAGGAGGCCGCGGTCGACGCGGTCGAGGAGGAGATGCCCACCCGGCGCTCCAAGGGGGTGCGCGCGGGCCTGGTCGCGATCAAGCCGGGCGACGGCGCCGTCGTGGCGATGTACGGGGGCAAGGACTCCATCGAGCAGCCGCTGAACGCCGCGACGCAGGCCACCATGCAGGCCGGCTCGACCTTCAAGCCGTTCGCGCTGATGGCGGCGCTGGAGGACGGCATGTCGCTGCGTTCGCGGTTCGACGGCAGCTCGCCGCGGCGGTTCGGCGGCACCCGGATCAGCAACTTCGGCGGCTCCTCCTACGGGCGGATCGACCTGCTGACGGCCACGGCGAACTCGGTGAACACGGTGTACGTCGACCTCAACCTCGAAGTCGGTCCGGAGAAGACCCGCAAGACCGCGATCGAGGCGGGCTTCCCGGAGAACACCCAGGACCTCGCCGACAACGACGCCAACGTGCTGGGGACCGCGTCACCCCACGTGATCGACGTCGCGGACGCGTTCGCGACGTTTGCGGCCGAGGGCAAGCGCGCCGACCCGTACACCGTGCGGCGAGCGACCAGCCAGGACGGCTCGGTGGACTACCGGGCCGACGTCCGCCCCAAGAAGGTGTTCTCTCGGGACTCCTCGCGGGACCTGACCTACGCCCTGCAGGGTGTCGTCCGGGAGGGGTCGGGGCGGTACGCCGGCAACAACCTGGGCCGGCCGGCGGCCGGCAAGACCGGCACGTCGCAGGACAACAAGTCCGCCTGGTTCGCCGGCTACACCCCTCAGCTGGCGGCCGCCGTGGGGCTCTACCGCGGCGGCGTCAAGGACGGCAAGGCGGTGCAGCTGTCCCTCAACGGCCTCGGTGGGCTGAGCGAGGTGACCGGCGGGAGCGTCCCGGTACGGGTCTGGACGTCCTTCATGAAGGCCGCGCTGGAGGGCAGCGACGTGGAGGACTTCCCGCCGCCGGCCTTCGGCGGCAGCAGGTACGCGCCGCTCGTGACCGCGCGTTCGACGGGCACCTCGTCCGGCAGCTCGACGCGGGATGAGCCGTCGCCGAGCAGCACCCGGTCCGACACCGATGACGAGACGTCCAGCCCGTCGTCCTCCTCTTCGTCGTCCTCCTCTTCGTCGTCTTCGTCGACGTCGCCTGCCGAGTCGCCGTCGAGCAGCTCCACGACCGACCGGCCCTCCCCGACGCAGACCCGCACCCGGCGTCCCACCGGCAGCCCGACGACGTCGCCGGACGCGGGCGGGCCCGCCGAGCGCAGCACCGCTAGGACGTCTCGGCGCCCGTCCCGATCGGGCACCGCGCCGGTCGGCGCGCTGTCCGGAGTGCGCTGACGTGGACGGCCGCGCAGCCGGCACCGTCTCGCCGTCTCGCGAGGACCCGCTCGTCGCGCGGTTGTCCCCCGTCGTGGGCGGCCCCGCCGGGACGCGGGTGCGTGCCGGGCGGCACGGTTGGTGGACGGCCGTGCGGGCGCTGCTGGTCGTGGCCGTCGTGATGCTGTCGCTCGGGGTCGTCGAGAAGCAGCACTGCCGGGCCGAGGGCTGGTCGACGCCGGATCAGTTCTTCCACGCCTGCTACAGCGACCTGCCGGTCGTCTACGACAGCGCGGACCTCGGCGCGGGTGCGTCCCCGTACACCGGTGACGGGGGGTACCTGAACCAGCCGGTGCTGACCGGCGTCGCCCTGTGGGCGGTGGCGGAGGTCGTCCCGGAGGGTTCGGCCGCCGACCGGGCCCGGTGGTACTTCGACATCTCAACCGTGGTCGTGGGGATCCTGCTGCTGACCCTCGTGGCGCTGACCGCCGCGAGTGCCGGCCGCCGGCGGCCCTGGGACGCCGCGCTCGTAGCCGCCAGTCCGCTGGTGGCGCTCTCCGCCCTCGTCTCGCTGGACCTACTCGGCGTCACCCTGGCGGCGGCCGGCCTGCTGGCCTGGGCGCGATCGCGGCCGGTGGTCGCCGGCGTGCTGCTCGGGTTGGCGACCACCGCCCGCACGTACCCGCTGCTCCTCGTGTTCGTTCTCGCGGTGCTCGCCGCGCGCACCGGGCGCTGGTCGCAGTGGACGCGCACCGCGGGGGCCGCCGTCTGCACCGTCGTGGCCGTGCTGCTGCCCTGGGTCGTGGTGAGCTGGGCCGGAATCAGCGCCAGCTACCGCGCGTGGGCGGCGGGGGGCGCCGGGTACGGGTCGCTGTGGCTGCTGCCGCAGACCCTGCTGGCCGAGCCGCGACCCCGCTGGCTGACCAGGCTCGGCGTCCAGCCGTTCACCCTCTCGCCGGGCACCGTGACGACGCTTGCCGTGCTGGGCGTGGTTCTGGCGCTCGCCGTCGGGATGCTGCTCGCCCTGGTGCCGGAGCGGCGGCCCCGCGTCGCGCAGCTGGCGTTCGTGGTGCTGGCGGTGGTCGTGCTCACCGGCAAGGCGTGGCCGGTCCAGGCCTCGCTGTGGCTGCTGCCGTTGGCCGCGCTCGCCCGTCCGCGCTGGCGCGACCTCCTGGTGTGGGCCGGCACCGAGGCTGTGTACTTCGTCATGGTGTGGCTGTACATCGCCGCCAGCTCGACGGCCGACCGCGGGCTCACCGGTCCCTGGTTCGGCCTGTTCCTCCTGGTGCGTGCCGCGGGCCTGCTCTGGGTGGTCGGCTGCGTGGTGCGCGACATCCTGCACCCCGACCGGGACGTCGTCCGGGCCGACGGCACCGACGACCCGCTCGGCGGTCCGGTGGCCGGCGCGCCCGATGCACTCGTCGTCCGGCTGGGCTGACGTCTGCGGCCGTCGGGGCCTGTGGACAGATTTCCGCGCACCCCCGCGCTGCCGGTAGTCTTGCTCCGTCGTCGCGAGCCCCGGGCGGTCCATCCGCCCCCCGGGCGCGCGACGCACGACGTATCAGCCCTCCTGTCACGGAGAGACCGTGGCCGCTTGAGTCCAAAGGAGGTGGGTTCCCGCATGCGTCACTACGAGCTCATGGTGATCCTCGACGCCGATCTCGAGGAGCGCACCGTCGCGCCGAGCCTCGACAAGTTCCTCAACGTCGTCCGCAAGGGCGGCGGCACGGTGGAGAAGGTCGATGTCTGGGGTCGGCGCCGCCTGGCGTACGACATCAACAAGAAGTCCGAGGGCATCTACGCGGTGGTCGACATGACCGCCGAGCCCGCGGTCGCGCAGGAGCTGGACCGTCAGCTGGGGCTGAACGAGTCCGTGCTGCGCACCAAGCTGCTGCGGCCCGAGGTCCGCTGACCTCGCGCCGATCCGGCACCCCCTCCGTTGCGGCAGACCGAAAGGGCAGGCCCATGGCTGGCGACACGATCATCACGATCGTCGGCAACATCACGAATGACCCCGAGCTGCGTTTCACGCCGTCCGGCGCCGCGGTCGCGAACTTCACGATCGCCTCGACGCCGCGCACGTTCGACCGTCAGTCGAACGAGTGGAAGGACGGCGAGACCCTGTTCATGCGCTGCTCGGTCTGGCGTGAGGCTGCCGAGAACGTCGCCGAGTCCCTCACCCGGGGCACCGCGGTGATCGCCCAGGGCCGGCTGCAGTCCCGCAGCTTCGAGACCAAGGAGGGCGAGAAGCGCACCGTGCTCGAGATGCAGGTCGACGAGATCGGCCCGAGCCTGCGGCGCGCGACCGCCAAGGTCACCAAGGCTCAGCGCGGCGGTGGCGGCGGCTTTGGTGGCGGGTCCGGCGGATCGGGGGGCTTCGGCGGCGGGTCCGGCTCCGGCGGCGGCTGGGGTGGCGGCAACCAGGGCGGCGGCCAGCAGGTCGACGACCCCTGGGCCACCGGCCCGTCCGGCGGCCAGCGCGGCGGCGGCATCGGCGGCTCCTCCGGCGGTGGCGGTTCGTCGTACGACGACCCGCCGTTCTGAGCCGCACCAGCACGTTCAGCCAGCACATTCGAGAATCATCCGAACCGACCATCCCGGGCCGACCTCGCACGCGGCCCGGGCTCCACGAAAGGGGAGCTCCACGATGGCAAAGCCTGTTGTGCGCAAGCCGAAGAAGAAGGCCAACCCGCTCAAGGCGGCGAAGGTCGAGTACATCGACTACAAGGACACCGCGCTGCTGCGCAAGTTCATCTCCGACCGGGGCAAGATCCGCGCCCGCCGGGTCACCGGTGTCTCCGTCCAGCAGCAGCGGCAGATCGCCAGCGCGATCAAGAACGCCCGCGAGATGGCGCTGCTGCCGTACTCGAGCTCGGCTCGCTGAGCCGGGGAGGAGACCGACATGAAGCTCATCCTCACCTCCGAGGTCACCGGCCTCGGGGCCCCCGGTGACGTGGTCGACGTCAAGGACGGCTACGCCCGCAACTTCCTGCTGCCCCGCTCGCTGGCCACCCCGTGGACCAAGGGCGGCGAGAAGCAGGTCGTGGCGATCCGCAAGGCCCGGGCGTCCCGCGAGATCGCGACGCTCGAGCAGGCCCAGCAGGTCAAGGCCCGGCTCGAGGGTCGGCCGGTCACGCTGACCGCCCAGGCGGGGGCCAGCGGGCGGCTGTTCGGCGCGATCACCACGGCGGACGTCGCCGCGGCCGTCACCCGCGCCGGTGGCCCGGAGCTGGACCGCCGCAAGATCGAGCTGCGCGCGCCGATCAAGGTTGTCGGCCGCCACGACGTCAGCGTGCGGCTGCACCCCGAGGTCGCCGCGACGGTGGCCGTCGAGGTCGTCGCGGGCTGAGTCCGACACCCCCGAGGGGCCCGCACCGCGTCCGGTGCGGGCCCCTCGTCGTCCTCCCCCTTTGCTCACGGGGAGCGCCGTTCCTCCCGAGCAGCGCCAGCTGGGCGTCTCAGCGGGCGCGGCCCTGGCACTGCTGGGGAGTATCGGCGCGGAGTATCGGCGCGCCGGTGAGCAAGGTCGGTCGGCGAGCAGGACGCCGGCTCAGCGGGCGGCCCCGACGACGGCCCAGGCGTCGCCGCGGGCGCGCCAGGACAGCGCCAGTCCGCGCAGCGCCATGAAGACGGCGAACCCGCACCACAGGACGGCGGCCGTGGCTCCTACGCCACGCACCGCAAGGGCGACGGGCAGGTAGGCGACCAGCAGGAGGATCTGCGCGCCGGCCAGCCACCGGCCGTCCCCGGCGCCGATCAGCACGCCGTCGAGCACGAACACCAGACCGGACAACGGTTGCTGCACCGCGACCACCACGAGGGCGCCGGTGAGCGCCGCCCGCACCGCCGGATCGGTCGTGAAGGCGGCGGGCACGAGCGGTGACGTGACGAGCACCAGCAGGCCCAGCACCACGCCGGCCAGGACGCCCCAGCGCACCATCAGCGAGGTCAGGGCCCGAGCCTCGTCCGCGTCGCCGGCACCCAAGGCGCGCCCGGTGAGGGCCTGGGCAGCGATCGCCAGGGCGTCGAGGGCGAAGGTGAGGAACGTCCACACGGTCGCGGACACCTGGTAGGCCGCCAGCGACACGTCGCCGCCAGCGGCCGCCGCCCAGGTGGTGAGGAGCAGGACGCCCCGCAGGGCCAGCGTCCTGACCAGCAGGGGGAGTCCCAGCCGGGCCGCGGCGAGCACCCGCCACGGATGCGGCCGCAACGGCAGGCCCATCCCGCCGCCGTCCGTCTCCTCGTCGGTGATTCGTCGCACGCCCCGGACCACGACCGTCACCAGCGCCACCGCCATGCCGGTCTGCGCCAGCACCGTCCCCGTCGCCGACCCCGCGATGCCATGGCTCAGGCCCAGGACGAGCAGGACGTTGAGCCCGATGTTCGTCGTGAAACCGACCAGCGCCACGACCAGGGGCGTCCGGGTGTCCTGCAGGCCCCGCAGCACCCCCGTTGCTGCCATCGACACGAGCATGCTGGGCAGGCCGAGGGCACTGATCCGCAGGTACGTCGTGGCGGCGCCGCTGGCTGCGGGTGAGGCGCCGAACGCCGCGGCGACGCGGTCCGCGGACAGCAGCAGCGCGACGCCGGTCACGACCCCCAGCAGCAGCGCCAGCCAGACGCCGTCCAACCCCACCGCCAGGGCGCCGCGCCGATCACCCGCGCCGCTGCGCCTCGCGACCGCGCCGGTGGTCCCGTACGCGAGAAAGACGAACACCCCGGCGGCGGCGGCCAGGGCGGCCGAGGCCACGCCCAGACCGGCCAGTGGCGCGGTCCCGAGCCGGCCCACGATGGCCGCGTCGGCGAGCAGGAAGGCCGGCTCGGCCACCAGTGCCGCGAAGGCTGGTACCGCCAGCCGCAGTACCTCCTGGGCAGCCCCCGGCTGGGTGTGGTCCCCAGGGCTCAAGCTGGGAAAGATCTTCACGATCTTTCTTCCGTCCACAGTCGGTGGAGGACGTCTGCGCAGGTCAGACGTCCTGACATCGTGTTACCCCCAGGTTGGTCCACAGTTGTGCACAGCCTTTTCCTCCGAGCAGCGCGTACGCGTCCACAGCGCCGTCCACAGCTGTGTGCACACGCGGGCTTGGGTTCGGGCGAGGGCGCCCCGTAGCGTTCGCGAGCACCCTCGCACACCTTCGACCGGACGTCGCGGGAGCGCCGGCGGCAGGACCAACCGCGTTGTCGGACCTGGCTGGTGCACTGATCTGCGTCCGCCGTTCGTCGCCGCGCGGACGGGTGCGCCGGCCCGGAGGAGGGGATGCAGTGACGATCACCGAGATGGGCGCGCCGGCGTACGGCGCGCCCGATGGTCCCGGTGAGTCGTTCGACCGCACCCCGCCGCAGGACGTCGCGGCCGAGCAGTCCGTGCTCGGCGGGATGATGCTCAGCAAGGACGCGATCGCCGACGTGATCGAGGTCCTGCGGGGCAACGACTTCTACCGTCCGGCGCACGAGCTGGTCTACGAGGCGATCCTCGACCTGTACGGCCGAGGCGAGCCGGCCGACGCGGTCACCGTGTCCGCGTACCTCACCAACCGCGGCGACCTGGCCCGGGTCGGCGGCGCGCCGTACCTGCACACCCTGATCTCCTCGGTGCCGACCGCGGCCAACGCCGGCTACTACGCCCGGATCGTCCGCGAGCGGGCCGTCCTGCGGCGCCTGGTCGAGGCAGGCACCAAGATCGTCCAGCTCGGCTACGCGACCACCGGCGGCGACGTCGACGACATCGTCAACGCCGCCCAGGCGGAGGTGTACGCCGTCACCGAGCGGCGTACGAGCGAGGACTACCTGCCGATCGGCCAGATCATCGAGCCGACGGTGGACGAGATCGAGGCCGCGGGCCACCGGGGCGAGGGCATGATCGGCGTCCCCACCGGCTTCGCCGACCTCGACCGGTTGACCAACGGCCTGCACCCCGGCCAGATGATCGTGCTCGCGGCCCGGCCGGCGATCGGCAAGTCCACCATGGGTCTGGACATCGCCCGGTCCGCCTCGATCCGGCACAAGCTGACGTCGGTGATCTTCAGCCTGGAGATGAGCCGCACCGAGATCACCATGCGGATGCTCAGCGCCGAGGCGAAGATCCCGCTGCAGAAGCTGCGCCAGGGCCGGCTGGAGGAGTCGGACTGGACCAAGATGGCCCGGACGATGGGGGAGCTGAGCGACGCCCCGCTGTTCATCGACGACAGCCCCAACATGTCGCTGATGGAGATCCGGGCCAAGTGCCGGCGGCTCAAGCAGCGGCACGACCTGAAGATCGTGATCATCGACTACCTGCAGCTGATGAGCAGCGGCAAGCGGGTGGAATCCCGCCAGCAGGAGGTCTCCGAGTTCTCCCGAGCGCTGAAGCTGCTCGCCAAGGAGCTCGAGGTGCCGGTCATCGCCATCTCGCAGCTGAACCGTGGTCCCGAGCAGCGCACCGACAAGAAGCCGCAGATGTCCGACCTCCGAGAGTCGGGATGCCTGACCGCGGACACCCGGGTGCTCCGTGCCGACACCGGCGCCGAGGTCAGCCTCGGCGAGCTGTACGCGACCGGGAAGACCAACGTGCCGGTGTGGTCCCTGGACGACTCGCTGCGGTATGTCCGACGCCACCTCACCCATGTCTTCTCCACGGGCGTCAAGCCGGTGTCCCGTATCACCCTGGCGTCCGGCAAGCAGGTGCGGGCCACGGCGAACCACCCGTTTCTCACCTACGACGGCTGGCGGCGGGTCGACGAGCTCCGGCCAGGCTCCCGGCTCGGGGTGCCCCGGCACGTCCCCGCTCCAGAGCTCGAGACCTCCTGGACCGACGACGAGGTGGTCCTCCTGGCGCACCTGCTCCGCGACGGGTCCTTCCTGCGGCGCCAGCCGATCCAGTACGCCAGCGTGGACGAGGCAAACCTCAGGGCCGTCAGCCAGGCGGCTGAGCGCTTCGGGGTCACGGCGGTCCGGGACGGTTACCCGGCCGCCCGGGTAACGACGCTGCGGCTCCCGGCGCCACACCACCTGGCCCACGGCCGTCGCAACCCGGTCGCCGCCTGGCTGGACGACCTGGGGCTGTTCGGGCTGCGCAGCCACGAGAAGCACGTGCCGGAGGCCGTGTTCGCACTACCCAAGCGCCAGATTCGGCTCTTCCTGCGGCACATCTGGGCGACCGACGGCTCGATAACGGTGAACCGCGGACGGCGCGGTGGCCGCGTCTACTACGCCTCGACCAGTCGCAGGTTGGTGGATGACCTGTCACGACTGCTGCTCCGCTTCGGCATCTCGGCGCGGATCCACACCACCCACAAGGCCGGCTACCGCGACGGCTACACCCTCGACGTCTCCGGTGCCACCGACCAGAAGTGGTTCCTGGAGCAGATCGGCGTGCATGGGGCCCGGGGGGTTCAGGCGTCGGCGCTGCTCGAGATCCTGCGCCGCATCGACGCCAACCCGAACGTCGACACCGTGCCGGCTCAGGTCTGGGATCGCGTGCGGACGGTGCTGGCCGAGCGCGGGATGTCGCACCGGGCGTTCGCCGCGGCGATGGGCACGGCGTTCGGCGGGTCGGCGTTGTGGAAGTCGTCTCCGTCGCGTGAGCGCCTCGGCCGAGTTGCGGCGCTGCTGGACGACGCGGACCTGGAGATTCTGGCGGTCAACGACCTTTTCTGGGACGAGGTCGTGTCGATCGAGCCGGACGGCGAGGAGCCGGTCTTCGACGCCACGGTGGTGGGCAACCACAACTTCGTCGCCAACGGCATCGCGGCCCACAACTCGATCGAGCAGGACGCCGACATGGTGGTGCTGCTGCACCGCGAGGACGCCTACGAGAAGGAGTCGCCGCGCGCCGGGGAGGCGGACTTCATCGTGGCGAAGCACCGCAATGGCCCGACCGACACCATCACCGTGGCCTTCCAGGGCCACTACTCGCGGTTCGTCGACATGGCGCAGTCGTGATGGATGCGGCGCGGTACTGGCGATCATGTGTACATCGGTCATGCGACACGCCGCCGCGGTGTGCACTGTCGCGCTCCGCCCTCGGGCGACCCTCACCATGCTGTCGACTACACCAATCCCGCTGAGGAGAGCACCGTGGCCAGCCAGAAGCGTCTCCCAACATGACGGCCCAAGCCTTCGACAGCGCCCCACCCCGCTGGGTGGCCGAGCTCAGCGATGAGGAGCTGACCAACCAGCTGGGGCCGGGCACCTTCCAACGCGGACTTGCCTACCACCGCTCCGGAGCAGTCGCGTCGCTGGCGGCGGGTCGGGCGGGGCGTGTGCTGCTGGGCGGCGTCCGGGGCAGTGCAGGGCGCAAGTACCAGACCGTGATCACGGTCGAGGAGGATCTGGGGCTCGACCCCGACCAGCCGCCGGCCTGGGCCGGTCAGTGCACCTGCCCCGTGCAGGTGGACTGCAAGCACGTCGCCGCGGTTCTGCTGACGGCGCGTAGCCGGCTCATCGGCGTCGGACAACCGCCCAGCCACGCCTGGGAGACGGCATTCGCAGACCTGCTTCGCGACCCGCCTGCGCAAGGCGACGTCCCTCCACTGGCTTTGCACGTGGAGGTGGTCATCCCCCCCGCGCGTCGTTACGTCGGGTCGTCGTCGCCCGTGACGCCCGGGCTTCGCCTGCGGCCGCTGACCAGGGGGCGGAACGGCGGGTGGGTCCGCACCGGGGCGTCCTGGAATGAGGTGGAGTACGGCTACGGCGCGGTTCGTCTCGACCCCCTGCAGCGGGAAGCGGTTCTCGCCTTTGTGGCCACGGTCCGCGCTCGGGCCCGTGGGGGCTACTACGCCTCCGAGCCGCACGTCACGACCGAGCAGCTCGGCCCGTCGCTCTGGCGGTTGCTGCGTGAAGCCAGGCAGGCTGGAATCCCTGTCGTGACGGGCGGTAAGGGGCACACCTCGGTGCGGGTCGAGGACGACCCGGCCACCGTCGTCCTCGACGTCCGCTGTAGCGGACCCAGCGGCGATCTCAGCGTGTCGACGCGGCCGCGGATCCCGGGCATCGAGGACACCGAGCCCATAAGCGGCGATCGCCTGGGCTACCTCGGCGTGCCGCCACACGGTGTGTTCGTGCACGGTTCCGACGGACTTGTGCTGGCACGCTTCGACCCGCCTCTCGATCCGAGCATGGGCCGGCTGGTCGCGGGGGGCCAGGCAGTACGCGTTCCGGCACAGGACGTGCCGCGGTTCCTTAGCCGCTACTACCCTGCGCTGCGCCAGCACGCAACCGTCCAGTCGTCGGACGCAAGCGTCGCCTTTCCCGAGATCCAGCCACCGAGGATGGCGCTGTCAGTGTCCTTCGAACCAGCGCACCAGACGCTGCTGCGCTGGTCTTTCTCCTACGCCGTCGACGACCGAGTCGTTGCCGTCCCGATCGCGGGTCCCAGCGACGGACCGGCGCGTGATCGTGCGGCCGAGGCCGCCCTGCTGGCCGGACTCGACGTCCTCGACGCGGTGCCGGGTCTGCGGGTCGAGGTCGGGACGGAGCGCAGACTCGTTCCGGAGCAGCGGCTGCGGGGACTGGAGACGGCCGCGTTCGTGAGCGACGTCCTGCCCGTCCTTCTGGAGCGGGACGACGTCACGGTCACGGTGGAGGGCACGCCGCTGGAGTACGTCGAGGCCGAGGCGGAGCCGTCCATCACCGTCTCTGCCAGCGACCCCAGCGCGACCGGCGACGCGGCTCCCGGCGACTGGTTCGACCTGGGGATCACGGTGACGATCGAGGGTGAGGAGGTGCCCTTCACACCGCTCTTCACGGCGCTTGCACGCGGTGAGAAGCATCTGATCCTGGACAGCGGCACCTGGTTCAGTCTCGACCGGCCGCAGCTGCAGGCCCTGCGGCGGCTGATCGAGGAGGCACGGTCCCTGCAGGACCGAGAGTCCGACGCGCTGCGGGTGACCCGATGGCACGCCGGTCTCTGGGAGGAGCTGGTCAGCCTCGGAGTCGTCGCCCACCAGAGCGAGCGCTGGTCGCGAACGGTCGGCGCGCTGCTGGACCTGGAGTCGACCCCCCAGCCGGCGCCACCGGCCGGGCTCCTGGCCGAGCTGCGCGACTACCAGACGCAGGGCTACTCCTGGCTGTCGCTGCTGTGGGACCACCAGCTCGGCGGCATCCTGGCCGACGACATGGGGCTGGGGAAGACGTTGCAGACGCTCGCCATGGCGGCGAGGGCTCGCGAGCTCGGCACGCTGACGCCGGATCTGCCGCTCCTGATCGTGGCCCCGACCAGTGTGGTGTCAACCTGGCAGCGTGAGGCGGCGCGCTTCTGCCCCGACCTGCGCGTGGCGACCATCACCGAGACCCGCAAGCGGAGCGGAGAGCCCCTCAGCGACGCCATTGCCGGGGCGCACGTCGTGGTCACGTCCTTCGCGCTGCTGCGGCTGGACGAGGACGCCTACCGCGAGGCGGCCTGGAGTGGGCTGGTCCTCGACGAGGCGCAGTTCGTCAAGAACCACCAGGCCAAGACCTACCAGGTGGCGCGTCGGCTGCCGGCCCCCTTCAAGCTGGCGATCACCGGTACCCCGCTGGAGAACTCGCTGATGGACCTCTGGGCGCTGTTGTCGATCGTGGCTCCCGGACTCTTCCCCCACCCGCAGCGCTTCACCGAGCAGTACCGCAAGCCCATCGAGAGCGGGCAGTCGCCGGAGCTGCTGCACACCCTTCGACGTCGGATCCGTCCGCTGATGCTCCGGCGTACCAAGGAGCAGGTGGCACGCGACCTCCCGCCCAAGATCGAGCAGGTTCTAAGCGTGACGCTCAACCCGCAGCAGCAGCGCGTCTACCAGGCTCATCTGCAGCGCGAGCGGCAGCGGGTCCTCGGCATGCTCGACGACGTCAACCGCAACCGCATCGCGATCCTGCGATCACTGACCGTGCTGCGGCAGCTCAGTCTGGACGTCTCGCTGGTCGACAAGGCCTCGCCGAGGAAGATCCGCTCCAGCAAGATCGATGCCCTTCTGGAGCAGGTTCGGGAGCTGGCCGCCGAGGGGCATCGGGCGCTGGTCTTCAGCCAGTTCACCGGCTTCCTGCGACTGGTGCGCCAACGGTTGGACGAGGAGGGCATCCCGTGCGTCTACCTCGACGGGCGCACCAGCGATCGCCCGAGCCGAATCAAGGAGTTCACCGAGGGCAGTGCGCCGGTGTTCCTGATCAGCCTCAAGGCGGGTGGCTCGGGGCTGACCCTGACCGAAGCGGACTACGTGTTCGTCCTGGACCCATGGTGGAACCCCGCCACCGAGGCTCAGGCCGTGGACCGCACCCACCGCATCGGGCAGGACAAGACGGTCATGGTCTACCGGCTCGTCGCTGAGGACACCATCGAGGAGAAGGTCCTGCAGCTTCAGGAGCGCAAGCGCGAGCTGTTCGCCCGCGTGGTGGAGGCGGACGGTCTGATGGGGGCACCACTGAGCGCTGACGACATCCGCGGACTCCTGCAGGGTTGAGACGTGCGTAGTGCTCGCGGACCTCGAAACTGACGGGACTACGGATGAGGTGGTCCCTTGGTGCAGGACGGGAACGAGCAGGCGTCAGGCTCGGCGACCCATCCGGGCGGCGGCGATATGACGGGGTCAGTCCGGAAACAATGGGACCGCCAGGCGGACGCCTTCGACGACGAGCCGGACCACGGTCTGCGCGACCCCAACGTCCGCGCGGCCTGGGACGCGCTGCTCTCCCCGCTGCTGCCGCAGGCTCCAGCGACCGTCCTCGACCTGGGCTGCGGCACCGGCTCGCTGTCGGTCCTCCTCGCCGAGCGGGGGTACGACGTCACCGGGGTCGACCTGTCTCCCCGGATGGTCGAGCGGGCGCGGGCGAAGGCGGCGGCGCACCAAGTGTCCGTCCGCCTCCTGGTCGGCGACGCAGCCGACCCGCGCGGTGTGGCCAACGCGCACCAAGTGGTCCTGGCGAGACACCTGCTGTGGGCGCTACCCGACCCGGTGGCGGCGCTGGACCGTTGGCGCACCCTGCTGGCGCCGGGCGGCACGCTGGTGCTCGTCGAGGGCCTCTGGGGTACCGGCGCCGGCCTGCCGTCCGCCGACGTCCTGGCTCTGGTCCGGGCACGCTTTCGGGACGCCCGCGTCCGGATGCTGACCGACCCGGCGCTCTGGGGACGGGCGATCACCGACGAGCGCTACCTGGTGACCGCCAGGAGATGACCTGCGCACCCCGGCTCGGGTGGTCGGACCGGGGAGGCGGTGCCAGCCTGGCGACATGGCAGCCCCCCAGCGTCCCGACCGACCCGGCGCCGATGCTTGGGTGCCGCCGGACGCCGACCTCGACGCGCTACGGGCTGCCGCGCCGGCCTGCCGAGGCTGCGAGCTCTGGGAGGCGGCGACGCAGGTGGTCGTGTCCAGCGGCGACGCGTCCGCGCGGGTGGTGCTGGTCGGCGAGCAGCCCGGGGACGTCGAGGACCTCGAGGGCGTCCCCTTCGTCGGACCGGCCGGCAAGCTGTTGATGCGCGCTGTCGAGGAGGCCGGGCTCGACCGGCGCGAGGTCTACCTCACTAACGCGGTCAAGCACTTCCGTTTCACGCCGCGGGGCAAGCGGCGGATCCACCAGAGTCCGGACGTCGGGCACATCACGGCCTGCCGGCCCTGGGTCGAGGCCGAGCTGCGCACCGTCGACCCCGACGTCGTCGTGCCGCTGGGAGCCACCGCGGCGCGGTCGGTGATGGGCCCAGGCGTCAAGGTGAGCCAGCAGCGCGGCCAGCTGGTGGTCCAGCAGACTCCGGACGGCGAGCGCCGGTTCGTCCCCACGGTGCACCCATCCGCCGTCCTGCGGGTGCCGGGCGCGGACCGGCGTGCGGCCTACGACGCCCTGGTGGCCGACCTGCGGGTGGCGGCGGACCTGCTGGAGTGAGCCGGCTACCGCACGAACACGAAGAACAGCAGCAGGGTCAGGGCCAGTGAGATCAGCACCGAACCGAGGCAGCCGAAGCGGTTCGAGAAGAAAAGGAACACCCGACGATCATGGCGGCGGAGCGGCTCGGCCGCCCGTCGGCTCGCAATTACCGGACCGTTCCGGGCCTCGACTTCCTGGGATCGAGCCGGGGACGCCCCGAAGGCGGCGAGCGGTCCGGGCCTGGTGAGCCGGCTCCCTCGCACCACTCGCGCAGACCTTCTCCCCGCGGTCCGGGTCGCGGTGAGCGTGGTCGGGCCCCTGGTGGTCCTGCGGCTCACCGGCCATCTCGAGGCGTCCCTCTACGCGGCCTTCGGGGCCTTCGCCTCGGTCTACGCCAGGCGCGGCCCGCACCTCGACCGGCTCCTCATGCAAGGGGGAGCCGGGCTGCTCCAGGTCGCCTGTGTGACCGTCGGCACGGCGGTGTCCAGCCTGGACGCCGGGCCGTGGCCGGCCGTGGTGGGTACCGCGGTCGCCGCGGCGGTGGCGTCGACGACGTCCGACCTGCTGCGCTGGCGGCCGCCCGGACCGTTGTTCGCGGTCTTCGCCTTCGGAGCCTGCGCCGCCGCACCAGCCGAGCCGGGCGACATCGCGACCGCGCTTCTGGTGTCCAGTGGCGCGGCCGCGTTCGCCATGCTGGTCGGGGCCAGTGGTGCGGTGTTGCGGCTGCGCCGCCGGGAGCCCGGGGCACTGCCCGAGCGTCCAGTGGCCGGTCGGGAGGTCGCCAGCCAGGCGGTCACCTACTTCCTGGCGGCCCTGCTGGCAGGTTCGATCGCCGTGGCCGCCGGGCTGCACCATGGGTACTGGGCTGCGGTCGGAGCCGTGGTGCCGCTGGCCGCGACCAGCACCGAGGGCCGCCTGCAGCGTGCGTGGCACCGGCTCTGGGGCACCGCCGCGGGATTGGTGGTCGCCGCCGCCCTGCTGGCGCCCGGACCGGGTGCCTGGGCCGTGGTGGCGCTGGTCGCCGCGCTGCAGGTCGGCGCGGAGCTGTTCGTCCTGCACCACTACGCGACCGCGATGGTCTTCGTCACTCCCATGGCGCTGTTGATGACCCGGCTCGGCCCCTCCGGTCCGCTGCTGCCTCTGCTGGTCGACCGCGCGGTCACCACCCTGCTCGGCGTCGCCGTCGGCGTGGCCGCCGTTCTGTTCCTGCACGACCGGACCTTGGACGCCCCGGACTGACGTCGCCGCCGCCATGGGGGTCTCCGTGGGCCCCGCTACTGCCTTCCGGCGTCATCGCGGGGCGTCCCCGCACCAGACCTATTGGAGCTGGGTGACCCCGCGACAAAAAGTTGGGCGCAGGCGGGGTCAGCCGGCCTGGGCGTCGTCCACCTGCAGCAGCTCGGGGTCGCCGTCCAGCGCCTGAATCGCCAGCGTCCGGTAGCCCACCTGCTCGAACAGGACCGTGACCCGGTCCGCCTCGGGTCGCATGACGACCCCCGCGCCCCACTCGCGGTGCCGGACCCGGGCGTTCAGCGGGAACTGCGCCCCAACCTCGGCGACGGCGGCGTCGGCCTCGGGGTCTGCGGCCATCGCGCTGCCGTCGGCGCAGGTGTCGCAGTTGCCGCACGGTTCCGGCAGCTCCTCGCCGAAGTAGCCGAGCAGGAACTGGCGCCGGCACCCGGTCGTCTCGGCGTAGCCGCGCATCATCTCCACGCGCGAGCGGTCCAGCCGCTGGCGGGCGTGCGCGACCTCCTCGGCGGCCTCGACCGCCTCGTCGACGGCCAGTGAGCCGTCGGGGTACTCCAGCTCGCCGCGGTCGGTGACCTCGACCGAGCCGGCCTGCTCGAGCAGGTTCACCGCGTTGGTGAGCCGGGTGTGCGACAGGCTCAGCTCTTCCTCGAGCTCGGTCGGCGGCGTGGGCCCGTCGTGGCGGCGGACCGCGGCGGCCACCTGGGTCAGCGTGTCGCCGTCCGGGCCGCCGGACGCGAAGAACTTCCGCAGCCCCAGGTCCTCGGACCGGTACAGCAGCTGCGCCAGCGCCGGCTCACCGTCGCGCCCGGCCCGGCCGATCTCCTGGTAGTAGGAGTCGAGGGAGTCGCTGACGTCGGCGTGCAGGACGAAGCGCACGTCCGGCTTGTCGATGCCCATGCCGAAGGCGGAGGTAGCGACGACGACGTCGAGGTTCCCGGCCAGGAAGTCCTCGTGCACCTGTTGGCGGTCGGCCGCCTTGCGTCCCGCGTGATACGCCTCGGCGCGCAGTCCCCGGTCGGCCAGGGCCGCGGCGTAGCGCTCGGTGTCCTTGCGGGTGGCCGTGTAGACCAGCCCGGGCCCGGGGAGCGTGGCGGCCCGGTCCACGACGGCGTCCCGCTTACCGCGCTCGTCCGCGAAGCGCTGCACCCGCAGCTCCAGGTTGGGCCGGTCGAAGCCGCGCACCACCTGGAGCGGCTCACGCATCCGCAGCCTCTCGACGACCTCCTCGCGCACCGGCGGGGACGCCGTCGCGGTGAGCGCCGCCACCGTGGGACGTCCGAGCCGCTCCAGCACGTCGCCGATCCGCAGGTAGTCAGGGCGGAAGTCGTGACCCCAGGAGGAGACGCAGTGCGCCTCGTCGACGGCCAGCAACGAGACGCCGGCCCCGGCCAGCCGCTCGACCACCTCCTCGTTGGCCAGCTGCTCCGGGGACAGGAAGACGAACTCGGCCTTCCCCGCGTGCAGCTCCTTCCAGGCGTGCTCCAGCTGCGAGTCCTTCTGGGCGGAGTTGACCGCGACCGCCTCCGGCGTGTCCTGCTCGGCGAGACCGGCCAGCTGGTCCAGCTGCAGCGAGATCAGCGGTGAGACGACCACGGTCGGTCCGTCAAGCAGCAGGGCGGCCACCTGGTAGACCGCCGACTTGCCGGCGCCGGTGGGCATGACCACCAGGACGTCATGTCCCTCGACGAGCGCGCTGATCGCCTCCAGCTGCCCCGGGCGCAGCTCGTCCCAGTCGAACCGCTCCCGAGCGGTGCGCCGGATCAGGTCGGCCAGTGGTTCCGCGGAGGCGGCTCCGGCGGTGGGGGAAGGGGAGTTCACACCCCTTCCTACCCCGCGCCCAGCGGGTCAGCCACCGGACACCCGTGCACCCGGATGCAGGTCACCGTCGGCCGCTGCCCAGCTGCCGCAGCCGGTCCGCCACCGCGGGCGCGTCTCCTCGCAGGCCCTCACCCTCCGGCACCGGCGTCAGGACGTTGCCGGAGGTGGGCGAGACCGGTTCGCGGCCGCGCGCAGCCACCGCGAACAACGGTCCGACGAGGACGTCGTACAGCCGTGGCAGCAGGGCGAAGCCCAGCGCCATGACGGGGTTGGCCGCGCCCACGCTCAGCCGGTGCGGAGGGTTGTCCAGCGCCCGGACGATCGCCCGAGCGACCCGCTCCGGGGAGTAGACCGGCGGCGGCGGCTGCCCCACCCGCCCGGCGTAGTTGGCCGCCTGCCGGTAGATCGGGGTGTCGACGCCGCCCGGCGTCACCAGGGTCACGTGCACGCCGGGCCGGTCCCGGTTCTCCAGCTGCAACTCACGGGCCAGGGCGCGGATGCCCCACTTGCCGACCACGTACGGGCTCATCGTGGGCACCCCGAGCGTGCCGATGACGGAGCCGATCAACACGACGGTCCCATGGTTGTCGGCACGCATGCGGGGCAGCACGGCCCGGGCCACGTTGGCGCAGCCGGACACCAGGGTGCCGAGGACCGCGTCGAAGATCTCCGCCGGCACCTCCTCGAACCGGCCGTAGGCCACGACCCCGGCGCTCAGGACGGCCACGTCGAGCCGTCCGTGGTCCGCGTACACCTGCGCAACCGCGCGGGCCATTGCGTCGGCGTCCCGGACGTCGGCGGCCACCGCGGTCACGGATCCGGCCCCCGCGGCCCGGCACTGCTCGGCCGCGCGCTCCAGCGGCTCCCGCGCCCGGGCCAGCAGCACGAGGTGGTCGCCGACGCGCGCGAACTCGAGGGCGGTGGCCAGGCCGATCCCGCTGGACCCACCGGTCACCAGGGCGACCCGGCTGTACGGGCGGCCGGTCACGGCTGGAGCACAACCTTCAGGCAGCCGTCGGCCTTGCGCTGGAAGACGTCGTACCCGTGCGGCGCCTCCTCCAGCGGCAGGTGGTGCGTGGCCAGGCTCTCCAGCCCCAGCGGGTCGCCGTCCGCGAGTGCGACCGGGAGGATCTCGTCCGTCCAGTGGCGGACGTGGCACTGACCCATCCGCAGCTGCATGCCCCGATCGAACATCTCCATCATTGGCATCGGGTCGAGCTCGCCGCCGTACACGCCACTTACGGACACGGTTCCGCCCCGGCGGACCGCCTTCACCGCCGTGTGCAGGGCGTCCAGCCGGTCGACCGCGGCCTTGTCGGTGAGTGGCTTGGCCAGGGCGTCCGGCAGCAGCCCCACCGCGGCGTGCGCGAGCTTGCCGCGCGGGGAGCCGTGCGCCTCCATGCCCACGGCCTCGAGCACCGCGTCCGGCCCGCGGCCGTCGGTGAGCTCGATCAGGGTCGCCGCGACGTCGTCGACGTCCGTGATGTCGAGGGTCTCAATCCCGTACGCCGCGGCCGTGCTCAGCCGCTCAGGCACCAGGTCGACCCCGATCACGCGCTCGACACCCTGGTGCAGGGCGACCCGGCCGGCCAGCTGGCCCACCGGGCCGAGGCCGAGCACGGCGAGTGTGCCGCCGGCCGGCACATCGGCGTACGCGACCCCCTGCCAGGCCGTGGGCAGGATGTCGGACAGGTAGAGCATCCGCTCGTCCGCGACGCCGTCGGGCACCTTGATCGGGCCGAAGTGGGCCTGCGGCACCCGCAGGTACTCCGCCTGTCCGCCCGGCACCGACCCGTACAGGGAGGTGTAGCCGAACAGCGACGCACCCTTGCCCTGCTCGCGGACCTGCGTCGTCTCGCACTGGGCGAACAGCCCTCGCGAGCACATCCAGCAGCTGCCGCAGGAGATGTTGAACGGCACCACCACGCGGTCGCCGCGCCGGATGTGCCTGACGTCGGCGCCGACCTCCTCGACCACCCCCATGGTCTCGTGGCCGAGCACGTCACCGGCCGAGAGGAACGGCCCCAGCACCTCGTACAGGTGCAGGTCGCTGCCGCAGATGGCGGTGGAGGTCACGCGGATCACCGCGTCGGTCGGCTGCTCGATCCGCGGGTCTGGGACGTCCGTCACCTGGACGTCGCGCTTTCCCTGCCAGGTCAGTGCCCTCACTGCGTCCTCCGTGCTCGGGTGGTCCGATGTCCGGGCCGGCGGGAGAGGACCGCGGCCTCGGTAGCCGGGACTTTTCCACGGCCCGGACGGCACGTCGAGCGGTCGCCGCGCGCATCGCGCCAGGCAGCCGCGGAGGGGATCCGAACGGGTCTCGACGCGGTGCCGCCGTTGACCTAGCGTGCGGCCGTGACCATCGACCCTGCCACGTCCGCGTCTGCTGACCCGCTGCTCGCCCTCGTGGCCGAGCGGCGCACGGGGGTTCTGGTGACGCTCAAGCGAGACGGCCGGCCGCAGCTGTCGAACGTCTCGTACGCCTTCGACCCGGCGACCGCGCAGGTCCGGGTCTCGGTCACCGACAGCCGCGCCAAGGTGGCGAACGTGCGCCGCGACCCGCGGGTCAGCCTGTACGTGACCCGGCCGGACATGGGCGCGTACGCCGTGCTCGAGGGCGTGGCGCGCCTGTCGGCGGTGGCGGCGGCGCCGGACGACGAGGTCGTCGACCGGCTGGTGGACCAGTACCGGGCCGCCGCGGGCGAGCACCCCGACTGGGCCGAGTTCCGCGCGGCGATGGTCGCGGACCGCCGGTTGCTGCTCAGCTTCGGCGTCGACCACGTC
>DATFPQ010000153.1:0-2212 GCA_035264765.1 Actinomycetales bacterium | reverse complement strand
GTGCTGCACGCGGCCGGCCACGACCTGACTGGCCTGGAGCTGCGGCAGCGCACGGCCGTGCTGCGGCGCCTGCTGGCGTTTCACGACCCCCTCCGGTTCACGCCCCATCGCAACGCCGACGGCGAGGCCTACTGGCGGCAGGCCTGCCGCAAGGGCTGGGAGGGGGTGATCGCCAAGCGGGCCGACGCGCCCTACGCGCCCGGGCGGTCAGGCGACTGGCTGAAGTTCAAGTGCGTCAACCAGCAGGAGCTGGTGATCGGTGGCTATACCGACCCCAAGGGGTCCAGGCGCGGCCTCGGCGCCCTGCTGCTCGGCTACTACCGCGGCGACGAGCTGGTGTTCGCCGGCAAGGTCGGGACCGGCTTCGACCAGGAGCTGCTCGGGCGCCTGCGGCGGCGGCTGGGCCCGCTGGAGCAGAACCGGCCGCCGTTCTCGGTGGGGCGGCTGCCGCGCGCGGGGGTGCACTGGGTGCGGCCCGAGCTGGTCGCCCAGATCGGCTTCAGCGAATGGACCAGCGACGGGCAGCTTCGCCATCCTCGGTTCCTGGGGCTCCGGGACGACAAGCGTCCACGCGAGGTGGTACGGGAGCGACCGCAATGAGCGACAAGCGTAGCGTGAAGGTCGGGCGGCGGACGGTGGAGGTCTCCAACCCCGGCAAGGTCCTCTACCCCGACGGCATTACCAAGGGCGATCTGGTCGACTACTACCGGCGGGTGGCCGAGCGCATGCTGCCGCACCTGCGGGGCCGCCCGGTGGCCATGGAGCGCTACCCGGACGGGATCGACGGCCAGCGGATCTTCCAGAAGGACGTGCCCGACTACTTCCCCGACTGGATCGAGCGGGTCAAGGTCCACAAGGAGGGCGGCAGCCTGCAGCAGGTCGCCTGCGACCAGGCGGCCACGCTGGTGTACCTGGCCAACCAGGCCTGCATCACCCCGCACGTGTTCCTCTCCCGGGCCGACCGGCTCGACCATCCCGACCAGCTGATCTTCGACCTCGACCCCGCCGGCGACGACTTCGAGGAGGCCCGGCTGGCGGCCCTTGCGCTGCGCGACCTGCTGCGGGAGCTGGAGCTGCCGTCGTTCGCCAAGACCACCGGCGGCAAGGGCCTCCACCTCACGGTGCCGCTGGACCGCCGGGCCGACTTCGACACCGTGCGCGGCTTCGCCCGCGACGTCGCCGACCTGCTGGCCGCGCGGCAGCCGGACCGGCTCACCACCGAGCAGCGCAAGGACAAGCGCAAGGGCCGGCTCTACCTGGACGCGATGCGCAACGCCTACGCCCAGACCGCCGTGCCGCCCTACGCGGCGCGGGCACGGCCGAGCGCTACCGTGGCCACCCCGCTGGACTGGAGCGAGGTCGAGGACCGCTCGCTGCGGCCGTCCTCGTTCACCATCGCCTCGGCGCTTGAGCGGACCGGCGACCCCTGGAAGGACCTGCGCCGCCACGGCCGCTCACTGTCACGCGCCCGCAGGCGCCTGAACGCCCTCATCGGCGAGGGCTGACGGCTGCCGCGCACTCATTGGCGGAAGTGGTGTCGGCAGCGAGCCTGGTACTTCTCCCCGCCGCCGACGTGCTCGGCGACTACCTCGGTGGCCGCCGCGTGCGTGGGCGCCACGCGCGCGTGGAAGATCGCGTCCGCGCCGCAGAGCGTGCAGCTCGCGGTCAGCTTGTCCACCCGCTCCGCCAACGCCATCAGCGACGGCAGCGGCTCGAACGGCCGCCCCGCGAAGGTCACGTCCAGGCCCGCCACCACCACGACCACGCCGTCGCGGGCCAGCCGGTCGGCCACCTCCGTCAGGTCGGCGCCGAAGAAGTGCGCTTCATCGACGGCGACCATGTCGATCTCCGGCCGGACCGCCCGCCGGATGTCGTCGGCGGAGCCCGCCACCAGCGAGGGATGGTCCAGCCCGCGTGCAAGGCGACGCGGCCGGTCCCGAGCGTAGGCCGAGGCGGTGGGTGAACACCTGAACCCGCCGTCCCGCGATCACCGCCCCCCGCACCCGGCGCAGCAGCTCCTCGGTCTTGCCGGCGTACATCGGCCCCGCGATGACCTCCACCCGTCCCCGCTGCGTCGGCATCCCTTCGCGCAGGTCCGGCGGAGGCTATAACCCCAGGCTGCGGACGGCCACCGAGGCTTTGCGACGCGTCTTCGAGGGTAAGCAAGGGTGGCATGGATCTCTGGGCCGCCAGCCGCCCTGCGGGTTCATGA
>DATFPQ010000152.1:0-3296 GCA_035264765.1 Actinomycetales bacterium | reverse complement strand
GGTGCGCCGACCAGAAAGGCGTGCGCGTGCTCTGTCTGGCAGCCAGCCGCGGGTGCCTGGACTCGCGCGAGCCGTGTCAGCGGCGCTCAGCGGTCATGCGTCAGCCCTCGCCACCCTGGTCGGGGTCGTCGTACTCGTCGTGGCGCTCGTCGTCGCGCTGCTCGGCGTCGCGCACGAGCTTCCACGCACGCTCTTCGATGACGGCCGGGTCCTGCTCGTCGTAGAGCTCATCGGTCGACTGGTCGACGGCCCAGTCAGGCGGTCGGGGCAGGTCCTCGCGCCCATCGGGGAGGGGCATGTGGTGTGCCCCCTTCCGTGGCGTCGAGGGACGTCCCTCGCAGGCTCCGAGACTACGCGCGCCAGCCTCCGTGGGCGAGCAGCGCGAACCCGTCGTCCCTCCGGCACCAGGTCCTTGAGCAGGTTCGCTGCGCCAGACTGGGCCGCATGAGCAGTCCCGTCCCTTCGGGTGGCATGACCCTGGCTGAGGTCCTGGTGGTCCTGGACGCCGTGGAGAAGGTCGGCTGCCGGTACTGGCTCGAGGGCGGGTGGGGAGTCGACGCGCTCCTTGGCTACCAGTCACGGCCCCATCGGGACCTGGACGTCGACATCGACGGAGGCTATGAGGACGAGGTGCTCGAGGCGCTGGCGACCCTTGGCTACGTGATAGAGACCGACTGGCGGCCCAACCGGGTCGAGCTGGCCGCGGCCGGCCGTGGGTGGGTGGACGTACATCCCCTGGCGCTGCAGGTCGACGGAAGCGCCCGTCAGCGAGCGCTCGACGGGGGCACGCACGAGTTCCCGAGCACGTACTTCACCACGGGCTCGTTGGCCGGTAGGCCGGTCCCGTGCTTCACCATCGCGGCGCAACGCCTCTTCCGCCGCGGGTACCAGCCGCGCCCCGAGGACGTGCACGACCTCAGACGGCTCGACGACCTGGAGGGCGGCGCCGCGAACCGTTGAGCCTTCCGGACGCGCCTCAGGTCCAGACCGGGTCCCAGCGACGCCCGTCGGTCGCGTCGAGGGCGGCCACGCCAACCCCAGCGAGCCTTCAGTGCAGGTGCTGGAAGTCGCGCCACAGCTTGGGCCAGGGCCGGCGTGGCCCCTGGCAGATGCGTATCGGCTGACCCTGCTCCTCGTTGTCGACGCGGACCCCGTTGTCCAGCGTGGCCCGCACACGGCAGGTCTGAAACCGGGCCGCGAGCCAGACTCTCGCCCCGGCGTAGTTGACCAGCACGAGGGTCGCAGTCGTGTCCGGAGGGCGGCCGAGGTCCCACAGGGCGTTGTGCCCGCTGTACGCCGGCGGCAGGCCCAACTGCCTCCCGTACCAGTGCAGGGCTCCATGCTCGCCGTAGTTGCCGGTGACGATGACCGATCGTTGCCGCTCAGAGACCGGGACCTGGCGGTAGACCGAGGCCACCTGGTGGACGTAGGCGGGCCATCCGACGGAGTCCCGGGTCACCTGGTTCACCGTCGGCAGGGGAGTGTGTGCGAGCCGGTCCTCCGGGACGATCGGGAGGGCGAGCAGGAGCGAGACGGCTGCATGGACGACGACGTCCGCGGCCAGGATCCTCCAGCGGGACGAGCGCGTCCCGACCCAGCTCTCGAGGACCACGCAGCCCGATGCCCAGAACGCCAGCAGCAGCCCGAGCGTGTAGTAGGGCTGGCCGCCGGACAGGAGGAGGAAGGCGCAGATCAGCACATACGCGACGGGAAGCGCGCGCAGGGGTCGCCACTGCGGTCGCCGCAGCAGCCCTACGACGCCAGCGACCCACACCTGAACAACCAGCGGGCCGATCATGACGAGCTGCAACGGGAGGAACGTGAGGCGGGCCTCGTCGCCCTTGTTCCTGGCCAGCGCGGACGCCATCGAGAGCTGCGGGAAGCCCTGACGACCTGGTAGGCAAGGGTTCGGCAGTGCGACGACCACGGCCGCCGCCACCGCCGCCCAGGCGGGCGCCGACCGCAAGGGACGCCGTGGACCCACGATCAGGAGGCCGGCCGCCAGGCCCAGCACGAGCAGTGCGATGAGGAGCTTGTTGTACGTCGCCAAGCCGATCACCACGCCGGCCGCGAGCCACGCCCGTGGGTCGTACCGGATCAGGGCTCGCACGACCAGGGTCAGGACAGCCACCCAGAACGGCATGTCGACACTGCGGTGATCAGGGTGTGCCTGGCGAGCAGCGGAACCACCGACACGGTACCGAGCGCAGCCAGCGCCTGCGCCGTCCTGCCGCCGCCGAGCTCGCGCCCGAGCAGCGCCAGCAGGACCGCGGTGAGGGCGGCACACAGGGCTGCGGGAGCCCGGATCGCCGTCACGGTGTCACCGAGGACCGCGATGAAAACGCGGGCGAGCAGCGGTGTGAGCGGGGGCTGGTCCACGTAGCCCCTACTGCGGCGAGAAACCGAGCACTCGGTAGAGCTCGTCCCGGTGGTAGCCGTACGCCCCCGAGGTGGCCGGCAACAGCAACAGCAGTCCCCCGGCGATCGCGGCCACCGGCCGCCAGGCGAAGCGCTCGCTGGCCGGCGCCGAGTTGTCGTGCATGGCCCGGGACAGTAATGGGGGCCGGCCGCGACGTCGCGCAGGGCGTTCGGCTCGAGGGCTATCAGAGCCGGGGCCATCTCTAGAACGGCGTGGGTGAAGCGTCCGGACGCTTCTGGGCGTGACCAGCATGGGGCACCCGGTGGTGAGCACCTGGTGGTGAGCGCGCGGGCCGGTGAAGGCACTCCGGGGTTTGACGCAGGCCGCGACGGATGGGCCGTGCCGACGCGGCACCCTCCGTTGCCCAAGAGTTGTCACCTACTAACTAGTAAACGCTCGCAGCCGGCACAGCGTTGGCCGGCCGCCCCGCGATGGACCACTGCCTGCAGTTCGCGCAGGGCGTTGATCACCACCCACGGCCAGACCACCGCAAAGCCTTCGTCCACGCAGGGCTCAGGCGGCTGCCGGGTCGGTGGGTCCGCGGGGTGACCTGGTCGGGTCCAGCCACGCCGGTGGCATGAACACGGGTCGGCCGTCGGTGATGGTGACGGTCCATTGGCCGTGGTGGATGACATCGTGGTGGAAGTCGCAGAGCAGCACCAGGTTCACCAGGGACGTCGGTCCGCCGTCGGACCAGTGCTGGATGTGGTGGGCGTCGCACCAGCGTGGTGGTCGTCGGCAGCCGGGGAAGGCGCAGCCGCGGTCGCGGGCGATCAGCGCCCGCCGGATCGCCGGCGGGATCAGCCGGGTGGCCCGGCCCACGTCGAGGGGTTCGGACGCGGCGCCGAGCACCATCGGGATGACGGTGGCGTCGCAG
>DATFPQ010000151.1:0-3260 GCA_035264765.1 Actinomycetales bacterium | reverse complement strand
GCCTCACCGCCGGACAGGGTGCCCGAGGGGCGGTCCAGCGAGAGGTAGTCCAGGCCGACGTCGAGCAGGAAGCCCAGCCGCGCCTGGATCTCCTTCAGCACGGCGTCGGCGATCTGCCGTTCACGCGACGACAGCTCCAGCCGGCCGAGGAAGGCCGCGCAGTCGCGGATCGGCATGGCACAGGTCTCGGCGATCGATCGCTCGCCGACCTTGACGGCCAGCACCTCCGGCTTGAGCCGGGTGCCCTGGCAGGCCGGGCACGGGATCTCCCGCATATAGCCCTCGTAGCGCTCCCGCGACCAGTCCGAGTCGGTCTCCGCGTGCCGGCGCTGGACGAACGGGATCGCACCCTCGAAGCCCGTCGAGTACGAGCGCTCACGCCCGAACCGGTTGCGGTACCGGACGTGGACCTCGTAATTCTCGCCCCTGAGCAGCGCGGCGCGGGCGCGCTGCGGCAGCGACCGCCACGGCACGTCCATCGAGAACCCGAGCTGGTCGGCCAGCGCGCTCATCAGCCGCTGGAAGTAGTCCGCGGAGCCCTGGGTCCACGGCGCGATCGCTCCCTCGGCCAGGGTGAGCTCGTCGTCCGGCACCAGCAGCTCGGGGTCGACCTCTAGGCGGGTGCCGATGCCCGTGCACACGTCGCAGGCGCCGTAGGGCGCGTTGAACGAGAAGGTCCGCGGCTCGATCTCGTCCAGCGCCAGGGGGTGGTCGTTGGGGCAGGCCAGCCGTTCGCTGAACCGGCGCTCGCGCCCCGGGTCGTCGGCGGGCAGGTCCACCAGCTCGACGGTCAGCATGCCGCCGGCCAGGCCGAGCGCGGTCTCGACCGAGTCGGTGAGCCGCCGCTTGGCCGACGGCTTGGCGACCAACCGGTCGACGACGACGTCGATGCTGTGCTTGAGCTTCTTCTCCAGGGTGGGCGGTGTGGCGAGCGACACCACCTCACCGTCGACCCGAGCCCGGGACAGACCCTTGCCCTGGAGCTCGGCGAACAGGTCGGCGTACTCGCCCTTGCGGCCGCGGACGACCGGTGCCAGCAGCTGGAACCGGGTGCCCTCGGGCAGCTCGAGAAGCCGGTCGACGATCTGCTGCGGCGTCTGCCGGCCGATCGGCTCACCGCAGACCGGGCAGTGCGGCCGGCCGGCCCTCGCGTAGAGCAGGCGCAGGTAGTCGTAGACCTCGGTGATCGTCCCGACCGTCGACCGCGGGTTGCGTGACGTGGACTTCTGGTCGATGGAGACGGCCGGCGACAGGCCCTCGATGAAGTCGACGTCCGGCTTGTCCATCTGGCCGAGGAACTGGCGGGCGTACGCCGACAGCGACTCGACGTAGCGGCGCTGCCCCTCGGCGAAGATCGTGTCGAAGGCCAGCGACGACTTGCCGGAGCCGGACAGGCCGGTGAAGGTGATCATGGCGTCGCGCGGAAGGTCCAGCGAGACGTCCTTGAGGTTGTGCTCGCGTGCTCCACGCACGATGAGGCTGTCTGCCACGGTGGGCTGGCTCCTGCGTCTCGAGGGCTGTCGGCACGGGGACCGCGGGCTGCTGGGAGCGGCGCAGGGGTCTCCTCGCCACCGGCAACCATGCTAGGTGGCACCACCGACAACGCCGGATCCGCCGGTTCTCGTCCGTCGCGTAGATCACGTCCCGTCCGCTAAGGGCGTAGTTTCGGCCCCATGACCGGCCTCGCGGACGACCCGCTCCTCGACCTGCTCGCCGAGCAGACCGGCCTGCTGGTGGGCACCGCCCGCAGCTTGGATGACCCCGCCGTCCGGGCGGCCTCGCTGTGCCCGCCCTGGAGCCGCGGCCACGTCCTGACCCACCTGGCCCGCAACGCGGACGGCCTGCGCAACGTCGCGCACAGCGCCGTCACCGGCGAGCTGGTGCCGATGTACCTGTCCGCGGCTGCCCGGGACGCCGACGTCGAGGCGGGGGCCGGCCGGCCGGCGCGGGAGCTCGCGGACGACGTCGAGTCCTCCGCCGAGCGGCTGGCGGCGAAGCTGGCTCAGGTGCCGGACGACGCACTCGACCTGGAGGTGCCGTCCGGCCGCGGGCCGACCATCCGAGTCGGCAACGTGCCGTGGGTGCGGCTGCGGGAGGTGGTCTACCACCACGTCGACCTCGGAGCCGGGTACGGGTTCGCGGACGCCCCGCAGGAGGTCCTCGTGACCGGGCTGCGCGAGTGCGTGCCGCGGCTGATGGACGTCCGGACGCCGCTGGAGGTGACGGCGGAGCTCGGTGGGGCCGCGGACCCGGTCGTGCTCCGCCTGGGCACCGGGGCACCGCGGCTGGCGGTGAGCGGGACGGCGTGGGACGTGCTGGCCTGGCTGACCGGACGGTCCCGGGGTGCGGGCGTCAGGACCGACTCCGGCGCAGCGCTGCCGACCCTCCCGGGCTGGGGCTGACCGGGCTGACGTCGGGCTAGGGTGCCGCGCATGACCTACACGGGGAACGTGCGGCCCGGCGGCCCCAGCGACGTGCGGGAGCTGCCGGGGCTCACCATCCGCAAGGCGAGCGTGAGCCCGCAGGACAACAACGCCTACCTGCTCACCTGCGGCTCCACGGGCGAGCAGCTGCTGGTCGACGCCGCCGACGACGCACCCCGGCTGCTGGACCTGGTGGGCGAGGGCACCGGCCGGCTGGACCGGATCGTGACGACGCACCAGCACTGGGACCACCACCGAGCACTGGCCCAGCTGGTGGAGGCCACCGGGGCGCGCACCGCCGCGGGGGCCGAGGACGCCGACGCGCTCCCCGTGCCGCCGGACGACCGGCTCCAGCACGGCGACCAGGTGTCCTTCGGCGACGTCGTGCTCGACGTCGTGCACCTTCGCGGGCACACGCCCGGCTCGGTCGTCCTCGTCTACCGGGACCCCGCGGGCGCGCCGCACGCCTTCACCGGCGACTCGCTGTTCCCCGGGGGCGTCGGCAACACGTTCGGGGACGCCGCCGCCTTCCGCTCGCTGCTGCAGGACGTCGAGCAGCGGCTGTTCGCGGTGCTGCCGGACGACACCTGGGTGTACCCCGGGCACGGTGCCGACACGACGCTCGGGGCCGAGCGGCCGCATCTGCCGGAGTGGCGGGCCCGCGGCTGGTGACCTCGGGCCCGCCATCCGCAGCGGGTCAGACGAGCGCGCGAGCGTCCCGCTTGGTCTTCGCCAGGCTGGCGACCGCCGTCACAGCAAGCGTGCCGACGATGACCACGAGAGACAGCCAGATCGGGATCTCCGGCGCCCAGGCGACGTGCTCCCCGCCGTTGATGA
>DATFPQ010000150.1:0-15821 GCA_035264765.1 Actinomycetales bacterium | reverse complement strand
GACGTCGGGCGCCGTCTCGCGGACGTGCCGGCACAGGTCGGCGGCAAGGGTCCCTGCCCCGGGCGCTGCACCGCTGATCACGGTCAGCAGCTCGCCGCCGTCGCACAGCAGCCGCTCGGCCACGGTCCGCCCGACGGCCGCCGGGTCGTCCCCGGTCGTGACGACGCAATCGTCCACCAGGCCGCGCACGGCGCCGGACGGCGTCGTCGGCTCCTCCGCCGGCTCGGGGGTGGCTGCCGGCTCGGGGCTGACCGCCGGCTCGAGGACGACCGCACCGTGCCGCGTGGCGGCGGCGACGCCGGCCATCCGCCGGAGGACCTCGCTCGGCTCGCCGGCCGGGTCGTAGACCGCCACGGCGGCGAGCGCCTGCGCCGGCGCCCGCGCGCTCACGACCGCCGCCCGCAGACCGTGCTGGACCGCGAACGCTACGGCGACCTCCGCCGTCGCCGCGGCGTCCGGCCCGTCGGGCAGGACGACCACCGCCTCGGCGCAGGTGTCGCGGACGGCGGTCAGGAGGTCCTCGGGAGCGGGTGGACCCTGTGCGTCGCGGACCAGGGCCAGCGCGCCCGATGCGGCGAGCAGCTGGGCCAGGCCGGGCCCGGAGGCCACCGCCACCACGCCGACGGAGGGGCGCGCCCGGTCGGGGTCGGAGGCCGCTGGCGGCACTAACGCTGTCACGCGAACCGTCCGGGGGCGGGTGCCAGCTGGGTTGGGCGCCAGCGCGGTGCCTGGACTCGACCCGCTGCCGGCCTGCGCGCCGGCGTCGACGGCCGCGCACACGTCGGCCGTGTGGATGTGCACCCGCCAGGTGCGGCCACCGGCGACCACCGGCCCGCCGACCACCACGACGCTGTCGCCGACGCGGTCCAGCCGCTCCCGAAGCAGCGGGACGGCGTCCTCGGGGAGGTCGACCAGGTACATCACCTCGAACCACGGACCGCCCACCTCGGGGGGCCCGCCCGGCGCGTCGTTGCCGTGCCCAGGCTCACCAGCTGGGCTTCGCGCTGGATCGCCGGCCGCAGGCCGCCGGGCCGCGCGGCGTCCGGCCACCGTGCCGGCCAGGGACTCCAGGACCAGCAGCAGGCCACGGCCGCCCGCATCGACGACGCCGGCCCGGCCGAGCTCGTCCAGCTGGTTCGGCGTCCGGTCGAGCGCGGCGCGGGCTGAGGCGAGAGCACCGGACACGACCTCGCGCAGGGTCCCGCCCCGAGACGCGCCGTCGGCGGCCGCACGGGCCACGGACAGCATCGTGCCCTCGGACGGCCGGCTCACGGCGGCGTACGCGGAGTCCGCGGCGCGGGCCAGCGCGGAGCGGACGGCACCGGCTCCGCCGTCGGGATGCTCGCGCAGCGCGTCCGCCCACCCCTGCAGCAGCTGGCTGAGGATGACGCCGGAACTGCCCCGGGCGCCGTGCAGCGCCCCGGTCGCGAGCGCGTCGGCGACCTCCCGGACGTCGTCGTCGGGCACGTCCTCGACGGCGGCCACCGCCGACTCGACGGTCAGGCACAGGTTCGTGCCCGTGTCACCGTCGGGCACCGGGAAGACGTTGAGGCCGTCGATCTCGTCCCGGTGCGAGCGCAGCCGGTCGAGGGCGTCCACCGCCCAGCGGCGCACGGCGCCCGCGTCGAGCCGGTCGAGCACGCCTGGCACCGGCCCTCCCTGGTCGTGTCGTGTCCTTCCGGCGAAGGCTAACCTGCCGGTCGGCGCGAACCTTCGAGCGCGACGCTGCCGGACGGTTCAGGTCCACTGCCGCCGGGAGCTCCCGCGACTTACGGGGACGCTTCGGTGACGCCTACGGGACCCGCCATTTGGGCCCGCGGCACGCCGTCCGCTACGATTTCCCGGTTGCCCGACCCGGTCGGGCCCTCCGGCACGCCCCTCCCGCCCCTGGCGGTGACCGGGTGCGCCCGGTGGACGACGGCACGACCCACCCAGAGCGATCAGGAGATTCCCGTGGCTGCCAACTGCGACGTCTGCGGCAAGGGGCCGGGCTTCGGTCACTCGGTCTCGCACTCCCACCGGCGCACCAAGCGCCGCTGGAACCCGAACATCCAGCGGGTCCGCGCGATGGTCGGGGCGACCCCCAAGCGCCTCAACGTGTGCACCTCCTGCCTGAAGGCGGGCAAGGTCACCCGCTGACCGTTCAGCGCACCGCGACGGCGGGCCGGTTCCCCTCGGGGTGCCGGCCCGCCGTCGCGTCCGGCTGGGCCCCGCGCAGGGGCGCCAGGGGGTCGGCTGAGAGCGCGCACGTCGACCTCGCGCTCGGCTGACGTCGCCGTCAGGTGACGCCGCGACGCGGGCGGAGTGACTCAGCGGCCGCCCTCGCGCAGACCAGCGACGGTCTTCGCGATCCGGCGCTGCCGGGTCTGCTCGGTCTTCGCGTCCTCGACGCTCAGCACCCAGCGCAGCCGGTGGCTGTACGGCAGCCCGTCGAACACCCGGCGGGCGTCCGGGTCCTGCTCCAGGGCCTCCGCCAGGTCGGACGGCACCGCCACCTCGCGCGGCGCGGTGTCGAGCTCCAGGTCCACCTCGACCTCGTCGCCCGCCGCCACGCCGGCTCCCTGCCGGTTCTCGGCACTCAGCGGCACCAGGAAGCGGCCGCCGCGGGACGCCACCGAGCTCCGGTAGGTGTGCCCGCCGATGGTGACCAGCACCGCCGGCTTGCGGCCAGCGCCCAAGGCCTCGACGACCTCGTCCGGCACCGGGATGCCGGTCGCTGTCCGGCCACCGAGCTCGACCGTGCTCCTGAACCTCATGGTCCGGCAGTGTGCACCCGTGGGCTTCCCGCGCGAGGCTCAAAGGGTCAAACGCCGCTGAAGTGGTCCCATCCGGGGGACAGCGCGGGTACCGCCCCGTCCAGCAGCACGATGCCGCGCTCGTCGCTGCCAGCGGCCCGGACCGTGCCGATCGGGACGAAGCCCGCCGGCAGCGCCGCAGTCGGCGGGAACGTGGCGGCGAGGGCGTGGTCCTCGCCGCCGCCGAGCACCCACTGCCACGGGTCCGCACCCAGGACTGCGGCAGCGCCGCGCACCGCGGGCAGGTGCTCACGGTCGAGCGCCGCCCTCTCCAGGTCGACGGCCACGCCGCTGGCACGCGCCACGCGGCCGAGGTCGCGCAGCAAGCCATCGGAGACGTCGAGCATCGCCGTCGCCCCCGCACGCGCGGCAGCCGGGCCGGCGGCATACGGCGGTCGCGGCCGCAGGTGAGCGGCGACCAGAGCCGGGTCGGCCCCGCGCCGGCCCGCGGCCAAGAGCGCGAACCCCGCCGCCGAGCGGCCGAGCTCGCCGGCGACGGCGACGACGTCACCGGGCCGGGCCGTCGAGCGCAGGACCGCGCGGCGGCCCTGCAGGTCCCCGAGCGCCGTCACCGACACCACGACGGCATCACCGGAGGACAGGTCGCCGCCGACCACGCCGGCGCCGGTGTTCTCGCAAGCGGCTGACAGCCCGTCGGCCAGCTCCACCGCCCAGGCCACCAAGAGGTCCTGCGGCGCAACCAGGCCGACCAGCAGGGCGGTGGGCACCGCGCCCATCGCAGCGACGTCGGCGAGGTTCTGCGCGGCCGCCCTCCAGCCGACGTCGTACCCGCCGGACCAGTCCCGGCGGAAGTCGCGGCCCTCGACGAGCACGTCAGTGGTGGCGACCACCCGCCCGTCCGGGGCTGCAACCACCGCCGTGTCGTCGCCGGGACCCAGCAATGCGGACGGCGAGGGCGCCAGGCGCGGGAAGATCCGGGCGAGCAGCCCGTCCTCGCCCACGTCCGCCAGCGTCAGCCCTGCATCGGCGGCGACAGCGGCGTCGGCGGCGTCGGCGGCGACGGCGCCGTCCGCATCGGCGTGGGCTGGGAGGTCGGCGGCGAGCGGGTCCGGCGGGTCCGTGACGGGCACGCCGGGCACGGTAGCGTTCGACCCGAGCGCGGGGCGGTCGGCCCGGCACGACAGGCGGGAGGCCGCGTGGTCCAGGCGTACATCCTCATCCAGACCGAGGTCGGCAAGGCCGCGTCGGTGGCGGCGGCGATCGCCGACATCGCCGGGGTCACCCTCGCCGAGGACGTCACCGGCCCCTACGACGTCATCGCCCGGGTCGAGGCCCACACCGTTGACGACCTCGGCAAGCTCGTCATCGCGCGGATCCAGGACGTCGCCGGCATCACCCGCACGCTCACGTGCACCGTCGTCCACATCTGAGGCTGCTGCTGCTCAGCGCCGTGCCCGCGGCGGTCGCCGCCGCGCTGGTGTATGGCCTGCTGGCCCTGCGGGACGGCCCCGTCGACGTCGCCGCGCCCGCCGGCGGCTCGGACCCCACGTGCGCGCGGCTGGCGGACCGACTCCCCGCCACGCTGCGCGGCCAGGCCCGGCGCGCGACGACCTCCGCCTCGCCGGCCGTGGCGGCCTGGGGCGACCCCGCGATCGTCTGGCGGTGCGGTGTCACGCCGCCCGGGCCGACCGCGAACGAGTGCACCCAGGTGAACGGCGTCGACTGGGTCCGCGAGCCGCTGACCGACGGCAACTCGTTCACGACGTACGGGCGTGAGCCGGCCGTCCAGCTGCTGGTGCCGCGGGCCTACGCACCCGAGCCGCTCACGCTGCCGGCGCTGTCCGCGGTCGTGGCGGCTGTCCCGCAGGGCGACCGGCGCTGCACGTGAGAGCGCTGCTGCAGCGTCGAAGCCCTCAGCGCAGGCCGGTGGGTCGACGCAGTGCGAGCTGCAGCAGCCGGTCCACCAGGGCCGGGTAGTCGACGCCGGACGCTGACCACATCCGCGGGTACATCGAGTGCGGCGTGAACCCGGGCATCGTGTTGATCTCGTTCACGACGACCTCGCCGTCGTCGGTGAGGAAGACGTCGACGCGGGCGAGCCCCTCGCAGCCCATGACCTCGAAGGCCCGCACCGCCAGCTCCTGCACGCGCTCGCGGACGAACGGCGGGACGTCGGCCGGAGTGGACAGGCGCACGTCGGACTCGGCGACGTACTTGGCCTCGAAGTCGTAGAAGGCGTGCCCGGCGACGACCTCGATCTCGCCCAGCTCGCTGGCTCGCGGGGTCCCGTCGAGGTCCTGCAGCACGCCGCACTCCAGCTCGCGCCCGCTGATCCCGGCCTCGACGACCACCTTGGGGTCGTGCCGGCGGGCCTGCTCGATGGCGGCCCGCAGGTCTGCCGCGTCGTCGACCCGGCTGATCCCGATGCTCGAGCCGGCGCGGGCCGGCTTGACGAACACCGGCAGCCCGAGCGGCTCCAGCGTGGCCAGCGCGGCATCCGGGTCGGTGCGCCACTGCCGGTCCGTCACGACGGCGTACGGGCCCACCGGGAGACCGTGACCGGCCAGCAGCACCTTCATGTAGTGCTTGTCCATGCCGGCCGCCGAGGCCAGCACGCCCGAGCCGACGTAGGGAACGTCCCCCAGCTCGAGCAGGCCCTGGATGGTGCCGTCCTCGCCGAACGGCCCGTGCAGCAGCGGGAACACGACGTCGACCTCGCCGAGCGTCGTCGGGACCTCCCCCGCCCGCAGGGTGACGAGGGACCGGTCCGACGTGCTCGTCGGCACGAGGACGCCGGGCCCGTCGCCGTCGACGCTCGGCAGGTCGCGGCCGTGCGCCTCCAGCGCCGCCGGGTCGTCGGCCGCCAGGACCCAGCGCCCGTCCGTGGCGATGCCCACCGGGACCACGTCGTAGCGGTCGCGGTCGAGCGCACGCAGCACGCCGGCCGCGGTCATGCAGCTCACGGCGTGCTCGCTCGACCGGCCGCCGAAGACGACGGCGACGCGAGGCTTGCGCCGCGTCTCTGGCTGGGGTGGGGTGTCGGTGCTCATCGCCGACCGACCCTACCGGGCCGCGGATCGCCGGTGGGGCCGCCGGTCGGGTCACCGGTAGCGCCGTCGGTAACCTGCACCGGTGAGCGTCCCCCGCACCGACGGCCCGCCCGACCGCTCCCCCGCAACGCTGGCCGTGGCCGCCGGCCGGCCCGTCGCCCGGCCGGGTGCCGCGGTCAACGAGCCGGTCTGGCTGACGTCGACGTACGTGGCGGACGGTCCCTACGACTACGGCCGGACGGGCAACCCGACCTGGGACGCCTTCGAGCAGACGCTGGGCGCCCTCGAGGGTGGGACCGCGCTGGTCCTCAGCGCCGGGATGGCCGCCATGGCGGCGGCGATGTCCCTCGTTCCCGACGGTGGCACGGTGGTGGCGCCGTCCATGGCCTATAGCGGGACGACGGCCTGGTTGCGCGCGGCGCAGGAGCGAGGTCGCGTACGGGTGCGCCAGGTCGACGTGACCCGCACGGACGACGTCGTGGCGGCCGTCGACGGTGCCGCGCTGCTCGTCGTCGAGTCACCCACGAACCCGATGATCCAGGTGGCGGATCTGCCGGCCCTGACCGCCGCCGCACGCGCCGCCGGCGCCCTCAGCGTCGTCGACAACACCTTTGCCACCCCCCTGGTGCAGCGGCCCCTCGACGCCGGCGCGGACGTCGTCGTCCACTCCGTCACCAAGTACCTCGCCGGGCACTCCGACGTCGTCCTGGGAGCCATCGTGACGTCCGACGACGACAACGGGCGCGCGCTGTCCGAGCGGCTGCGCTCCTACCGGCAGCTCAACGGCGCGATCGCCGGGCCGCAGGAGGTCTGGCTCGCGCTGCGCGGCCTGCGAACGCTTGCCGTGCGGATCGAACGTGCCCAGGCCAATGCCGCCGAGCTGGCCCGGCGGCTGGCCGGTCACCCGGCCGTACAGCGGGTGCGCCATCCGTCGTTGCCCGATGACCCCGGGCACCAGCGCGCGGTGCGTCAGATGCGGGGGTTCGGCGCCATGCTGTCGATCGACGTGCGCGGCGGGGCAGAGGAGGCGGAGCGGGTGGCCGCAGCGACCGGACTGTGGGTGCACGCGACCAGCCTCGGCGGGGTGGAGTCGACCCTGGAGCGGCGGCGGCGGCACGCAGCGGAGTCCCCGCTGGTGCCGGAGGGGCTGCTGCGGCTGTCGGTCGGCATCGAGGACGTCGAGGACCTGTGGGCCGACCTGGACCAGGCACTGTCGCCGGCCAGGGCATAGGTTGCGGCGCATGCCGCTTCGCGTCGTCGACCTGCCCACTCCCGACGGCCGCACGCTGCGCGTGCACGACGACGGGGAGGCCGGGGACGGCCGGGCGCCCGTTCTGGTGCACCACGGCACACCGGGGTCGGGTGCGCCGGACCCGTTGGCCCTGACCGACGCGCGGGAGCGCGGGCTGCGGCTGATCGGCTACGACCGCCCCGGCTACGGCGGCTCGACCCGCTCCCCCGAGCGAGTGGTGGCCGACGTCGCCCAGGACGTCGAGGCGGTCGCGAACGGGCTCGGTCTCGACCGTCTGCTCACCTGGGGGGCGTCCGGCGGCGGCCCGCACGCGCTCGCCACCGCGGTGCTGCTCCCTGACCGGATCGCGGCGGCCGCGCTGCTCGCCGGCGTCGCGCCGTACGGGATCGACGGCCTGGACTGGATGGCCGGCATGGGCGAGGACAACGTCGAGGAGTTCGGTGCCGCGCTGGCCGGGGAGCAGCGGTTGCGCACGTTCTTGGACAAGCACCGGCCCGAGATCCTGGCGGCGACGCCGGAGACGCTGTCGGACACCATGCGAACGATCCTGCCGCCGGTCGACGTGGCGGCGCTGACCGGCGCGTACGCCGAGCACGTGCACCAGAGCATGTCGGAGGGGCTCGCGGCCGGCCACGAGGGCTGGCTGGACGACGACTTGGCGTTCGTCACGGGGTGGGAGATCGACCTCGCGGCGCTGAGCGTCCCCGTGCTCGTGGTCGCGGGCGGCCAGGACCTGATGGTGCCGTACGCGCACGGCCGCTGGCTGGCCGCGCACGTGCCCGGTGCCGAGGCCTGGCTGCTGGACGACGAGGGGCACCTGTCGCTGCAACAGGGCATCGGCCGCGTGCACCAGTGGCTGCTGGAGCGGTGGGCGGCCTGAACCGCCTCGGCGTCGGCGATTCTCAACCGCCTGGCGTCAGCCCGCCTTCGGCCAGCGCGCGCGGCTCAGCCGGCCTCCGGCCAGCGCGCCCGGCTCAGCCGGCCTCCAGCCGGCGCGCCCGGCTCAGCCGGCCTCCGGCCGGCGCGCGCGCGCCAGCAGCGAGCGGCCCATCTCGGACGGCGACACCCCGTGGTGCACCACGCCGACCACGCCCTCCGTGATCGGCACCTCCACGTCGTGCGCCCGCGCCAGCTCGAGGATGGACACGCACGACGTGACCCCCTCGGCGGTCTGACGGGTGTGCGCCACGACGTCGGCCACGCTCTCTCCGCGACCGAGAGCCTCGCCGAAGGAACGGTTGCGCGACAACGGTGACATGCACGTGGCGACGAGGTCACCGACGCCGGCCAGACCCGAGAACGTGCTCGGCTCGGCACCCAGCGCCTGGCCCAGCCGAGCCGTCTCGGCCAGCCCGCGGGTCACGATGGTGGCCTTGCTGTTGTCGCCCAGCCCGAGGCCGTGGGCCATGCCGACCGCCATCGCGATGATGTTCTTCACCGCGCCGCCCAGCTCGGTGCCGACGACGTCGGTGCCCGTGTAGGGCCGGAACCACGACGTCGCGCAGGCATGGGCCACCTGGTCGGCAGTGTCGTGGTCTACGCATGACACGACGCTGGCGGCCGGCTGCCGCTGGGCGATCTCGTGGGCCAGGTTGGGTCCGGAGACGACGACGACCCGCTCGGGCTCGACACCCGCGACCTCGGTCACGACCTCGCTCATCCGCTTCGTCGTGCCGAGCTCGACGCCCTTCAGCAGGCTCACCAGCGGCGCCCGGGCAGGAAGGAGCTCGCGCCACTGCGACAGGTTGTGGCGCAGGCTCTGCGAGGGCACGGCGAGGACGACGAGCTCGGCGTCCTTGAGCGCCTCGGCGGGGTCGGTGGTGGCGCGGACGGTTGCCGGCAGGACGAGCTCGGGCAGGTAGTCGCCGTTGACGTGCTCACCGGTGATCTGGTCGACCAGTGCCTGGCGGCGGCCCCACATCGTCACCTCGCCGCCCGCGTCGGCCAGCACCATGGCGAACGCCGTGCCCCAGCTGCCGCAGCCGAGAACGGCCGCGCGGGTCACGAGCGGCCCCCGGCGCCGTCCGGGAAGCCCTGCTGCGGGGGGTCGAGCGATCGGGCCGGCGCGGTCTCGCCGCGCAGCTGCTCCAGCAGGCCGGTGATGTCCGCCATGATCCGCCGGGTGGCCTCCGCCAGCAGGTCCGCGTCGATCGCCTGGCCGCGCAGGTCGTCCAGCCGGACGGGCGGGCCGGCAACGACGCGGATGGTACGACGGGGGAAGAGCCGCAGCCGCTTGCTGTAAGGAAACAGGATGTCCTGCGGGCCCCACTGCGCGACCGGCACGACGGGGCAGCCCGTCGTCAAGGCAATGCGGGCGGCACCGGACTTGCCCGCCATCGGCCACAGGTCGGGGTCCCGGGTCAGGGTGGACTCGGGGTAGACGACGACGCAGCGCCCCGCCCGCACGGCCGCCACGGCCGCCTCCAAGGCCCCTCGGGCGTCAGCGGTCCCGCGGTGCACCGGGATCTGCTCCGCCCGGCGCACCACGGTGCCGATGACGGGCGTGCTGAAGAGCTCCTCCTTGGCCAGGTAGGACGGTGGCCGGCCGGCATCGATGAGGAAGTGCGCGAGCGTCAGCGGGTCGAGGTGCGACATGTGGTTGGCGCACACCACGAGGCCACCCGACGCCGGCAGGTGCTCGGTCCCCCGCCAGTCCCGCCGGGCGAGCAGCACCAGGAGCGGACGCAGCACCCGGACCACGAGGCGGTAGGTCGGGGTCTGCTCACGCAGCTGCACGCACGTTCCTCCAGGTCTGACGCCACGGGTCCGGCGGGCCATCCTCGCGTGCGCCCGGGGCCTTGTCGAGGCGGCAAGACGCCGACTGGGACGATCGGGTGGTGCAGGCTGCCGACCGACCTCCTCCGGACCTCGAGGGACCGACCGGCTGGGTTGTCGTGCTGCCCGTCAAGCACGCCCGCCACGGCAAGCGACGGTTGCTCGGCGAACTCGGCGAACTCGGCGACCTCGGCCACCTCGGCGAGCGGAGCGGCGCCGACCGCAGCGCCCTGGCCCGGGCCATCGCCACCGACGCGCTCTCGGCCGCCCGCGCCTGCCGGCTGGTGCGCTCGCTCGTCGTCGTCACCTCGGACCCCGTGATCGCCGAGCTGGCGCAGTCCGCGGGCGACGAGGTCGTCGGCGGCGACGACCAGGGGCTGGACCTCGCCGTCTCGGTCGGCCTGGCCCGGGCGGCCCTGCGCTGGCCGGACCGGGGCCGTGCGGTGCTGCTCGCCGACGTACCGGCGCTGCGGCCGGAGGACCTCGAGAGCGCGCTGGTCGCCGCCGGGTCATACCCCCGCTCGTTCGTCCCCGACTGCGAGGGTGCCGGCACGGTGCTGCTGGCCGCGCGGCGCGGCGTCGAGCCACGGCCCGCGTTCGGCGCCGGGTCCGCGGCACGGCACGAGCGGCTCGGTGCGGTCCGGCTGGATCTCGACCTGCCGAGGCTGCGGCGCGACGTCGACACCGCGGGCGACCTGCGGGATGCGGCCGACCTCGGGCTTGGCCCGGCTACGCGGGCGGTCCTCGACCGCAGCGGTCTAGCCTGAACCCGTGCAGGCCACCGTCCACGAGTTCGACGCGACGACCGGGGCGGGCAGCGTGCTCCTCGACAACGGGACACGGCTGCGCTTCGGTGGCCCCGCCTTCGAGGCCAGCGGTCTGCGGCTGTTGCGTCCCGGCCAGCGGCTCACCATCGAGATCCGCGGCGACGAGGTCGTCGGCCTGCGCCTGCTGGGCGTGTGAGCGCCGCGGCCGGTGCGCCGCCGGTCAGCCGTGCTCGTAGCGGGCGCCCACCGCGTCCAGCTTCTCCAGGAACCGCTCGTAGCCGCGGTAGATCAGGTCGATGCCGTGCACCCGCGAGGTCCCCTCGGCCGCGAGCGCGGCGATGAGGTAGCTGAAGCCACCGCGCAGGTCGGGGACCGTGATCTCGGCGCCGTGCAGCTTGGTCGGGCCGGACACGACTGCGGAGTGGATGAAGTTGCGCTGGCCGAAGCGGCAGGGCAGGCCGCCCAGGCACTCGCGGTAGAGCTGGATGGTCGCGCCCATCTCGTTCAGGGCGCGGGTGAAGCCGAGCCGGTTCTCGTACACGGTCTCGTGGACGATCGACAGCCCCTCGGTCTGGGTCAGCGCCACGATCAGCGGCTGTTGCCAGTCGGTCATGAAGCCGGGGTGCACGTCCGTCTCCAGCACCAGGGACCGCTGTGCGGCGCCCTGGCGCCAGAACCGGATGCCGTCGTCGTCCACCTCGAACGCGCCCCCGATCTTCCGGAACACGTTCAGGAACGTCATCATCTCCGGCTGCCGCGCACCGCGTACATAGATGTCACCGCGGGTCGCGAGGGCCGCGGACGCCCACGAGCCCGCCTCGATGCGGTCCGGGATGGCGCGGTGCGTGTAGCCCTCGAGCCGCTCGACACCCTCGATCCGCACCACGCGGTCGATGTCCACGCTGATGATGGCGCCCATCTTCTGCAGCACGGCGATGAGGTCGAGGATCTCCGGCTCCGTGGCTGCGTTGCGCAGCTCGGTCAGGCCCTCCGCCCGCACGGCCGTGAGCAGCACCTGCTCGGTCGTCCCGACACTCGGGTAGGGCAGCTCCAGCTTCGTGCCGTGCAGCCGTTGCGGGGCGGCGATGCGCAGGCCCTCCGGCCGCTTCTCCACGACCGCGCCGAACTGGCGCAGTACGTCGAGGTGGTAGTTGATGGGCCGCTCGCCGATCCGGCAGCCACCCAGGTCCGGGATGAACGCCTCTCCGAGACGGTGCAGCAACGGTCCGCAGAACAGGATCGGGATGCGGCTGGAGCCGGCGTGCGCGTCGATGTCGGAGACGTGCGCGCTCTCCACGTTGGTCGGGTCGAGGACCAGCTCACCGTCCTCGGGACCGCCGCTCACCTGGACGCCGTGCAGCTCCAGCAGTCCGGACACGATCCGGACGTCGGCGATCTCGGGGACCCCGCGCAGGCGGCTCACGCCCTCACCGAGGAGGGAGGCAACCATCGCCTTGGACACCAGGTTCTTGGCACCGCGAACGGTGACCTCACCCTGCAGGGGGTTTCCGCCATGGACGGTCAACGCGTCGCTCATGCCCCCAAGCATGACAAACGAACGGGCCGGCACCCATCAGCAGGTGCCGGCCCGTTGGCCGTGTCGCGGTTCGGCGTCAGGCCTTCTTGGCGGTGCGCTTGGCCGTGGCGCGCTTGGTCGTGGACTTCGTCGCCGTCCCCGAGGCGGGCCCGGTTGCGGCCTTGGTCGCGGTCCTGCCCGTGGTGGCCTTCGTGGCGGTCTTGCCCGTGGTCGCGCTCTTCGCCGCGCCCCTGGTGGCGCGCTTCGTCGCGGCCTTCGCCGGAGCCGTGGTGGCCGTGGCGTTCTTGGCGGCCGTCTTGCTCGCCGCCTTGGTGGCGGCCTTGGTAGCCGTGGCCTTCTTTGCGGTGCCGCGGGTGGTGGGGGCGGCCGAGGTCTCGGCGCCGTTCTGCGCCGTGGCCTTCTTGGCGGTGCCACGCGTCGACGTCGTCTCCGCCGCCTTGGTAGCCGTCTTGCGCGTGCGACGGGTAGGCGCCGCGGTCGTCTCGGGCTCAGTGGCGGCGGCCTGCTTCGCCGCGCCACGGCCCCGTCCCGTCGTGGACGGAGCGGCGGGAGCCGCGTTGCGCGCCATCGAACCAGCCGCGCGCGCTGCCGTGCCCGTGGCTGCGGCGGCGCGGGTGGCGACGGACGCAGTGAAGGCCCGCAGCGCCTTGGCGTCGGAGGTGACCTCCTTGAACGCCGTACCGGCCCTGAACCTTGGCACCGAGGTCTTCTTGATTTTCACGGCCTGCCCGGTGCGTGGGTTGCGCCCGGTGCGCGCCGCCCGTGCGGCCTTCTCGAACGTGCCGAAGCCCGTGATGGCGACCTTCTCGCCCTTGGCGACCGTGACGGTGATGGTGTCGACGACGGCCTCGAGCGCCTCGGTGGCGGCCCGCTTGCTGCCGAGTCGCGACTCGAGAGCTTCGACCAGCTGTCCCTTGTTCACTGCGGTTCCCCTCCAGAAGTGGTTGCCGGGTTATCCGCCCAGGCAGGCCGTGCCGTCGAGCGACGCCCGACTCGTGACAGACGGTAGGACCACGGACACGTCCACGTCCAACACAAGCGCAGGACGGACTGCCTGTGTCGCAACCGGTATCCGCCGCTGAGGGGAGCGGGAGGGCGGCCCCGGGAGTACCTACGCCGACGTCAGCTGGAACTAGAAGCCTTGTGCGGCAAGGGGATCACACTGGCGTGGTGGTCGGCTTCCACGACGGGCGGTGGGCCTCGAACTCGGCGATGTCGTCGACGTTCTCCAGCGTGAGCGAGATGTCGTCCAGACCCTCGAGGAGCCGCCAGCGCGTGTAGTCGTCCACCTGGAAGGGGAAGGTGAGCTCACCGGCCTGCACCGTCTTCTGCACCAGATCGACGGTCACGCGGGTGCCGGGCGCGTTCTCCAGCAGCTTCCAGAGCAGCTCCACGTCGTCCTGCGACACCTGCGCCGTCAACAGCCCCTGCTTGCCGGAGTTCCCCCGGAAGATGTCGGCGAACCGGGAGCTGATGACCACGCGGAAGCCATAGTCCATCAGCGCCCAGACGGCGTGCTCGCGCGAGGAGCCCGTGCCGAAGTCGGGGCCAGCCACCAGGACACTGCCGGAGCGCAACTCGGGATGGTTCAGGACGAACGTGGGGTCGTTGCGCCAGGCGGCGAACAGGCCGTCCTCGAAGCCGGTGCGCGTCACCCGCTTGAGGTACACGGCCGGGATGATCTGGTCGGTGTCGACGTTGCTGCGGCGCAACGGCACCCCGATCCCGGTGTGGGTCGTGAACTTGTCCATGGGTCAGCTCCTCAGTCCAGATCGGACGGCGACGACAGCGTGCCGCGGACGGCGGTGGCGGCCGCGACCAGCGGCGAGACCAGGTGCGTGCGACCGCCCTTGCCCTGGCGTCCCTCGAAGTTGCGGTTCGACGTCGAGGCGCTGCGCTCCCCCGGCGTGAGCTGGTCGGGGTTCATGCCGAGGCACATGGAGCAGCCCGCGAGCCGCCAGTCGGCCCCGGCCTGCCGGAAGACCTCGTCGAGGCCCTCGCTCTCCGCCTGCAGCCGTACGCGCGCCGAACCGGGGACCACCAGCATCCGCAGTCCCTCCTTGACGTGCCGGCCCTTCAGCACGCCGGCGGCGGCGCGCAGGTCCTCGATCCGCCCGTTGGTGCACGATCCGAGGAAGACCGTGTCGACGGCGACCTCGCGCAACGGGGTTCCGGCCTGCAGCCCCATGTACTCCAGCGCCCGCTCCGCCGCGACCCGCTCGTTGTCGTCGCCGAGGGAGGCGGGGTCGGGGACGCGCTCGCCGAGCGGCAGGCCCTGGCCCGGGTTGGTTCCCCAGGTGACGTACGGCGTGAGGCTGGCTGCGTCGATGACGACCTCCGCGTCGAACACGGCGTCCTCGTCGGTGTGCAGCCCTGACCAGTCCTGCACGGCTCGGTCCCAGTCCTCGCCCTTCGGCGCGTGCGGGCGGCCCTTGAGGTACTCGAACGTGGTCTCGTCGGGCGCGATCATCCCGGCGCGGGCGCCGGCCTCGATGGACATGTTGCACACGGTCATCCGTGCCTCCATTGACATCGCCCTGATCGCCGAGCCGCGGTACTCCAGGACGTAGCCCTGACCGCCACCGGTCCCGATCCGGGCGATGACCGCGAGGATGACGTCCTTTGCGGTCACGCCGTCCGCCAGCTCGCCCTCCACGGTGATGGCCATGGTGCGGAACGGCTTGAGCGGCAGCGTCTGAGTCGCCAGGACGTGCTCGACCTCGCTGGTGCCGATGCCGAAGGCCAGAGCCCCGAACGCGCCATGCGTGGAGGTGTGCGAGTCGCCGCAGACGATCGTCATGCCGGGCTGGGTCAGCCCGAGCTGCGGCCCGATGACGTGCACGATGCCCTGTTCGGCGTCGCCCATGGGGTGCAGGCGGACGCCGAACTCCTTGCAGTTGGCGCGCAGGGTCTCGACCTGGGTCAGAGAGACGGGGTCGGAGATCGGACCCGCCACCGTGGGGACGTTGTGGTCCTCGGTGGCGATGGTCAGGTCGGGGCGGCGCACCGGGCGTTCCGCGAGCCGGAGCCCGTCGAACGCCTGCGGGCTCGTCACCTCGTGCAGGAGGTGCAGGTCGATGTACAGAAGGTCCGGCTCGCCCTCCGCGCGGCGCACGACGTGTGCGTCCCAGACCTTCTCTGCCAGCGTGCGGCCCATGCGTACCCCTCCGATCGATGTGCCTCGGCGGGTAGCCCCCGGAGGGACTTGCATCTCATGCAATGAGACGCCAATATCGAGGCATGGACAACTCTAGCGGAGTCGGCGTCCTGGACAAGGCTGCCGTCGTGCTGGGCGCGCTTGAGGCGGGCCCGGCGACGCTGGCCCAGCTGGTCGCCGCCACCGGCCTCGCGCGGCCGACCGCGCACCGCCTGGCAGTCGCGCTCGAGCACCACCGGCTGGTCACGCGGGACATGCAGGGACGGTTCATCCTCGGCCCCCGGCTGGGAGAGCTCGCGTCGGCGGCCGGCGAGGACCGGCTGCTCGCGGCGGCGGGCCCGGTGCTCGCGGCGCTGCGCGACCACACCGGCGAGAGCGCGCAGCTGTTCCGGCGCCAGGGCGAGCACCGGGTGTGCGTAGCCGCCGCCGAGCGGCCGATCGGGCTGCGCGACTCGATCCCCGTCGGGAGCACGCTGTCGATGCTCGCGGGCTCCGCGGCTCAGGTCCTGCTGGCCTGGGAGGAGCCG
>DATFPQ010000149.1:0-10721 GCA_035264765.1 Actinomycetales bacterium | reverse complement strand
ATGGGTGTGCACGTCGTCAGGTTGACCGCCGCGAGGTTCTGCCGGGGCACACCATTCACGGCGGCGAAACGACCGCCTGCGTACAGGACCTGCCGATCCGGAGAGACGCCGAGTGCGCGCACGGCGGCGCTCGTTCCGGTGAACGACAGGCGACAGCCCGTGGGCCTGCCCGTGGCCGCGTTCAGGGCCACGAAGTTCTTCGCCGGGGTCTCGCTCTGGCCGGGCGCGGCTCCCGAGGGACGCACCCTGGAGAACGTGCCGCCGACGTAAACCACCCCGTTCGCCTCGGTCACGGACCAGGCGATGCCGTTGATCTGGTACGTCGGCAGCGAGTCTGCGGTGAAGCCGACGCCAGGCGTGATCGCCACCGCTGTGCTCATCGATGTGGGGGCGCACAAGGCAGCCGCCGAGACCAGCGCGGCAAGTGCAGTCACGAGCAGCGGACGCAGGCGGGTCATCAACGCCTCCCGGTGCAAGTAAGGAGCGGAGCAGCACTCTAAGGGCACGTCGCCGCGGCGGATAGAAGGTTCAATGAACCCGAGCAGGGCAATACATCTGACCCTTGAGTGGGCGACGAGCTAAAGGCGCACAATTGCGGCACTTTCGACCCCACCCCTCTCCGGCGCGCTTCCCTCGTAGCCCCATGCCAGCATCGGCGGCATGGCCCGTGACCTCGACGTCGTCCTGCACGGCGCCACCGGCTTCGTCGGCCGAGTGACCGCACGGCACCTCGCACAGCACGCCGGCAGCGCTCGCGTCGGGCTTTCGGGACGCTCCCGCGAAAGGCTGGAGCAGGTGCGCGACAGCCTGTGCCCGGCCGCCGCGGAATGGCCGTTGCTGGTCGCCGACGCTGGTGACCCTTCCTCGCTGCAAGCGCTCGCCGAGTCCACCACCGTCGTCGCCACCACCGTCGGCCCGTACGCGCAGCACGGGCTGCCGTTGGTGGAAGCATGTGCCCGAGCCGGCACGCACTACGCCGACCTCACCGGCGAGGTGCTGTTCGTCCGGCGGAGCATCGACGCCGCCCATGAGCTGGCTGCATCGACCGGCGCCCGGGTGGTCCACGCCTGCGGTTTCGACTCGGTGCCCTCCGACCTCGGCGTGCTGCTGCTGCACGAGGCGGCCGGCGAGCTGACCGGCACCACGCTCGTCGTGGAGTCGATGAGGGGCGGCGTCAGCGGGGGGACCATCGAATCGGTCCGCGGCCAGCTCGACGAGGCTCGTCGGGACGCCACCGCCCGCCGGCTGCTGCTTGATGCGTATGCGCTGTCACCCGACCGGGATTCCGAGCCCGACGTGGGCCCGGAGCGGGAGGGTGTGCTGCCCGGGCACGACCCCGAGCTCGGCTGGACCGCACCGTTCGCAATGGCGCCCTTCAACACGCGGGTCGTGCGGCGCAGCAACGCCCTGACCGGCTGGGCGTACGGCCGGTCGTTCCGCTACCGAGAGGTGATGGCCGCCGGACCCACCCCCGTCGGCCCGGTCGTCGCGGCCGCAGTCACGTCCGGGCTGGCCGCGCTCGTCGGCGGCCTGTGGTTCCCGCCGACCCGGGCGCTGCTGAACCGCGTGCTGCCCAGGCCGGGGCAGGGCCCGTCGGAGAAGACGCAACGCGAAGGACACTTCCGCGTCCGGATACACGCGCGGACGCCGTCCGGGCAGCGCTGGGTCGCGACAGTCGGCGCCCAGGGCGACCCGGGCTACGCCGCCACCGCGGTCATGCTCGGCGAGAGCGCGCTCGCGCTGGCCGCCGGCGACGGACTGCCTCACCACGCCGGTGTGCTCACCCCGGCCACCGGCATCGGCCGACCGCTTGTCGACAGGCTGCGGGCACGCGGCTTCACCCTCGACGTCGCCCCAGACTGACCGCGCCGAGGTCGCGGCTCCCGTGTGTCTCTCCGGCCGCGCCTGCGGTGGACAAGGTTGATGCCCGCGGGCGCACCGACGGGGGCGACATCGCAAGCCGGCCGGGCCACCGCACCACGTGTGAGACGGGAGGACCCGGGTCCGCGCTCGGCGCGGCCTGGGTCGCGCCCCAAGCGGTGCGGTCAGAGCTTCACGGAGGTGGAGCAGGTGAGCGAGCCGCGCGCCGCCGTGACCCCGATCGTGTGCGAGCTCACCGGGGCGGGCGCCCGCAGGCGGTCGCGCCCGTGGTCGTCCGTCGTGGTCGGGCTCGCGGTGGCGGTGCCCGTGGCGGTGGTGGCGGTGCCCGTGGCGGTGCCGTGGTTACCGTGGTCGTCGGTCGTGGTCGCGCTCGCCGTGCCGGTGGCGTGGTTACCGTGGTCGTCCGTCGTGGTCGCGGTGCCGGTGCCGGTGCCGGTGCCACCGTGATCGTCGGTGCTGCTCGTGCCTGTGCTCGTCGAGCTGGAGCCCGTGCTCGTCGAGCTGGAGCCGGTGCTGGTCGTGCTCGATCCGCTCGTGGTGCTGGAGCCGGTGCTCGTCGTGCTCGTGCCCGTGCTGGTCGTGCTGGTCGTCGAAGTGCCGCTCCCCGTCGCGGTCGAACCGTCGCCCGGCGTCAGGAGCGTCTCTATCTCGAAGGACCCGCTCGACCCCGCAGTGGTGCGGGTCTGGCTCCACCGCACCTGCCCGTTGTCGGTCAAGGTGACCAGCCAGTTCTCACCCCTGACCTTGCGGTCAACCTTGACCCTCACCTCAGTCCCGCCGTCGTCCGCCTTCGCCCTCAGCTCCAGCTGTCCGCCGCTGCCGCAGGCGACGCGAGAGCGGGCGTCCCCGCCACCGCCCCCGTCGCCGCCCTTGGCGAAGGCGGTGGCCGCCACGCTGAGGCTCCCGGAAGCGACGGCGGCGGCGGCGACGGCGTAGATCGTTCGGCGACGCAGCGTGACGGAGCGGCCGGTGGGGCGGAGAGCGGGGCTGGTCGACATGGCGGAGGTTCTCCTTGGTCAGCACCTCGGGTGGCCCACCGCGTCGTGAGCGGCTGGGCTCGACCCTTGGAGCGTGAACGGCCAACCGGCGCAAAACCATGTCTGGAGGGGCATCTGTCACGCACCCGTCAGCGGCATGCCAGCACGTCTGGGCACTTTTGGGGGCCGCGCACCCCCAATCTGGGCTGGCGAGAGGGATGCCACCTGCGGCCGGGGGGTGCCAGTGCCCTCGAGCAGGGCTCCAGCGCGCTGAACTGGTGTCGTCCACCAGGAGGTACCTGCCGGCGCTTCGGGTTGCGGCGGCTCCGGCGTCATCGAGGCAACGACGATCCCTGGGAGGAAAGCCGTTGCCTCGATGATGCCCACGCGGGCGACCCGCGTCTCGGGCGTCAAGCCGGTGCGATGACGACGTGCTTGACCTCGGCCATGTAGCGCTCGGCAGTCGTGGCGGCGTCGTCCGGGCTGCTGCCCTCTTCGCGAGCAGTCATGTACGCCGAGTACCAGTCCCACCAGTCGTGCGGCGGGGCGGCCTTCTCGTACGAGTCGTGGCGCTCGGCCGTCTCATGCAGGAGCTCCGCACGAGCTGCAACGTCCATCACTCACACCCCCGCCCGCGAGCCGTTCCGTCATCTCCTGCGGCAACCGGCAGCTTTCGACTGGGGCCGGACGCCGTCGTCCTGGTGCCGGCGCTGGCTCTCGACGCGCTCATGAGGACCTCCGTGGAGTTAGGTGTTCCCAGACTTGACTTTCGCTGCGCCGATCGCGCCCGTGGGAGTCCCTGGCCTGAGGACCAGTGACCTTCACGGGCGCGACCGGAGGGCTGCGCGATGAAGACTCCCGGCTGTCAGCAAGCCGATCCAAGGAGGTCACCATGGCCGGCAGTACCCACGTCAGCGACGAACCCCGGACCGGAGCCTCTGGCGCCACGGCGGTTGGCTTCCGGCTGGAGGTCGTCGTTCTCCCGGTCGCGGACGCCGACCGGGCCAAGGCGTTCTACCAGGGTCTCGGGTGGCGCCTGGATGCCGACGTCGCGGACGACAACGGCTATCACGCGGTGCAGATGACCCCCACCGGGTCAAACGCCTCCATCATCTTCGGCAACGGGGTGACCTCCGCCCAGCCAGGCTCGGGCGGCGCACTCCTGCTGGCGGTCGATGACATGGAAGCGGCCCGCACGGATCTGCTGTCCCACGGCGTGCAGGTGAGCGAGGCCTTCCACGACCCCGGTGGTGGCCTCGGCGGCGGCTTCTACGCCGACGACGACAAGCGTGCTCCGGGCCCAGACCCCCAGCGCCGCTCCTACGGAACGTATGCCTCGTTCGAGGACCCGGACGGAAACCGCTGGCTGCTCCAGGAGCTCACGGACCGGCTTCCGGGCCGAGTCTGACGATGGCCGTACGTGCTGACCGTGGCACCGAGGCACTAAGCAGCGCGACCTCCGCGACGAGGCCGAGGACGGGACGGGGGTGAACCCAACGCACCGTGCCTTCGTGACGTGGGGTACGAAGGTAGAACGGAGCCGGCGAGGCTCCGGCTCGGTGACGGTGGAAAGGGGAGCTGGTGCCGCGAGACGCGCTGGCGTTCTGGCTCCGCAAGACCGGCGTGGGCGAGATCCGCCCCGTCTGCGTGCCGGACCCGGGCCCGGACGAGGTGCTGGTCCGTACCTTGCGTACCGGCGTCAGCCGCGGCACCGAGACGCTGGTGTTCCGGGGCGGCGTCCCGGAGAGCCAGTACGCGACCATGCGGGCACCCTTTCAGGAGGGCGACTTTCCCGGACCGGTGAAGTACGGGTACTTGAACGTCGGCGTCGTGGAGGCTGGTCCGCCGAATCTCTGCGGTCGCACCGTGTTCTGCCTGTATCCGCACCAGACCGCGTACGTGGTGCCGGCCGAGGCCGTGACCGTTGTACCCGATGGAGTTCCGCCGACCCGAGCCGTCCTCGCGGGAACGGTCGAGACCGCGGTCAACGCTCTCTGGGACGCCGCACCGCTCATCGGCGATCGCGTCGCGGTCGTCGGCGCCGGCATGGTCGGCTGCTGCGTCGCGCGCCTGCTCGGCCGGTTCCCCGGAGCTCAGGTGACCCTGGTTGACGTCGACGCCGCCCGGGCCGACCTCGCGGCCGAGCTCGGTGTCGAATTCGCGCTCCCCGACCAGGCCGAGGGCGGCCGCGATCTCGTCGTCCACAGCAGTGCGACCGCCGCCGGCCTGCAACGCTCGCTGGACCTGCTGGCTGCGGAGGGCACGGTTCTCGACCTCAGCTGGTACGGCGACACCCAGGTTCAGCTGTCGCTCGGTGGCGCCTTCCACTCGGGCCGGCTCGGGATTCGCGCCAGCCAGGTCGGCACGGTCGCCGCCAGCCGCCGCGGGAGCCGAACGGCCGGAGACCGGCTGGCGCTCGCCTTGAACCTGCTGCGCGACCCCGCCTTCGACGCGCTGATCAGCGGCGAGTCCCACTTCGAGGAGCTCCCGGACGTCATGGCCCAGCTGGCGGCCGGCACCCTTCCGGCTCTATGCCACACCATCAGCTACGCGGAAGAGTAGGACGATGTCCAGCCTCACCGTCCGCGACCGCAGAATGGTCGCCCACAGCTTGACCGGCGAGGTCTTCGGGGCCGCGCAGCGTCTGCACCGCGCCACCTACGAGCGAGCGCTGTGACCGCCCTGCACCTCGTGGTCCCGGACGGGGTGGACGACCCGGCGCGGCCCAGCGGAGGCAACAGCTACGACCGCAGGATCTGCCGTGGGCTGGCGGCGATGGGGTGGTCGCTCGACCAGCGCATCGTTCCCGGGTCGTGGCCCGATCCAGACGCCCCGGCACGAGCGGCCCTGCGCGACGTCGTCGTCGGGCTCCCCGACGGCGCGGTCGTCCTCGTCGACGGCCTGATCGGCTCGGCCGCCCCTGAGGTCCTGGTCCCGGAGGCTCGCCGCCTGCGGCTCGTCGTGCTCGTGCACATGCCGTTGGGCGCAGGCTCGCCCGACGTCGGGGAGTGCCGGCTGCGTGCTCGCGAACGGGCGGTCCTTTCGGCCGCCGTGGCCGTGGTGACAACCAGCCAGTGGACCCGGCGCTGGGTGCTCGAGCAGTACGCGCTCCCACCCAGCCGGGTCCACGTCGTCGAGCCCGGCGTGGACGCCGCCGCGCTGGCGTCTGGTACGGCGTTGGGCGGCGAGTTGCTGTGCGTGGCGGCCGTGACGCCCGCCAAGGGGCACGACGTCCTGCTGTCGGCACTTGCCACGGTCGATGAGCTGGGATGGGGCTGCGTGTGCGTCGGCACGCTCGCCCGCGACCCCGGCTTCGTCGACCGCCTCCGGCGCCAGGCGCGGGCGGCGGGCATTGCGGACCGAGTGTCCTTCACCGGCCCGCTGACCGGTGCCGACCTCGACGCTGCGTACGGCGCCGCGGACGTGCTGCTGTTGGCTTCCCGCGCCGAGACCTACGGCATGGTCGTCACCGAGGCGCTCGTGCGCGGACTCCCCGTCGTCGCGACCAACGTGGGCGGGCTACCGGAGGCGCTCGGTCGCGCCCGCGACGGCACCCGGCCGGGCCTGCTGGTGCCGCCCGACGACCCGGAGGCATTGGCCTCAGCGCTGCGGAGCTGGCTCTGCGACAGCGATCTGCGGCAACGGCTGCGGCGGGCAGCCCGCGAACGCCGCGCGACGCTGCCCGGCTGGCCGGCCACGTCCGAGCGGATCTCCAGGGTCCTGGCGGAGGTAGCCCGGTGACCGCGGCACCGGTTGGGCGCACGATCCTGGCCGCGCTGCTGTGGCGGCTCGGGAACGGCCCGATCCCGGCCCGTGTGGGAGGCGCCGCGCGTGGCTGACCGTCCGTACACCCTGCTGAGCTGCGCCATCTCGATCGACGGCTATCTCGACTGCCCCTCGAAGAAGCGGCTGCTGCTGTCCAACGACGCCGACTTCGACCGCGTCGATGCCGTCCGCGCTGAGTGCGACGCGATCCTCGTCGGTGCCGCCACGCTGAGGAACGACAACCCTCGCCTCTTGGTCCGGGCGCAGACCCGCCAGGAGGAAAGGGCCGCCAGGGGCCTGAGCCCCTCGCCGCTCAAGGCCACCGTGACCAAACGGGCTGATCTGGACGCTCGGGCCAACTTCTTCACCGCCGGCGACACCGAGAAGCTCGTGTATTGCGCCAGTGCAACGGTAGCCAAGGCTCGTGCGCAGCTCGGGCCGGTAGCGACGGTCGTCGACGCCGGCGAACCGGTGGACATGCGGAGGATCAGCGAGGACCTGTGTGCACGGGGCGTGCGGCGGCTGCTGGTCGAGGGAGGTGGGACGTTGCTGACCCAGTTCCTCGTCGGCGACCTCGCCGACGAGCTGCACCTCGTGGTCGCCCCCTTCTTCGTCGGAGACTCGCGGGCGCATCGGTTCGTCGGCGACGGCCGGTTCCCGTGGAACCCGGATCACCGGGCGGCTCTCGCCGAGGTGCGGCGGATCGACGACGTGGTGCTTCTTCGCTATGCGCTTTCGCCCCGATTCGGCACCGACTGAGCGCGCCGGGCCGTGGACAGCCGACTCACGACGGTGGTTCGGCGCTGCGCCCGATGACGTAGTCGCTCCACCGACCGTTCTTCACGACCTTCCGCATCGGGTGCGGCGTAGGGAGTGGGCGCGAGTCGAGAGTGTCCATGATGCGGTCGCGCCGCGCATTGACGAAGAAGACGAGAGCCTCCAGCCGCCGACCGTGAGGCGTGTGGGGGTGCGGCCGTGTGGGCGCCCGCTCCAGTGCGTGCCGGTAGGCGGTGAGCAGCTCCTCCTGCTGCTCGACCGTTAGCTCGGCGGCAAGCCGGTGCAGCACCTTGTGCTCGATCTGGGATTGCTCGCTCAGCCGGTCGAGCAGCTCGTGGCTCTCCCAGGCGCCGTCCAGCCTCGCTCCGAGGGCGTCACCGCAGTACAGCTGCTCCAACTGGCGCAAGATGCGCTCGATGCGCACCGTCCCGCGGCGCAAGGCGTCGTCGGTTTCCCGGTCGCCCAGTACCTTTCGCGCCGCCGGGTGGATGACGTGATGCATGGCGGACAGGTGCGCCGAGAACCACACGACGCCGTCCATCGGGCGCACCTGCGGGTGGTCGACCAGGTCCAAAAGGCGCGCGTGCGCGTCCTCGAGGATGAGCAGGGGTTGCGTAGGCGTCGACGGAGTCGATGGCATCGATTCGGGGCTCATTTCCCGCCTCCTTGGGCTGGGCCACTCGCCGTCCACCGAGAATTTACGCCTGTTACTCAGTGCGGAACAACGCCCCGAACCGGTTGCTCACCCGAGGCGGATTGGCGCAGCGGGTGCTTGTGGCCGGCGGCTGGCGGGTCGGGCAAGAACGAGCAGGCCCACCATGGAGGCGGCGGCGCCGGCGGTCATCAGGACGGCCATCGGAACGGCGGTGTCCTGGCCGCCGAGCCCGGCGATGGGGGCGACGGTTCCGGCGGCGACCCATTGAACGAAGCCGAGGAGAGCGGAGCCGGTGCCGGGATGTTCTGGGACCTCGGCGGAGGCGAGGGCTCCGCCGTTGGGGCCGATGAGACCCTGGGCGGCCATCAGCACGAAGAAGCACACGAGGGCGAGCAGGAGCGGGGTGTCGAGGTAGACCGCGCCGGCCAGCATGGCGATGCCTGCGGCCAGGGCGGCGATCTGGCCGGCGACGATGACCTTCCGGGTGGCAACCCGGCCGGCCAGGCGTGCCGCGATGAGCGCGGCGATGGTCATGCCTGCGGCGTTGGCCGCGAAGTCGACCGAGTAGGCGATCGGGGACATCCCGTTCATCGACTGCAGCACGAACGCCGACGTGGCGACGTACGCGAACAGCGCTCCCATCGCCGACCCGCTGACCAGCAGATAGCCGACGTAGCGACGCTGGCCCAGGACCTCCCGGCCGGCAATGGCGAACGCCCGCAGCCCTCCACCGTGCCGACGCTCGGGCGGCAGCGACTCCGGCACAGCGAGCGCCACACACCCCGTCATGGCGAGCCCTAGCCCGGCGACCACCCAGAACGAGATCCGCCAGCCCGACAGTTGCAGGATGACCGCGCCGAGCAGCGGCCCGATAATCGGCGCGATGCCGCCGACCGCGGCGATAACGTTCAGCACCCGGACCAGCCGGGCGCCGCTCGCCAGGTCGACGATCACGGCCCGGCCGATCACCATCGCCCAGCCACCGGTGAAGCCTTGGACGAACCGGGCGACCATCATCACCCCGATGGTCGGGGTCAGGGCGCAGACCACCGATGCCGCGGTCATCAGCAGGATCGCCGCGATCAGCGGCCGGCGCCGGCCGCGCTGGTCGGAGACCGGGCCGCCGACGAGCTGGCCGAGGGCCATCCCGGTGAAGAAGGTGGTGAGGGTCAGCTGCACCTGCGTCGCGGTGGCCGACAGCTCGCCCGCGACCTGCGGGAACGCCGGCACATACATGTCGGTTGCCAGCGGCGCGATCGCAGTCAGGAAAACCACGGTCGCGACCAGGCCCGAGGTGAGCAGGGCCCGATCGTGGTCGTGGTCGTGGTCGGGCTCCGTCTCGGGATGGTCACCGAGGTACTCGCAGTCCGGCGTGAAACCCAGGTGAGGCGCCGCCGCCGTCGTCGCCGGATCGCTCATGGGCGCAGCAGGGCCTTGATGGCGCGGCGCTCATCCATCGCCCGGTACGCCTCGGCGGCCTGGTCCAGGGGCAGCTCGAGGTCGAAGACCCGGCCGGGATCGATGGTGCGGTTCCAGATCAAGTCGATCAGCTCGGGCAGGTACTGCCGGACCGGGGCAGGACCACCGTGCAGGTGCACGTGGGAGAAGAACAGCTCCTCACCGGGCAGCGAGACGTCGTGGGCGACCCCGACGTAGCCGACGTGCCCACCCGGCCGGGTGGCGCGGATGGCCTGCATCATCGACTCCTGGGTGCCGACCGCCTCGATGACGGAGTGCGCACCCAGGCCACCCGTGAGTTCCTTGATCTTCGCGACGCCCTCGTCACCGCGCTCGACGACGATGTCGGTAGCGCCGAACTCCCGTGCGAGGTTCTGCCGCGGCTCGTGACGGCTCATCGCGATGATCCGCTCGGCGCCGAGCTGCCGCGCGGCCAGCACTCCTAGCAGGCCGACCGCGCCGTCTCCGACCACGGCGACGGTCTTGCCGGGGCCGGCCTGGGCCGCCACCGCACCGAACCAACCGGTGCCGAGCACGTCGGAAGCGGCCAACAGGCTCGGGATGAGGTCGTCAGCGGGCAGGTCCGGGGTGGCGACCAGGGTGCCGTCGGCCAGCGGGACCCGCACGTACTCGGCCTGCGCGCCGGTCGCGGCACCGGGCTGCCGCTGGATGCAGGACGTCTGGTACCCGGCCTGGCAGATCTCGCAGGTGTTGTCCGAGGCGAAGAACGAGCCCACCACGAACTGACCCGGCTTGATCGTGGAGACCTGGTCGCCGACCTCCTCAACCACGCCGACGTACTCGTGGCCCATCGGCGTCGGGCCGCCGACCGCCTCGATGCCCCGGTAGGGCCACAGGTCCGAGCCGCACACGCAGGCCGCGGACAGCCGGAGGAGCGCATCGGTGGGCTCGACGATGGTGGGGCGGTCGCGGTCTTCGACGCGGACGTCGCCGGGGGCGTGGAGGACTGCTCCTCGCATGCGGGTGCTCCTGCTTCGCTAGGTCTCGGTGCTGGCTCCGGGCTTCTACCCGGCCGATGTCCATGGAATCGGGAAGCTCGGGCATCCGGGAGGTCGCGTTTATGGGGGGTAGAACCACAACCTCCCTCAGCCGGCTGGGCGCCGTAGCGTGGAGGCTGTGGACAACCGCTCCGACATCCGCGACTTCCTCGCCACCAGGCGTGCCCGGCTGACCCCCGAGCAGGTCGG
>DATFPQ010000148.1:0-25835 GCA_035264765.1 Actinomycetales bacterium | reverse complement strand
GAACCGGCCCATCGCCACGACGAGCATCCGCGTGGGCAGCGGGCGGCCGCGCTCCTGCTCGACGACCCGCTGGGCGACCGCGAGTGCGCCGTCGAGGACGGCGGAGGCCACCTCGGTCAGCGAGCGCTCGACGTCGTCAAGGTCGAGCCGGCCGAGCAGGTCTGCCGTGGCGATCCGGAACAGCTCCCGACGGCGCACGTCGCGGGCGGCCGCCACGGCCTTGTCCGGGTCGTCGTGCCGGCCGACGGCCGCCAGCACCTCGGTGTGCAGCGCCTGCGCCGACCGCGGCTGCAGCCCGCCGTCGGTGCCCAGGACCTGCACCGTCTCGGCGCCGTCCCGCAGCAGCTCTCCCGCGAACCGGCTGCGGGCCAGGACGTGCGCGAGCCGCTCCGCGGACGACCCCTCGTCCCGCAGCATCTTCAGGTACCAGTGGGTCGACCCGAGGTCGTCGCTGAGCCGGCGGAAGGCGAGCAGGCCGGCGTCCGGGTCGGCCTCGTCGGCGAACCAGCCCAGCATCACCGGCAGCAGCTGGCGCTGGATGGCCGCCCGCCGGGTGACGCCGCCGCTGAGCGCCTCCAGGTGGCGCAGCGCCCCGGCCGGGTCGCGGTAGCCGAGCGCCTGCAGCCGCGAGCGGGCGGCCTCGGGCGTCAGGCGAGCCTCGTCGGTCGACAGCCGGGCCGCGGCGCCGAGCAGTGGGCGGTAGAACAGCCGCTCGTGCAGCCGCCGGACCTCGCGGGCCTGGCGCCGCCAGGACGACACCACGGAGTGCTCTGGGTCGGCGCGGTGACCGAGCGAGCGGCCCAACCGGCGCAGGTCGTCGGACCCCGTGGGCATCACGTGCGTGCGCCGGAGCCGATGCAGCTGGATCCGGTGCTCCAGCGTCCGCAGCAGCCGGTACGCCGACTCCAGGCTGGCCGCGTCGTCGCGGCCGACGTACCCCCCGGTCGCGAGCGCGCCGAGGGCCTCCAGCGTCGTCGGGCTGCGCAGCGACTCGTCGACCCGGCCGTGCACGAGCTGCAGCAGCTGCACGCTGAACTCGACGTCCCGCAGGCCGCCCGGCCCGAGCTTGAGCTGGCGGTCGGCCTGCCCTGCGGGCACGTGCTGCTCGACTCGCCGGCGCATGGCCTGGACGTCTTCCACGAAGTTCTCCCGCTCGGCCGCCTGCCAGACCAGGGGCGCCAGCCGCTCGACGTACCGCTCCCCCAGCTCGCGGTCACCCGCGACCGGCCGGGCCTTCAGCAGGGCCTGGAACTCCCAGGTCTTGGCCCAGCGCTCGTAGTAGGCCACGTGGCTGTCGAGCGTGCGGACCAGCGGGCCGTTGCGCCCCTCCGGCCGCAGGTTGGCGTCCACCGGCCACAGCGTCCCCTCCGCCGTCGCCGCCGAGCACGCCCGCATCAGCCCGGCGGCCAGCTGGGTCCCCGTCGCCAGGGCGGCGCGCTCGCGGTCGTCCTCGCCGTCGTTACGACTCGAACCTGGGCCGGCTGACCCTGGGCCTGGTCCGTCGCCGCCCGGCCCCGGGCTCTGCGCGCCCGCAGCCTCCGCGGGGGCCGGCACCGGCTCGGCGACGAAGACCACGTCCACGTCGCTGACGTAGTTCAGCTCCAGCCCGCCGCACTTGCCCATCGCCAGAACCGCCAGCCGGCACGGCTCGGCGTCGGCGGGCAGCTCGGCCCGAGCGACGGCCAGGGCCGCCTCGAGCGCCGCGCCGGCCAGATGGGCCAGCTCCTGGGCCACCGCCGGCAGCAGGGCCGTCGGGTGCGGGCAGGACAGGTCCCGGCCGGCGATCGCGAGCAGCCGACGCCGGTAGGCGACCCGAAGCCGGTCGTGACCGGTCGTACCGCCGGCCGCGGCAACCGGCTGCTCCTCCGCGGGGTCGGCGCCGACCGCCCGCAGCAGCTCCGCGCGCAGCTGCTGCTGGGACGCCGGCTCGTCGTCGAGGAGCACGACCCAGTGCTCCGGGTGCCGCGCGAGGTGGTCGCCGAGTGCCGCGGAGCCGCCGAGGACGGCGAACAGCCGCTCGCGGACCGGTCCGGCCACCCGCACCGCCTGGAGCAGATGCGGGCGGTCGGCCAGCGCCACGGCGGGGTCGTCCGGGTCACCGGACCCGATCCCTCGCAGGCTCTCCATCAGCCGCACCAGCCCCAGCAGGGCCAGGTCGGGGTCCGCGGTGTCGGCCAGGTCGAGCAGCAGCCCGTCCTCGAACATGTCGTCGAACGGGTCCGTCAGCCCCGCCAGGGCCGGGTCGGCGATCAGCCGCTCGGCTCGTGCTGCGTCGCGGAACCCCAGGCGCACCAGCCGCGCAGCGGGCGTCGTGGACCGGCTCGTGGTCACGGCCTCACGGTAACCGCCTGCTGTTACACCGGCGCTCGCTGCGGCCGCCCTCACCCCACCCCACGTACTCACCGGCAACGCCGTTCCTCACGAGCGACGCCAGTTCTGGCCGTCCGACCCGCCGCCGACGGCGTTGCTCGGGAGTAACCCGCACTTGGTCCGGCGGGCGGGCCGGGCGGCGGGGCAGGCGCGGCCGGGCAGGCGCGGCGCGGCAGGGACGGCGGCGAGCATGGGCTAGCGTTTGGGAGCCGGGTCGCGGGTGCGACTCCGGTTGCTCACTGCCACGCGCCGCCGCCGACCGGGGCGTGGCCGACCACGGAAGGACGGCCGATGCTCGGAGCGTCGCGCGCGGCGCGCCTGCTGCCGCCGGTCGCCGTGGTCGGTGGGACGGCCCTCTCGGTGCTCGCCGGGGCGTTCGGCTGGCGCCTGGCGTGCGCGGTCTTCGTCGTGCTGGCCGTTCTCGGCGAGACCGGGCTGACGACCGGCAACCGGCTGGCGACCCTGCTACGGACCCGCGTCGAGGTCGGGCTGCCGCTGTTCGCCGGCGTCCGGTTTGCGGCCGTCGTGGCGGTGAGCCGTGCCGGGGACGCCCCGCCGTCGGTCACGACAGCAGTGACACTTGTCGCCGGTGCGGTGCTGGCCCTGCTGTCGCTGTGCAGCCTGTTGCGGCTGCGCATGGTCTACCGCCGCACGCCCTCCATCCTCACCCGCAACGTGCGTCTCGACGAGCTGCGGATCCCGGACGCCCCGCCGCGCGCGGTCGCGCGGGAGAACGGCTGGCTCACCGCCGTGCTGCAGCTGCTGGTGCTGGTGCCCAGCGCCCTCGCCACGTCCCCGGTGCCGGTGTTGGTTGCGGGAGGCCTCGCCGTCGCAGGGACGCTCGTCCTCGCGCTCGTGCTCGAGGGCACGTCCCGGGCGATCGGCATGCGGCTCGGCCACGCGTCGATGGTCCGGCACGTCAGCCGGTTCCTCGACGAGCATCGGCCGCGGGTCGTGCTGTACTCCAGCGGCACCCCGGACACGGCGTACCAGGTGAACATGTGGCTGGCGACGCTCGAGCGGCTGAACCAGCCGGCCGCGGTGGTGCTGCGCGATCCCGAGCTGCTGGACCGGCTGGGCCGGACGTCCGCGCCGGTGCTCTGCGTGGAGTACGCGAGCAACCTCATGGCACTCGACCTGTCCAGCGTGCGGGCCGGGCTCTTCACGGCCAACGTCGGCAACAACATCCACCTGCTGCGCGAGGCGGGGCTGATGAGCAGTTTCATCGGCCACGGCGACAGCGACAAGAACGCGTCCTTCAACCCGATCGTCAAGGGCTACGACGAGGTGTGGGTCGCGGGGCCGGTCGGGCGCGAGCGCTACCGCAGGGCGGACGTCGGCGTCCGGGACGACGCCGTGGTCGAGGTCGGCCGGCCGCAGCTCGACGTCCTGGAGCGGCCGAAGGGGCGTCCGGACGACTGGGTCCCGACGGTCCTCTACGCACCGACCTGGGAGGGCTGGAACGCTCAGCAGGAGTACGGGTCGCTGAAGACGATCGGCCCGCTGCTCGTGCAGGCCGTCCTCGACTCCCGCACGCCGGTCCGGCTGATCTACCGGCCGCACCCGTCCACCGGCCTCCGCGACCCCGGCATGCGCGCAGCACACCGGCGGATCACCGAACTGCTGGAGGCGGCCAACCGGCGGCGCGGCCTCGTGGTGCCACCGCTCCCCACCAGGCGAGCCGTCCGGCCCCTGGCGGGCGATGCGGCGCAGCAGGCGCGGGACGCGCGGCCCGGCTACGGACCGTCCGCCGTCGAGGCCGAGGCCACGGCCGCCCGCGAGGACGCCGAGTGGTTGGCCGGCTGCCCGCGGGGCGCACACCTCGTGGTGCCTCCGGCCGGGGCGTCGCTGTACGCCTGCTTCGAGCAGGCCGACCTGCTCGTGGCCGACGTCTCGAGCGTGATCTCCGACTTCCTGGCCACCGACCGGCCGTACGCCGTCTGCAACCCCACCGCCTGGGACGCCGCGGAGTTCGTCCGGACCTTCCCCACCGCCGGTGCAGGCCTGGTCGTGGACCGGGACGGCGACGGGCTGCGCCAGGCGCTGTCGGTGGCGGTCGGCGCCGAGCCGGACCCGTACGCCGCGGCCCGACGGGCGATGACGGACCGACTGCTCGGCAGTGTCCGGGGCCGCGCCACGGAGCGGTTCGCCGAAGCGGTCGAGTCCCTGGCCGCCCGGGCGGAGGAGCGGGTGGCCCGCCGCCGGCTGGACGTCTCGGCCGAGGCGAGTCCGAAGTCGGCCGGGCAGGCGAGCTTGGCTCCCTCGGCCCGCTCCCTCGCCACCGACCCGACCGCACCGCAGTGAGGGTCCTGCTGCGGTCCCGTAAGGACCCGTTCCGAGTGCTGTCGGCGGATCGGACGTTCCGCCAGAACGCCATCGGGGACAACGTCGGCAACCTCGTCTTCAGCCACGCGGCCCATCGGCTGCTCTCGGTCCAGGGCAACGACGTGGTGTCGAACCGGTTCGCGGCCCAGATCGACGACGCGCCGCGGATCAACGAGGAGTTCGACGTCTTCGTGGTGCCGCTGGCCAACGCGTTCCGCAAGTCTTTCAAGGGGCACCTCGACGCGCTCACCGACCTGATCGAGCGGCTGACGATCCCCGTGGTCGTCCTCGGCGTGGGCGCGCAGGCCACCACGGGGTACAACGCGTCCCGGCTGACCCCCCTCGAGTCGAGCGTCCGGCGCTTCGTCGGAGCCGTGCTGGATCGGTCCGCGTCCATCGGGGTGCGCGGCGAGTTCACGGCCGAGTACCTGCACGGGCTGGGGTTCCGCGACGTCGAGGTCATCGGCTGCCCGTCGCTGTTCCTGCGCGGTCCCGACCTGCATGTCGCCAAGGACCCGGCCGGCCTCACGGCCCGGTCCCGCGTCGCCATCAACGTGTCCCCGTACGTGAAGGACATGGGTGCGATCACCATGGCCGCCCACCGCCGCTACCCGCACCTGACGTACGTCCCGCAGGACCTGAAGACGCTCGGACTGCTCATCTACGGCGACAGCCCGGACGAGGCCGGTCGGACGAGCGACCTGCCGGTGCACGAGACGCACCCGCTCTACCGCGAGCGCAAGATCCGCTTCTTCCTCGACCCGCCCACCTGGATGGACTTCCTGGCCACCCAGGACTTCTCGTTCGGCACCAGGATCCACGGCAACATCACGTCCACGCTCGCCGGCACCCCGGCGGTCGTGTTGGCGCACGACTCCCGCACTCTCGAGCTGGCCCGCTACCACGAGATCCCGCACCGCCTGGTCCGCAATGTGGGCGCCGACGTCGACCCCGCCGAGCTGTACGCGGAGGCCGACTACACGGGTCTGAACAGCGGGCACGCCAAGCGGTGGGAGGTCTTCTCGGGTTTTATGGAGCGCAACGGCCTGCAGCACGTCTACCAGGGCGGGCGCCTCGACCCGGGAGCGGTGGCCTTCGACGCACGGGTGTCGGCGACGAGCTACCCCGGACCGGTGCGGCCGCCGCGCCAGCGTGGGATGGTCGACGACGTCGCGGTGCGGCTGCGCAGACACCCTCACGCCGCCGTGGCCCATGCCCGGCGAGCGGCTCGGGCCGCTCGGGACGCGGGCGCCACGGGCCTGGGCGGCAGGTAGCCGCGCCCGGCTCAGCGGCGGCCGTGCTCCTGCATCCAGTCGGCCAGGGTCCGGCTGCCGCGCTCGGCGCCCGGCCCGGGCAGGTTCGCGCCGTCGGCGAACGCGCGGAGGAAGCCGCCCAACGCGGGGAACCGGAGCGGGCGAGGACGGCGCCGGCCACGCCGCGCCGCCCAGTCCGCCGCGACCGCGGCGACCTCGACGACGTCAGGCCCCGCGAGGTCCGGCAGCCGCCCTCGCGGCCCCTCCACCACCGCCCGCGCCAACCGGTCCGCGACGTCCCGAATGTCAACCGGAGCCGCTCGCAGACCATGCGGGACGACCGCCACCGGGCCCAGCGTGACGGTCTGGGCGATCCGGACGACCAGCTCGTGGAACTGCGTGGCCCGAAGGACGCTGGCCGGGACGGGACCGTGCAGCGCCGCCTCCTCGGCGACGGCCTTGGCGCGGTAGTAGCCGAACGGCACCCGGTCGCAGCCCACGATGGAGATGAGCAGCAGGTGCCCGCACCCCGCCGCGGACGCAGCACCGGCCAGCCGTGCCGTCCCGTCGACGTCGACTTGCCGCGCGTGCCGGGCGTCGCTGGCCAGGTGCACCACGCACTCCACGCCCGCCAGCGCCTCCCGCAGACCCGCGCCCGTGCGGAGGTCACCGACGAGGCGAGGGACGCCGTCCGCCGACGCTCCCGGCGACCTCGACAGCACCGCTACGTCGAAACCGCGGGCCCGCAGCGCCGGAACGACGGCGCGACCCAGGGTGCCGGTGCCACCCGTGACAAGAACCCGCCCCATCGCCGTCCCGCCGTCCGGAGCGCCCTCAGAGGATGGGCAGGTACCGCTGCAGCTCGTACTGCGTGATCTGCGAGCGGTAGTCCTTCCACTCCTGACGCTTGTTGCGCAGGAAGAAGTCGAAGACGTGCTCGCCCAGGGTGGACGCCACGAGCTCGCTCTCCTCCATCACGCCGATCGCCTCGTCCAGGCTGCCGGGGAGCTGCCGGATGCCGAGCGCCCGCCGTTCCGCGTCCGAGAGGCTCCACACGTCGTCCTCGGCCTCGTCGGGAAGGTCGTAACCCTCCTCGATCCCCTTCAGGCCCGCCGTCAGCATCACCGCGAACGCCAGGTACGGGTTGCAGGCGGGGTCGACCGACCGGACCTCCGCTCGTGTCGACTGGCCCTTCGCCGGCTTGTACATCGGCACCCGCACCAGGGCGGAACGGTTGTTGTGCCCCCAGCAGACGTAGCTGGGCGCCTCGCCCCCGCCCATCAGACGCTTGTAGCTGTTGACCCACTGGTTGGTGACCGCGGTGATCTCGGCGGCGTGCCGCAACAGGCCGGCGATGAACTGGCGGCCGACCTTGCTGAGCTGGTACGGCGCGCCGTCCTCGTGGAAGGCGTTGCCGTCGCCGGCGAACAGCGACAGGTGCGTGTGCATGCCCGAGCCGGGGTACTCCGCGAACGGCTTCGGCATGAAGCTGGCGTAGATCCCCTGCTCTAGCGCCACCTCCTTGATGACCGTCCGGAACGTCATGATGTTGTCCGCGGTGGTCAGGGCGTCGGCGTACCGCAGGTCGATCTCATTCTGGCCGGGAGCGCCCTCGTGGTGGCTGAACTCGACCGAGATCCCCATCGACTCCAGCAAGGTGATCGCCTGCCGGCGGAAGTCGTGCGCCGTCCCGTGCGGGACGTGGTCGAAGTAGCCGGCCTGGTCCACCGGCACCGGAGGCTCGCCCGGGTGGCCCTGCTCGAACAGGAAGAACTCGATCTCGGGGTGGGTGTAGAAGGTGAACCCCAGGTCGGACGCGCGGCTCAGCGCGCGTTTGAGCACGTTGCGCGGGTCGGCGTAGGAAGGCGTCCCGTCCGGCAGCAGGATGTCGCAGAACATCCGCGCGGTACCGGGGTTGTCGCCGCGCCAGGGCAGCACCTGGAACGTGCTCGGGTCGGGGCGCACGAGCATGTCGGCCTCGTACACCCGGGCGAAGCCCTCGATGGCGCTGCCGTCGAAGCCGATCCCCTCGGAGAAGGCACCCTCGAGCTCGGCTGGTGCGACCGCCACCGACTTCAGCGTGCCGAGCACGTCGGTGAACCATAGCCGCACGAACCGGATGTCACGCTCCTCGATGGTGCGGAGCACGAACTCCTGCTGCCTGTCCATGTCGTCATCCTAGGGGCCGGACGTCGGGTGCCGTCCGTTCGCCGCGGTGCCGCTGCCCCTGCCTTCCCGGGCGGTTCGATCCGAAGCTGCCCGGGTCAGGACGCGCCAAGGACCGCCATGGCGGCGGCCCGGCCGGGGATGCCGCTGACGCCGCCGCCGCGCCGGGCGCCGGCCCCGCAGAGCAGCACCCGCTCGTGCTCGGTCTCGACGCCCCACCGACCGACGTCGGACCCGTCCTCGGCCCAGGGCCAGCGCAGGTCGCGGTGAAAGATGTTGCCCCCCGGCAGGCCGACGTCCCCCTCGAGGTCCAGCGGCGTGCGGACCTCCAGGCAGGGCTCGCCGGCCGGAGTGCTGAGCAGGCAGTCCTCGATCGGCTCGGCGAGCACCGAGTCGAGCGAGCGCAGCGTGCGGGCGAGTGCCTCGGCGCGGGTGGCCTCGTTGTCCGCCTCGAACAACCGCGCGGGCAGGTGCAGCCCGAAGAGGGTGAGCGTGTGCACGCCTGCGCCACGCAGCGTCGGCCCGAGCACGCTCGGGTCGGTGAGCGAGTGGCAGTAGATCTCGCAGGGCGGCACCGACGGCAGCCGGCCTGAGGCCGCCTCCTCGTACGCGGCCTGCAGCTGTCGGTAACCCTCGTTGACGTGGAAGGTGCCGCTGAAGGCCGCCGCGGGGTCGACCGAGGCGTCCCGCAGGCGCGGCAGCCGGTGCAGCAGCATGTTGACCTTGAGCTGCGCGCCCTCCGCCCGCTCGGTCCCCTGCGCGCCCAGGAGCCGGTCCAGGGTGGTCGGCGCACACCCCGCGAGGACGTGCCCGGCGGCGACGCTGTGCGTGGCGCCGTCGTCGTCCAGCCACGTGACCTCTCCGGCAGCGTCGACCGCGGTGACGTCGGCACCGGTCAGCATGGTCGCTCCGGCCGCGACTGCGGCCGACGCCAGGGCCCCCGTGACCGCGCCCATGCCGCCGACCGGGACGTCCCAGTCGCCGGTTCCGCCACCGATGACGTGGTACAGGAAGCAGCGGTTCTGCTGCAGGGACGCCGACCCCGCCGCGGCGAACGTGCCGATCAGCGCGTCCGTGAGCGCCACGCCCCGCACCGTGTCGTCGGCGAACGTGCTTTCCAGCAGCTCCCCCAGCGGCGCCTGCGTCAGCGCGTGCCAGGCCTCGTCGTCCCCCAGCAGCGAGCGGACGTCGGCCGCGGACCGCAGCGGCTGAGTCATGGTCGGGAAGACCGCCCGGGCCACCCGGCCGGTCATGGCGTAGAAGCGCTGCCACGCCTGGTAGTCCCGGCCGGCACCGATGCGATCGAACGCGGCGGCGGTTGAGCGCACGTCCTGGTTGTCAACGAGCAACCCTTGGTCCGGCGACCCTGGAAGGGGCGTGTAGGACGAGTACCGACGGCGCACCAGCCGGAGCGGAAGGCCCAGCTCGTCCACGATCTGCCGGGGGAGCAGCGACACCAGGTAGCTGTAGCGCGACAGCCGCGCGTCGACACCGGGGAACGCCTGCGCCGACACCGCGGCACCACCGACGTGGTCGAGCCGCTCGAGCACCAGGACCGTGCGTCCGGCGCGCGCCAGGTAGGCCGCGGCGGTCAGCCCGTTGTGGCCGGCCCCGACCACCACGACGTCGTAACGCGACTGCATGGCGGCGAGAGTACCCACGCCGGTCCCGTGACTGGCTGTGCTACCCACGGCCGTTGCTGACGGGACACGCGCTCATCGGTTCGTGACATGACGAGGACCTCCGGCCGAGGTGTGGAGCTGCCTGACGGCATCCACGCCAGCCCCACGCTGACCCCGCGCCGGCGGGTCAAGCGGGTGCACCTGCGGCACCACCCGCAGGTGGGCCGGTGCGGATCGGCCCGCGGTGGGTCTGTCGGCGTCGACGGTGCACATGATCTTGCGTCGGGAGGGCCTGCCACGACTTTCCGCCGTCGACCGGGCCACCCGCCGGCGCGTAGGCGGCGAGGTCCGCCGCTACGAGGACCCCGAGTCCGGGGACTTGGACCAGTGAAAAAGCCCCTGACGGCTGCGGACGCCCGGTCCGGGAGCTGGCCCGTGCTGCGCGCCGCTCAAGTGCGCGATACTTCCTGTGCGGGAGGGACCGCCAGCCCGTCCACGAGCCGGCGGCGGCGGTTGACTTCGGAGACGCGATGGGGCCTGCGCTGGTTCACCTGGTACCGCTGGCCCTCGCGGCCGCGCTGAGCAGCGTCCCCATCACGGCCACCATCTTCATCCTGCTCTCGGAGAGCCGCACTCGCTCCGGGCTCGCCTTTCTCGCCGGCACGGTGCTCGGCACCTTCGCCGTCCTCACTTTGGCGACCGTTGCGGGCCAGGCACTTCCCGGACGATCACGCCAGCACGAGGTCCTGGTGGAGGCGCTGGAGGTGATGCTCGGCATCGTCATGGTGCTGGTGGGCGTGGTGACGCTGACGCATCGGACCCGCGCGGGTGGCGGCCGTGGGCCGGGTTGGCTGAACGGCATTGGGTCGGTGGGCACAGTGCCCGTGTTCGGCATCGGCCTCGCGCTGAACCTCCGCCCGAAGGCCCTACTCCTGGCGGCTGCTGCGGGGCTCGCGATCAGCGGCGCGCAGCTGGCCTCCGACGAGAACCTTGTCCTCGTCGTCCTCTACACCGCGATCGCCTCGTGCACGGTCGTCGTCCCGATCGTGGTGACGATTCTGTTCCCGCGGCAGATGGAGCCTCGGCTCCTCGCCGCGAAGGGGTGGATCGCCGCTCACTCCACCGTGATCGGCGCCACGATCTTGATCCTGATCGGTGGTTTCGTCACGGGTGTCGGGCTGAGCGGCTGACAGTCCACCCCCCGCCCCGAGGCTGGATCAGCTCTCCCACTGGCGCTATCGCCAGTGGATGGCCCTGGGGGAACGCGATCGTCACCGCCTTGGAGCGCATCGCCGCCTCGCCCCCCATAGTCATGCCCACCCCGCGGACCTCATACCGCCGAACAAGGCAACCCCATCAGCGCCCGAAGCGGGCCGTGTCTGAACCACCGTGGCTAGGGTCCCGCCATGGCGCTGAGCTTCTACGAGCCTGACGACGGCCCCGCGCACGCCGACGGCTCCGCGGACCCCGAGCCGCCTTCGGGCGTCGACGGGCCGACGGACGCGGACGTCGGCACGCGGTGGCGGGCGACCGAGGCGACCGAGGGCCCGTGGTCGCCCGCGCTGCAGCACGGCGGTCCCCCGTCCGCGCTGCTGGTGCGCGCCGCCGAGCGCGCGGCACGCCGGCACACCGGCCGCGACGACCTGCAAGCCCTGCGCGTGGTGGTGGACTTCCTCGGCCCCGTGCCGGTCGGGGTGGTGGCGGCCCGGGCGCAGGTCCTGCGCGCCGGGCGGTCCGCCGTCCTGGTCGAGTCCGAGCTCTCGACGTCCGAGCGGACCGCGCTTCGGGCAACTACCTGGCTGGTGCGCGAGGCCACGGAACCGACGCCGACCGCGGCCCCGGCGAGCGAACCGTCCCCTCCGGACCCCGACGCCCTGCCGGACGACGACACCTGGGACTTCGGTTACGCCCGGCACGTGCGCTGGCGCCGAGCCTCCGGCACGTTGCGGGGTCAGGGCCCGGCGTCGGTCTGGATGAGTCCATCCGTGCCCCTGGTGCCCGGCGAGCCGCTGACGGGGCTGCAGCGGCTGGTGACGGTCGCCGACTCGGCCAGCGGGGTGAGTGCGCAGCTGGACTGGGGCCGCTGGTCGTTCCCGAACGTGGACCTGACCGTCCACCTGGCCCGCCGACCCCAGGGGAGCTGGCTGCTGCTGGACGCTCGCACCCGGCTGGAGCCCGCGGGGAACGGCCTCGCCGAGGCCGTGCTGCACGATCGTCGCGGTCCGGTGGGCCGCAGCGCCCAGACGCTCGTGGTCGGACCGCTCCAATAGGCTCGGGCGCATGCCGCAGCTGCGACTGTCCATGGCCCAGGTCGACGCCGTCCTCGGTGACCTCGCCGGCAACGCCCGTACGGTCCGCGAGTGGACGGCGCGCGCCGCCGACGAGGGGGCCCACCTGGTGGCCTTTCCGGAGATGTTCCTCACCGGCTACCCGGTCGAGGACCTCGCCCTGCGCCGTTCCTTCGTGGACGCCTCGCGCGCCGCGGTGGAGCAGCTGGCGCGCGACCTGGCCGAGGACGGTTTCGGCGCGCTGCCGGTCGTCGTGGGGTACCTCGACCGGGCGCAGGGCCGCGACGCCGACTCCTCGGACGCCGGCTCGGACGGCGTCGGGGAAGACGGGCGCACGGGGATTCCCAAAGGGGTGCCGCAGAACTGCGTCGCCGTGCTGCACGACGGGCGGGTGGTGGCGCGGTACGCCAAGCACCACCTGCCCAACTACGGCGTCTTCGACGAGTTCCGGATCTTCGTCCCCGGCCACGACCTCACCGTCGTCCGCGTGGGTGGCGTGGACGTCGCCCTGGCCATCTGCGAGGACCTCTGGCAGGACGGCGGCCCGGTCGCCAAGACCCGCGAGGCCGGTGCCGAGCTGCTGCTGGTCCTCAACGGGTCGCCGTACGAGCGCGACAAGGACGACACCCGGCTGGCCCTGGCCAGCCGACGGGCCGCCGAGGCGGGGTGCACCCTCGCCTACCTCAACCTGGTCGGCGGCCAGGACGAGCTGGTGTTCGACGGTGACTCGGTGGTGGTCAGCGCGGACGGCGAGGTGCTGGCCCGCGCACCGCAGTTCGACGAGGCCCTCCTGACCCTCGACCTCGACCTCGCCACCTCCACCGTCGACCCGGACGGCGCGGTGCCCGGCGTGTTCCACGTTCGGGTGAGCGAGGACTCGGTGGGCCCGTACGAGCCGTGCCCGGTCGAGCACGCCCCGCGCCTCGACCCCGTCGGCGAGGTGTGGTCGGCCCTGGTGACCGGACTGGCCGGCTACGTCCGCAAGAACGGCTTCGCGTCGGTGCTGCTCGGCCTGTCCGGGGGCATCGACTCGGCGGTCGTGGCGGCGCTGGCCGCGGACGCGATCGGCGGCCGCAACGTGGTGGGCGTCTCCATGCCCAGCGACTACTCCAGCGGGCACAGCCGGGACGACGCCGCCGAGCTGGCGCGGCGGATCGGCGCCGACTACCGCGTGCAGCCGATCGCGCCGATGGTGCGCGCGTACCTGGACGAGATGGGCCTGACCGGCGTCGCCGAGGAGAACCTGCAGGCGCGCGTTCGCGGCACGGTGCTGATGGGCATCTCCAACGCCGAAGGCCCGCTCGTGCTGGCGACCAGCAACAAGAGCGAGCTGGCGGTCGGCTACTCGACCCTGTACGGCGACAGCGTCGGCGGGTTCGCACCGCTGAAGGACGTGCCCAAGAGCCTGGTCTGGGAGCTGGCGCGCTGGCGCAACGCCGAAGCGGAGCGGCTGGGTCAGGTGCCGCCCATCCCCGAGCGCTCGATCACCAAGGCGCCGTCCGCCGAGCTGCGGCCGGGGCAGGTCGACCAGGACTCACTGCCTCCCTACGACGTCCTGGACGCCGTGCTGGAGCGGTACGTCGTCGGGGCGCAGGGACGTTCGGAGCTGCTGGAGGCCGGCTTCGCCCCCGAGGTGGTCGACCGGGTGGTCACCCTGGTCGACCGCGCCGAGTGGAAGCGCCGCCAGTTCGCGCCCGGCACCAAGATCAGCGCCATCGCCTTCGGCCGCGACCGGCGGCTGCCGATCACCAGCCGCTGGCGCGAGAACGAGCCCGGCGTGGCCGGTCCGCCCGCGACGCGCCCGGTGCCCGCCGGGCAGAAGGAACAGCTGTGAGCGAACCGGCCGCCGGAGCCCATCCCGAGGGCGCGGCGCCGTACGGCACCGGCCCCACCACGCCGTCGGGTGCACCGGTCCGCCGCGTGAGGGTGCACCACCTGCGCCAGCTGAAGGAGCGCGGTGAGCGCTGGGCCATGCTCACGGCCTACGACCAGTACGCCGCCGAGATCTTCGACGAGGCCGGCATCCCGGTGCTGCTCATCGGCGACTCCGCCGGCAACAACGTCCTGGGCTACGAGACCACGGTCCCCGTCACGACCGACGAGCTGCTCCCGCTGGTCCGGGCCGTGGCACGCACCGCCCGCCGCGCGCTGGTGGTGGCCGACCTCCCGTTCGGGTCGTACCAGGCGTCGCCGGAGCAGGCCTTGGCCACCGGCACCCGGATGATGAAGGAGGGGCTGGCGCACGCCGTCAAGCTCGAGGGCGGACGCCGGGTGGTGCCCCAGGTGGAGGCCCTGGTCGGCGCCGGGGTACCGGTGATGGCGCACGTCGGGTTCACCCCGCAGAGCGAGCACGTCCTCGGGGGGTACCGCGTGCAGGGTCGCGGCGACGAGGGTGAGGCGCTGGTCAAGGACGCCGTCGCGCTGCAGGCAGCGGGCGCGTTCGCGATCGTCCTGGAGATGGTCCCCGCGGCGGTGGCCGCGCAGGTCACCGAGGTCCTCGCGATCCCCACCATCGGGATCGGCGCGGGGCCGAGCTGCGACGCGCAGGTGCTGGTCTGGCAGGACATGGCCGGGCTGCGCGGCGGGCGGTCCCCGCGCTTCGTGAAGCGGTACGCCGACCTGCGCGGCACCCTGCTCGGCGCCGCGCGGGCGTACGCCGACGACGTCCGGCTGGGCCAGTTCCCCACCGTGGAGCAGTCCTTCGAGTGAGACCTCGGGCGGGAGGGGCTAGCGTCGGGTCCATGGACGCTCCCCTGACCGTCGGCTACGCCGCGATGCTCGAGCAGTTCGCCCCCCAGGAGGTCGTCGGGCTGACGGCCCTTGCCGAGCGGCACGGCTTCTCCGGATGCATGGCGGCAGACCACTTCCAGCCCTGGGTGCCGCAGCAGGGCCAGGCCGCGTTCGTCTGGAACGTGCTGACCGCCGTCGGCGAGCGCACCACCGGCGACCTGGGGCCGGGCGTCACCTGCCCGAGCTTCCGGTTCCACCCCGCGGTGGTGGCGCAGGCCTCGGCCACCCTCGAGGCGATGTACCCGGGCCGGCACTGGCTCGGCGTCGGGTCCGGGGAGGCGCTCAACGAGCACGTCATCGCCGGCTACTGGCCGGAGGCGGCCGAGCGGTCGCTGCGCATGTTCGAGGCGATCGACGTCATCAAGAAGCTGTTCGACGGGTCCCTGGCCGGCAAGGACGTCAAGCACGAGGGACGGTTCTTCAAGCTCGAGTCGACCCGGATGTGGACGATGCCGGAGACCGCGCCGCCCGTCCTGGTGGCGACGGCGGGCCCGGTCAACGCCAAGCGCACCGGCCGCCACGCCGACGGCATCATCACGGTGGGCGCGCCGGTCGAGAAGATCGGCGGCCTGTTCGACAAGTTCGCGGAGGGCGCCCGCGAGGCGGGCAAGGACCCCGACCAGATGCCGCGCGTGCTGCAGCTGCACCTGTCCTGGGCCGAGACCGACGAGGAGGCCCTGGCGAACGCCATGACCGAGTGGCCCAACGGCGGGATGAAGTTCCCCAAGGCGGACATCCGCAGCCCGCACGACTTCGCGCAGATGGCCAAGCTGGTCCGGGAGGAGGACTTCGAGGGCCGGATGGTCATCTCGTCCGACCCGGACGTGCACCGGGCGGCGATCCAGCAGTTCGTCGACCTGGGCTTCGACCGGGTCTACCTGCACAACGTCGGCCGCAACCAGGAGCGGTGGATCGAGGTCTTCGGCGAGCAGGTGGTCCCCAAGCTGGTGCGCTGACCGGCCGGGCGAGGGCTGGCCTGCGTCCCAGCGCTGCCGGATGCAAGGATTCAGCCATGGACGCCGAGCGGGTGCATGCGCTGCGCGACGCCCTCCGGCACACCGAGTGGTGGGCACGAGCAACGCTGCTGGGCTCGGCGCTCCGGGCGACCAGCGGCCCGGGACACCTCCTGCTGGTCGGCACTCCGCGAATCGAGCCATGGCACCTCGCGGCCCACCTGGAGGACGAGGCCAGGCAGGGCGAGCTGCCGCAGCTCGCGCCCGAGCTGGTCCGCTGGAGCCCGCCACCTGACGCGCCCCCGCACCTGTCGATCGGGCTGTCCCGCCTCGAGCACGCATCGCGCGGCGAGACGGTGTTCGTGGTGAGCCCCGAGCCGGCGGCCGAGCCGCTCCTGGAGCGGGTGCAGGACGCGCGCCGCACCGGCGCGACCATCGTGGCGCTGGACGCCGCGGAGGGGCCGCTGGCCTCGCTCGCGCACGAGCGGATGACGGTGTCGCCGTCCGGGCTCGCGCTGCCGGACGCGCTGCGCGACATCCTCACCCCGGTGCGCGATCCGTGGAGTGAGGGCGGCGGCGGGCCGCAGCGTTCGGGACCACACGGCTCGGGGACGCCCGGTACCGAGCTGCGGGCGGCGGAGCTGTGGGCGCCGCAGCCGGAGCCTATGGGCGCCGCGGGCCTTGAGCCGCACCTCGTGGCGGGTCTGTCGCCGCAGGTCGCGGCCGGCCTGGCGCTGCCGGCATCGTTCGAGCTGGCCCAGCACTTCGTCAGCGCCGCCGCAGGCACCCCCCCGGTACGGGGGCGCCGGGGCTGGCGGACTCGGCTGGGGTCCTTGCTGGATGCGATCAGCGGCCCGCGCCCGAGCTCGCCGGGAGGCTGAGGGACCGGCTGGGACGTCGACCGGTCAGCTGCGGCCGCGCTCCTCCCACTCCGCGTCCTCCTGGTCCCACGCCTCGGTGCGAGCCCGAGCGGTCTGCAGCGCCCGCTCGGCCTCCTCCCGGGTCGCGTAGGGCCCGAGCAGGTCCTTGACCTGGCTCTTGTTCTCGAGCTCCTCGACCGCGCCGGTCCTGGTGTTGAAGAAGTAGGGGACCATGGTCGTATCGTGCCCCACCGCGGGCATCCGGCGCACCCGTCACGTGCCCGGCCCGCCGCCGGGCCGGCCGGCGCCTGGTCCCGGCCGCGAGGGTGGCCGGGGGCACGCCGCCTCCCCCGCACCTAGACTGCCGCCATGCCACGCAGCCTCACCGCCGTGCAGCCCGGGACGGTCTCACCCCGGCGCCCGGTGCCGTCGTCGATCGAGCGCCCCGAGTACGTCGACCGGCCCAGCCCGGCTCCGTACAAGGGGCAAGAGGTCAAGTCCGCGGAGATCATCGAGCGGATGCGGGTGGCCGGGCGCATCGCGGCGCAGGCGATGGCTGCCGCGGCGTCGGTCGTGGCGCCCGGCGTGACCACGGACCAGATTGACCGCGTCGGCCACGAGTTCCTGTTGGACCACGGCGCCTACCCCTCCACGCTCGGCTACCGGGGCTTCCCGAAGTCGCTCTGCACGAGCGTCAACGAGGTGGTCTGCCACGGCATCCCGGACGACCGCCGGCTCGAGGACGGCGACATCGTCAACATCGACATCACCGCCTACCTCGTTCTCGACGGCATCGGCGTCCACGGCGACACCGACGCCACGTACCTGGTCGGCGACGTGGACGAGGAGTCCCGGCTGCTCGTCGAGCGGACCCACGAGGCGATGATGCGCGGGATCAAGGCGGTGCGCCCCGGCCGAAGGATCAACGTCATCGGCCGGGTCATCGAGTCGTACGCGCGGCGGTTCGGCTACGGGGTCGTGCGGGACTTCACCGGCCACGGCATCGGCACCGCCTTCCACTCCGGCCTGGTGGTCCCCCACTACGACGCGGCCCCGATGTACGACACGGTGATCGAGCCTGGCATGACGTTCACCATCGAGCCGATGCTGAACCTCGGCACGCACGAGTGGCGGATGTGGGACGACGGCTGGACGGTCGTCACCAAGGACGGCCGCCGCTCGGCCCAGTTCGAGCACACCCTGGTCGTGACCGACACCGGCGCCGAGATCCTGACCCTGCCGTGATCCACCCTTGGAGGACGACGATGTCCAGCTGCCCGCCCGTCCCGGCATCCGCATGAGCGGCCAGATCGCCCTCGGCGTCGACGTCGGCGGCTCGGGGATCAAGGGCGCCACGGTCGACCTCGGCACGGGCGACCTGACGCAGGAGCGAGTGCGCATCGAGACGCCGCAGCCCGCGACGCCGGACGCGGTGGCTGCGGTGGTCGCCGAGGTCGTGTCGCACTTCGCCGACCACCTCGCCGACGGCCCGGTCGGCGTCACCATCCCCGGCGTCGTCACCAGCGGCGTCGTGCGCACCGCCGCGAACATCGACCCCTCCTGGATCGGGACCGACATCGACACGATGCTCACCGAGCGGCTGGGCCGGCCGGTCCACGTGGTCAACGACGCGGACGCGGCCGGCGTGGCGGAGGCGCGGTTCGGCGCGGCCCGGGACACGCGGGGGCTGGTGCTCGTGACCACCCTCGGCACCGGTATCGGCAGCGCGCTGCTGTTCGACGGCAAGCTGGTGCCGAACAGTGAGCTGGGCCACCTGGAGATCGACGGGCACGACGCCGAGAGCCGGGCCGCGCATTCAGCGCGCGAGGAGGAGGGGCTCAGCTGGGAGGAGTGGGCCGAGCGGCTGCAGCGCTACTACGGCGTGGTCGAGGACCTGCTCTGGCCCTCGCTGGTCGTCGTCGGGGGCGGCGTCAGCAAGAAGTCCGAGAAGTTCCTGCCGCTGCTGCACCTGCGCGCGCCGGTCGTCCCCGCCAAGCTGCGCAACCAGGCGGGCATCGTGGGGGCGGCCGTGCTCGCCGCCGAGGAGCAGGAGGAGCTCGCGGCCAGGCGCACACCCTGACCCCGACCACGGCGGGTCGCAGCGCCGCGGGGACGGGACGTGCGGGTGAGGTGCTCACGCCGCGCCCTCACGCCGGCCCAGAGCGCAGCGCAGGAGGGACCGCTCCCCCGCGTCGAGCCGCTCCAGCCGGCACCGGAGCACCGCCGCGGTGACGTCGAGCGCCGCCGCGGCCGCCTCGACGTCGGGACGCTCTGCGAGCACCTCGGCGAGAGACGGCAGGCTCACCAGCCGGCGCGCGGCCCAGCGGTCGGCCTGGGCCTCCTGGCGCCGCGCCAGCCAGCCGCGTTGCGCGTACCCCGGCGGGCAGCCGGCGTGCCCCAGCTGCGCGTGAGCCAGCTCGTGCGCCAGCACGCAGCGCGCCCGGCAACGGTCCAGGCGTTCGTCGAGCAGGATCACCCGCTCCTGCGGACACCACCAGCCGTCGCCGTCGTCCAGGCGGCACCTGTGCACCAGGATGTCCGGGTGCAGGCGCAGCTCGGCCCACGGCGACCAGCGAGTCGTGGTCGCTCCCTCAGCGCCGCCTGCTCGCGGCCCGCTCATGCCCCTCCGCCCATGCCGACCGGCTCCTTCCGTCCGGCGGGCCGCCCGCCGCCAGCGCGCGCGGTCCGCAGCTGCGCGGCGCCGTCGTCAGCGCTGCGGCTCCTGCCCTCGCCGGACCCGCCGCGCCGTCTCCGACGCCGTCCGCGACCCGGCCCGGCTCCCGCCCGGCTCGTCGCCCTCGTGGGCCACCGGGCGAAGCTCGCCCGGCGGTACCTGGGACGGCGGTGACGGAGCCCGGTTCTGGGCCGCGGCGTCCAGGATGGCGTCGACCACCGACAGGACGACGCCGCGCTCGCTCTTGGTCAGCGCCTCGGCCCGCTTGGGCAGGACGAACGGTCCCTGCGGGATCCGTCGGCCGGCGACGGCGAGCACCTTGGTCAGCGGCACGTCCAGCGCCAACGCCAGGCCCTCGGCGACGTCCTGGCTGATGCTCCCCGAGTGCCGCCCGGTGCGGATCAGCCGCAACGTCTCGTAGGAGACCTTCCCGCCCGCTCTGGCCGCCGCCTGCCGGGTGGACAGCGGTCCTCGGTGGTCGCCCAGCTCGCGCAGCCGGGTCTCCACCAGCTGCTGAAGGTCGCTGACGTCGCTCATCGTGTCCCCACATCCCCACGCCACGCCGCATCCGCGGCTGTCTCGTGTCGCGACAACCTCCGCCGTTGCCGGCGGAGCGGTCGCCCCGGCTGAACTGCACCGCATCATCGACGGCCACTTGTCAGCGTGACAACCTCTCTGCATCCTGCCAGTTGACGCTTGTCACTGTCGCCGGAACGGTGCAGACTGCCTGCATCCGCCGCCACAGAGAACGGGGACCGGATGAGAGTTCGGGAGGGAGCGGCCCTGCGCCGCCGCCGCGAACGCCTGGGACTGACTCAGCGAGAGCTGGCCTTCCTGGCGCGTCCGTGCTCACAGACCACCATCTACCTGTTGGAGACCCGAAAGATGACCACACTCACTGAGGAGCTTGCCGTGCGCATCGCCCGTCGACTCGACGTTCCCGTGGAGAGCCTGTTCGAGGACAGGCACGTAGTCTCTGCGGACGGAACGGCCACCGACCATAGTGTCACCGGGAGGCACGCATGAGACGCCGACCGGTCCTCTCCGTCCCGCGGCTGCTGCTGGCCACGCTCGTCTGCGTCGTCGCAGGCGCTCTGCTGCACCCCACGACCGCCGCGGCCGCGGTTCCCACGGCGGTTCCCACGGCGGTCCCGTCGGCGGTTGCGGCGCGGGTCCTCGCGGCCCCGTCCCCCGAGCTGCCGGGGCTGTCCGGGCCGGTCACCCAGGCGCAGGCCGCGGCCTGGCACCTGGACGGCGCAACGGCGACCACACTGACCACGCCGGGCGGCTCCACCGTCGTCCTGACCCCCGCCGAGGTCCTGCCGGGGTCCGCGGACTTCCGGGCGAAGGTGCGCTGGTGGGGCGTCTACCGGGTGTTCTTCAACAAGCTGGAGACGCTGCAGATCGCGGCCGGCAGCGCCGCCTGCGTGGCCATCGTCAAGCACGTGCCGGTGGTCGGTCCGTACCTGGCGACGGCATGCGCCCTGCTCGGCGTCTACGCGACCTACGCCAGCGCCCGGAACGAGTGCGTGCTCGCGCAGGGTTGGGGACTGCACTATCCGCAGGTGCTGCTCTACCGGGGCGGCTACTGCCGCTGAGGCGCGACGCCGTGGCCGTCGCCAACCTGCTCGCCGGACTCGGCGCCGGACTACTGCTCGGGCTGCTGCTCGACCTGCCGACCACACCAGCGCAACGCCTGGTGAGCGCGGCGGGGGTGGCCTTGCTCCTGGGTTCCGGAGCCTGGCTGCTGCTCGACCGGCGGCTCGACGACGTCGCGGTGGGCCTGCTCGCCGGCCTCCTGTTCGCCTTCGGCGCCGGGCTGCTGGCCGGCTTGGTCGGCGGTCCCAGGTCTGACCGGCTTCCGGGCAACCGGCACGACGACAGGTGAGGCGAAGACCGCGACCGGTGACGGGCCCGGCCCCAGGGCCCGTCACCGGTCGCTCGGGGTCCGACGCGTACGTCGAAGGACTGTCGTGCGACTCGTTTTACTTATTTCTACATCTGGAGGATCAAGGCCGTGAGACTCAATCGAAAGCTCGCCACGCTCGCCATCGCAGCCTCGACGCTGTCCTTGTCACTACCGGCTCAGCCGGCCATAGCGGCGCCCATAGCGCGCCAGGCGGCGAAATCGGCGCCCATCCCCATTGCGCTGGAAAAGCCTCAGTATATGCGCGTCACCCTGGGTTGGGGGGTGTACGTCAATGGCTACGGGTGGGAATGGCGCGTCCTCGCGGCAGCCGTTGCATCGGTGGGCGCCGGAGCCATTGCGGCAGGCTGCGTATTCTCTCGCGTCCCGGGCGCCATAGGGCAGGCGCTCCGCTATGTCTGCGCCACCATCGGCGCGACGAGAATGCAGTGGCTGTTGCGACAGGTGGTCAGGGCCTACCGTCAGGGACGCTTTTCCAGGGGACGTTGTTACAACATCAACGCACTGCGCATTGGGAGCGGAATGCGTCGGGTGAAGGCGCGCGGTAATTGCTACCGGGCCTGAACCTCGGCTACGGTGACGCGATGCAACCGATGCGCCCCGTCCACGGCGGGACGCCGGTTCCCCCGCGTAATCCCCTGAAATGGCGAACGCTCGCCTTTCTGCTGGCATGGCTTCTTCTGACACTGACGCTTATGGGCATCAATGGCGCCGGCTGGCCGTTGATTCTCGGCGTCGGCGTGCTGGCGGTCGTCGCCTGCGCTGCCTCGACCTGGCGCGGTTACCGGCGGTGGCGCCGATGGCGGGACGGCGCCTGACCGCCACGCTGCGCCAACACCCCGCAGCCGGATCGACGCAGCGGCTGTGTGCGGACGAGTCAGCCGATACGCCGGGTCCTGTCCCTGCCCGGCGGTCGCCCGCCGCGCAGGTGGCGGTCATCCATCTCGACGTGCTGTTGCCAGCACGCTCGCGCGACCCGGTGCGTCGACCCGGATGCACCGGGCCGACGCACCGCGGCCGCCGCAGCGGCCTACCCGGGAGCTCGGGCGGGCCACCCTCGAACGCTCCCTGTCTGGCCTTGCTCCGGGTGGGGTTTACCGAGCCACCCCCGTCACCGGGGATGCTGGTGGTCTCTTACACCACCGTTTCACCCTTACCGGACGCTTGCGCGCCCGGCGGTCTGTTTTCTGTGGCACTGTCCCGCGGGTCACCCCGGGTGGGCGTTACCCACCACCCTGCCCTGCGGAGCCCGGACGTTCCTCGGCACCGGCGAACCGGTGACGCGACCGCCTGGCTGACTCGTCCGCGCCGCTCATCCTACCGGCACCAGCCGGACCGTCCCGGCGTCCACGTCGGCGGCGTCCACCCGCACCCGGATCCCGTCACCGAGCCGCACCTGACCCAGCACCGGTGCGACGACCGGCGGGTCGACGAGCTGGACGACCCCACGCGGGCGGTCCGGTGCCTGGGGTCCACCGTCCGCGACGACGTCGACCACCACGGCGGCGAACTCCTCACCCACCCGGCTGCCGAGCACGGCCGCCTCCACCGCGCTGGTGCAGGCCCGGTCGACGGCGGCCACGAGCCGGTCGGACGCCGCCATCAGCCCCGGCAGCGTCGGCAGTGCCTCGCGCACCCACGCCGGCACCTCGACGTCCCGGCACAGGCTGTGGCAGATCACCAGGCCGAACCGGTCCACCAGCCGGCGCAGCGGCGCGGTGACGTGGGCGTACTCGGCGGCCACCGCGGCGTGCTCGGCGATCTCCGGGACGTCCCCCTCGAAGGCCGTGTAGCCGGCGCCGCGGAACAGCGCGGTCGCCTCGTGGACCAGCGCCAGCTGCCGCGGGTCGCTGCGGTCCAGCGAACGCAGGAACTCCCCGTACGGGGTCTCGGCGGGCCACCGCGCGCCGAGTGCGGCGGCCTGCCGGTGGAACCTGACCAGGGTCTCGCCGGCGGGCGGCGGCATGGTCCGCAGGATGCCGACGTCGGCCGCCAGCATCATGTCGGCCGCCGCCATGCCCGCCAGCAGGGAGATCTGCGCGTTCCAGTCCTCGACCTGCGAGGGGGGACGCAGCCGCAGCAGGTACCGGTCGCCCTCCTGCACGACCTCCTGCTCCGGCAACGGCAGGCTCGCGCCGCCGCGGGCGCGCTCGAGCTCGAGCCGCCGCTCGCCGACCTCCCGGAGCAGCACGAAGCGCTCGTCCGGAGCCCCGCCGTCCACGGCGTCCTGGACGGTGGCGTAGTCCAACCGCTCGACGCTGCGCATGAGGGCCCGCGCCACGTCGGCCGAGCGGACCTCGCCCTCCGCGTCCAGCCGAACGTCCCACACGTACGCCGCCCGCACCTGCCCCGGCAGCAGGCTGGCGGCGTCCTGGCTGAGCACCGGCGGGTGCAACGGCGTGGCGACGTCGGGACAGTAGACGGTCTGGCCGCGGCGCCGGGCCTCGGCGTCGACCGGGCCCCCAGGCTCCACGAAGGCGGTCAGGTCGGCGATGGCGTACCGCACCCGGTACCCGGAGCCGTCCCGCTCCAGATACAGCGCCTGGTCCAGGTCCCGCGACCCGGGCGGGTCGATGGTGTAGAAGGGCAGGTCGGTCAGGTCCGCGTCCGGCAGGCGGGGCGCCCGAGCGGCGTGCTCGGCCGCATCCAGCACGTCCGCGGGGAACTCCGCCGGGACACCGAGCTCCCGGCGCACCCCGGCGAAGGCCAGGTCGAGCGGTCCGGCGGGCGCGCCCTCGGCCGCGGCGCACAGCCGCACTCGTCGCAGAGCCATGGCGGTCACCCTAGCCACGCCGGACCGCCGCGTCGTGCTCTCGGCGGCCCCGGCTTAGGCTTCCCCGGTGCTCGTGCTGCTTCCGCCCTCGGAGGGCAAGGCTCCGGTGGCCGGTCGCCGCCGTCCGGTCGACCTCGAACGGCTGTCCTGGCCGGAGCTGCGAGCCGCCCGGACCCGGGTGCTGGACGCGCTCGCCGCCGTGAGCGCACGGGACGACGCCGTCGGCGTGCTCGGCGTGGGGGCGTCCGTGGCCGGCGAGGTGCAACGCAACACGCGGCTGCGCCAGCTGGCCGCCCGGCCGGTGCGGGAGCTCTACACCGGCGTGCTGTACGACGCCCTGGACCTGGCCACGCTCCCCCCGGCCGCACGGCGGTCCGCGGCGCGCAGCCTGGTGATCGTGTCGGCGCTGTGGGGTGCGCTGCGTCCCGGGGACGCCGTCCCGCCGTACCGGCTCTCGATGGGCACCGACCTGCCCGGCGTCGGGCCCCTCGCGGCCTTCTGGCGCAAGCATCTGGACGGGCCGCTGACCGAGGCGGCAGGGTCCGGCGTAGTCGTGGACTGCCGGTCGTCGACCTACCAGGCCGCGTGGACACCCCCTCCCGAGGTGGCCTCGCGGACCGTCGCCGTCCGCGTTCTGAAGCAGCAGGCAGGACGGCGAAACGTCGTATCGCACATGGCCAAGCAGCACCGCGGCCTGGTCGCCCGGCACCTCGTGGCGCGGCCTGGTCCGGCGTTGCGTAGTCCCCGGTCGGTCGCCGCCGCCGTCGCGGAGGCGTTCCGCTGCGAGCTCGTGCCACCGAACCGGGATGGTCGCTCGTGGACCCTGGACGTCATCGTGTCGGACGGCGCCTGACCGGTGCTGACGGCGCTGGTGGACCGGGTGCTGCCCGTCCTCATGTTCCTGGTGGCGATCACGGTCGTTGCCGCTCACCTGGGCGCCGGCGCTGGCGGCCATCGCAGTGACGGTCCTGGTGCTGGCCGTGTGCTTCGGGGGCCGTATGCGCGGCCGTTACACGGCCGCGGACGCCGCCCAGCCCCCTGACCGCGTGCTGCTCGCCGTCGCCGCTGGTGTGTGCCTGCTGCTCGGCCCGGCCTTCGCGTCGGGCGTGCCGGTGGCCTGGCCGGCGGCCGTGGGTGCCGGCGTGCTGGTTACCGCATTCGCGGCCCGCGACCGGTCGGCGCTGCGCTGGTCGGTCATTCCCTGGCAACTGCTGCTGTGGGTCGGCGTGCTGTTCGTCGGAGTCCAGGTTGCGACCGCCCACGGGCTCGCGAGGGTGCTTGGCCGCCTCGCGGGGCACGGCGACGGCTTCGTCGCCTACCTTCGGCTGGCTGCGGTCGCCGCCGTCGGAGCGAACGGTGACCCGACTGCGGCCGTGTGCGGTCCGGCGCCATCGTGGCAACGAGCTTCGGCGTGGTGAAAGCTGTTGCCACGATGACGCCGCCGCCGCGCGTGCTCAGGCGCCGAGCGCGGACACGACCGCGCCTGACCAGAGCTGACCACGACCGGAAGCGGCTCCCGTCCCGGTGCGCCTGTTGGCGACTCGGATGCGGCGCAGGCTCAGGCGGCCTCGGTGCTCACACCGAGATGCCCAGCCCCTTCGGACCGGTCGGCGTCGGCCTGGCTCGCCTCGGCTCGGGCAGCTTCGGCTCGGCGGGCTTCGGCTCGGCCGGCTTCGGCCGGGCCGGCTTCGGCTCGGCTGGCTTGGGCTCGGCTGGCTTGGGCTCGGCTGGCTTGGGCTCGGCTGGCTTCGGCTCGGCTGGTTTGGCCTGTCCCGCCTCAGCCCGGCTCGCCTCGGCTCGGCTGGCTTCGGCCTGGATCGCGCGGATGGCCGCG
>DATFPQ010000147.1:0-11040 GCA_035264765.1 Actinomycetales bacterium | reverse complement strand
CGAGTTCCTGATGGCGGGGATCTTCGCGCAGACCGTGGTCTTCGGGGCGACGCTGACCGGCACCGGCCTGGCCGACGACATGCACAAGGGCATCATCGACCGCTTCCGCTCGCTGCCGATGTCCCGCTCGGCGGTGCTCGTGGGCCGGACGTTCTCCGACGTCCTGAACAACGTGATCGTCATCGTCGTGATGAGCCTGACCGGCCTGGTGGTCGGGTGGCGGATCCACACCTCGGTACCCGAGGCGCTCGCGGGCTTCGCGCTGCTGCTGCTGTTCTCCTACGCCTTCTCCTGGGTGATGGCCTTCGTCGGCCTCCTCGTGCCCACGGTCGAAGTCGTCAACAACGCGGCCTTCATCGTGCTGTTCCCACTGACGTTCGCCGCCAGCACCTTCGTCCCGCTGGAGTCACTGCCCAGCGTGCTGCAGCGGTTCGCCGAGTGGAACCCGGTCACCACGCTCAGCGAGGCCTGCCGGGCGCTGTTCGGCAACGTGCCGAGCGACCCGAGCCTGCGGAACAACTCCGAGGCGTGGTCGATCCAGCACCCTGCGCTGTACACGATGCTGTGGGCCGTGGCCATCCTCGCGGTCTTCGTCCCGCTGGCCACCCGGCAGTACCTGCGGGCGGCGTCCCGCTGACCGATGGTCGCGGCCATGGCCGGCGGCCCTTCCGAAACGCAACAGGCCGCCCCGCCGGGTGCGGCGGAGCGGCCCTTCACGCTGAGATGGTGGTCAGCCGCCGTAAGGCTTGGCCGCCAGGATCTTGACGGCCACCTGGCGACCGTTCGGCGCCTGGTAGGACGTGCTGTCCCCTGCCTTGTGCCCGTTGATGGCCGCGCCGAGCGGCGACTTCTCGCTGTAGACGTCGAGCGAGGGGTCGGAGACCTCGCGGCTGCCGAGCAGGAAGGTCAGCTCCTCACCGCCGAGGTCGACGGAGACCACCATGCCCGGCGCTACGATGCCGTTGTCGGCGGGTGCGGTGCCGACCTTCGCGCTCTCCAGCAGCTGGGTCAGCTGGCGGATCCGGACCTCCTGCTTGCCCTGCTCCTCCTTGGCGGCGTGGTAGCCGCCGTTCTCGCGGAGGTCGCCCTCGTCTCGGGCGGCCTCGATCTTCTTGGCGATCTCGGTCCGGCCGTCCCCCGCGAGGTGGTCACGCTCGGCCTTCAGCCGGTCGTACGCCTCCTGGGTCAGCCAGGTGACGTTCTCGGTGGTGTCGGTCACGGTCTCTCCTAGTCCGTCGAGCACGCGGTTCCGCGTGCGCGTGCGGCGTCCGACCCCTTTTTCCGGGGCCCCGGCCGTCGCGTGGGGAAGCGTCGATAATACCAACGCCGGCCGGGACCGCGCCCCTCCCTCCACAGAATGCTCATGGTCCAGGAAGCTCAGGGCCGCAGCGCGCACTCCTTCACCACACCGGTAACGGCCAATGCCGACGTCCGGATCTCGTCGGTGCGGCGCGTCACGCGCGCGGACGTCGGGCCGATCGTGACGCGCGCGATGCCCACGGTGGACTTCCCCTGGTCCAGCGCCTGCAACGAGCAGACCGCCGTGGCCGCCGGATCCTTCCCCACGTCATACGTGACCGTGACCCGGCTGTTGTCGACGATCTGGAAGCCGACGTCGGTCCAGCGCACGTCCGCACTGGCCTGACCGAGCCCCGCCCAGATCACCCAGGCCAGCCCGGCCACCGCCAGCACGACCGAAGCGACGACGACAGCGAGGCGCCGCGCCGCGGAGGGGGTGCCGTACCGGTCCGGCGGCGGCGTTCGCGAGGGGACCGCGGTGCTCAGGGGAGGCCTCCTGGGTGGACGGACGCACGTGCCGAGCGCGGACGCGTGCCTGAGAGGATTGTCGCGCACTACCGCTCTCGCCCCACCAGGCGCGTGCGAGCGACCCCGCCGCGCGCGCAGAAGCAGGAGATCCCTCGTGACTGAGCCACTGCGGCTGATGGCCGTGCACGCCCACCCCGACGACGAGTCGAGCAAGGGGGCTGCCGCGCTGGCCCGCTACGTCGCAGAGGGCTGCGAGGTGATGGTGGTCAGCTGCACCGGCGGCGAACGAGGCGACATCCTGAACCCGGCGCTGCAGGGCTCCCCGGAGGTGGCCCGCGACATCACCGGGCTACGCCGCCTGGAGATGGCGGCGGCCGTGGAGGCCCTCGGCGTCCAGCACGTCTGGCTGGGGTTCGTCGACTCGGGGCTGCCGGAGGGCGACCCGCTGCCGCCGCTTCCGGTCGGCTGCTTCGCCCTCCAGCCGCTGCACGTGGCCGCCGAGCCGCTAGTCCGGCTGATGCGCGAATTCCGGCCGCACGTCGTCACGACGTACGACGAGAACGGCGGCTACCCGCATCCCGACCACATCATGTGCCACAAGGTCAGCGTGGAGGCCTTCCACGCGGCTGGGGACCCGCACCGCTACCCCAAGGCTGGGCCGCCGTGGCAGCCCAGCAAGCTCTACTACAACCAGACGCTGTCCCGTGCCCGGATCATGGCCTTCCACGAGGCGATGACCGAGGAGGGCCTGGAGTCGCCGTACGCCGAGTGGATCCACCGCTGGGAGGAGCGCGGAGAGCGGCCGATCACCACCCGGGTGCCGTGCGCCGACTGGTTCGACGTGCGCGACCGGGCGCTGATCGCGCACGCCACTCAGGTCGACCCGGACGGCACGTGGTTCGCCGTGCCCCGGGACATGCAGCGTCGGATCTGGCCGACCGAGGACTTCGAGCTGGCCCACAGCGAGGTCCCGGTGGACCTTCCGGAGGACGACCTGTTCGCCGGCATCCGCACGGATCAGCCTCAGCTCGTGGCGGTGCCGCAGGAGCAGCTGTGACCCCGACCGCTACGGCGCTGATCTGGGCCACGACCAGGCCGACAGCTCCCGACCCGGAGTCCGTGTCGCCCGGGCTGTGGGGCTTCCTGGTCGTGTTCGTGCTCGCGATCGTCGTCTGGCTGCTGATGCGGAACATGACCCGGCGGCTGCGCCGGCTGCGCTTCCGGGAGCAGGAGCGGCTGCGCCGGGAGGGCGGCGAGGGCGGGGCGAGGGAACCTGGGAACGGGGACCCGTCGTCCGGCCCCGGCGGCGACCACCCCTGATCCGCGTCGCGGCTGACGCCTCCCGCGGCTGGTCCGGGCCTCACCTTTGCGTCCCGAAAGCCGGTAGATCCGGGGTTCTCCGGCCCGGGGAACCGGCATTCGCTGCGCAAAGAGTGTGACGCCGCGCGCTCGCTGCGCGCCGCCTTGCTCCCCGCGGGCCTGGCGGGCGCGCGCGCCCGGCCCCAGGCGATCGGGGCGGGAGCGATCGTGCCGGAACCCGCGCGGGTGGAGCGATGCGGTCGTGGGGGAGCCGGTCAAGGACGGTTGAAGACCCACGCGCGGAGCAGCACGAACCGCAGCACCGTCGCGAGCGCGTTGGCGGCGACGAGCACGCCCAGTTGCAGCAGGCGCGGTGGTGTGGAGGAAACGGCGTGCAGCGCCACGAGGCTGGCGCTGGTGAGCCCAAGGCCCAGGCCGAAGACAACCGCACGCGCACGCCCGTGCCGGTGAGCTGGGTGATGACCCGGGGCCAGGTCGTCCTGCGCCGTCGGGAGGGCGAAGGCCGTCAGGTCCAGGGCGGTCCCGCCGGGCACCTGCACGGCGGAGCCGGCGACCTGCACGCTGCGCCAGCCGCGGGCGGCCCCTGGTCCTGGCCGCTGCGAGCAGACCGGGACCGAAGGCGCGGAGCCGCTTCTGCGGTCGGTCACCACGGTGGGGTCGACGAGGCCGCCCGTGACGGCCGCCGTCTCCAGGTAAGCGGTGGGTGCTGGCCCAACCACTGTCGAGCGCGCCGCTTTGCCGCCCGGGTGCCGTCGCTGTGCGGGGACTGAGAGGTGCCGGAAGGTGCCAAGAAGTCCTGAGAGAGGCCGAGACGGGCCGAGACGGCCCTACGCCGCCGAGCCGGCCGTGGACCCTTCCACCGACTCCGCCACCAGCCGCAGCGGGTCGCGCCGATCCCCGAAGACCTGCCGCAGCGCCCGCTTGGCCGCCCACACGCCGGGCATGCCGTGGACGCCGGGTCCGGGCGGCGTCGAGGCCGAGCACAGGTACGTACCCTCCACCGGCGTCCGGTACGGGTCCCACGTGGGGGTCGGCCGCATCAACATCTGCCACGGGGTCGTGGCACCGGCGGCGATGTCGCCGCCCACGTAGTTGGCGTCGTGGCCCACCATCTCCGCGGCCGGGATGACCGAGCGGTGCAGCACCAGGTCACGGAAGCCGGGCGCGAACTCCTCGATCCGCGCCTCCACCGCGTCCCCCAGGTCGCGCGGCGAGCCGTGCGGCACGTGGGCGTAGCTCCACAGCGCCTCGTGCCCGGCCGGAGCGCGGGTGTCGTCGACGACGCCGGCCTGGACCACGATGCAGAACGGGTTGTCGGGGTGCTGGCCGTCGTGCACCTGTTGCTCGGCGCGGGCGACGTCCTCGCGGGTGCCGCCGAGGTGGACCGTGCCGGCCCGCCGGACGTCCTCATTCCGCCACGGCACCGGACCGCTCAGCGCGAAGTCCACCTTGCATGCCCCGCTGCCGAAACGGAAGCGCTGCAGCCAGCCGGCGTAGGACGTCGGCAGCCGCCCGCCGGCGATCTCCAGCAGCCCGCGCGCCGAGACATCCAGGAGCACGGCTCGGGACGTCGGCAGCTCGTCCAGCGTGCGCACCCGGTGCCCCATGCGGAGCTCGCCGCCCAGCGTGCGCAGGTGCGCGGCCATGGCGTCGACGATGGCCTGACTGCCGCGGCGCGGTAGGGGCCAACCGATTCCCGGCGCGTGCGCGAGCGAGGCGAGCAGCAGCCCAGCGGCCGCGGGGGCAAGCGAGCGGGGCGGGGAGATGGCGTGGGAGCTGACCCCGGAGAGCATCGCCGGCGCCTCCTGCGTCTGCCACCGGCGGTTCCACACCGCGGTTCCCTGGTCGAGCACCCGCAGGCCGAACCGCAGTGTGGTCAGCGGCGAGCGCGGCACCGACCTGAAGTCCGAAAGCAGGGTGTCGACGAGGCCGCGCCAGTCCTGCGAGAGCGGCCCGAGCAGCGACCGCCAGGACGGCCCGTCGGGTCCGAGCTCGGCGACCGTCCGCTCCAGGTCGGACCAGCAGATGCCCGCCCGTGTCCCCTCGATCGGCTGGGCGTAGGCGGCCTCCGGCTGCAGCATCTCGACCCCGTGCCGGGCCAGGTCGAACGCCCGGAAGAACGGCGACGCCAGGCCCATCGGGTGAACCGAGGAGCAGAGGTCGTGCTCGTACCCCGGCGAGACCAGCTCGAGGGTGCGGGCGCCGCCCCCGAGGGTCTCCTCGGCCTCCAGGACGACGACCTGCAGGCCCGCGGCGGCGAGCACGAGAGCACCGGCCAGGCCGTTGGGCCCGGCGCCGACGACGACGGCGTCGAAGGACTCAGCCACGACGACCTCCAGGGGACGGGGAGGGCTTGCGGGCCGAGCCTGCCACGGCCCTGGCCGCTCGTCGTCCCGACGAGGGCCTTGGTGCGGCCAAGAGCGCAAAGAGACCGCTGACACCGTCAACGGTTGCGGCGCTGAGTGGGCACCCGGTGGCGGAGTGTGTCGGGGCGCCCGCGGCCGTGCGGTCCGGGGGCCGCCTGCAGCTGCGGCCCCCAGACCGGCGACTCAGACCCCGGCAGGCGTCACACCGAACATCAGCACGCGCCGGCCGATGTCGTAGTGGACGTCCTTCGTGTTCTTGAGCAGGTCCTGCAACGCGTCCGCGTCCGCGGCGTCGATGGTGAGCACCTCTTCCCATGCGCCCTGGTCGAGCACCAGCTGGAGCGTGTAGGTGCCCGGCTGCCCGGGCTCACCGGCGACCCAGCTGAACTGGTAGTGGCTGAGCTGGCGGACCTTCAGGCTGTCGTCGGTCACTGGCTGCGGTACGTCCGGCATGTGCGCCTCCTCGTCTCATGGGGAGCTCGCGCTGGCGGCGCGAGGGCCGCTGCTCTACCCGGCCGTGGCCGGTCGATGCCGCGCGACCGCAAGGCAGTTCCCCCTGGGCGGCCGTGGTCGGACACGTAGCCTGCTGACGTGGACGGCGACGGCGAGTGCGTCCCGGCGGCAACCCTTGGTGCGGCGTGAGCCCGCAGCGCCGCTGGTTCCTTTTCGCCGTGGCCGCGGCCCTGATGGTGGCGGTGTTCACCGGGTCGTTGCTGGTGATCCGAGGCCGTGAGGCGTCGGACCCAAGCGTTCCACAGGACCGGCCCGGCCCGGTCCTGCTCGTGCCCGGGTACGGCGGCAACACCGCGTCGCTGCAGGTGCTGGCCTCGGCGCTGCGGGACTCCGGGCGGGACGTCGTCCTCGTCGACCTGCTGGGGGACGGCATGGGGGATCTGCGCCAGCAGGCCCAGCAGCTGAAGTCCCTCGCCGACCGAGCGGTTGCGGCCGGTGCCCCCAGCGTCGACGTCGTGGGTTACTCGGCCGGTGGCGTCGTCGTCCGCATCTGGGCCGCCGAGCTCGGCGGCAACGCGGTAGCCCGACGGATCGTCACGCTCGGCGCTCCGCATCACGGCACGACCGTGGCGCAGGTCGGTGCGGCGCTCGCCCCCAGCGCCTGTCCCGTCGCCTGCCGACAGCTGGTGCCCGGCAGCGACCTGCTGGACACGCTGCCCGAGACCCCGGACGGCCCGGTGTGGACCGCCGTGTGGACGGCGCAGGACGAGACGGTGACGCCACCGCAGTCGGCGCGGCTGGACGGAGCCCTCGACGTCGAGGTGCAGCGGGTGTGCCCCGGTGCACACGTGTCGCACGGCGCGCTGCCCCGCGACCCGCTGGTGGTCGGGCTGGTCAAGCAGGCGCTCGCGGTGCCGGTGCTGGCCGCGGCCCCAAGGCCGTCCCAGTGCGACGCGGTCCGGGCGCTGGGCGCGGCCGCGCGGCCATGAGCCCGCGTGGCTCAGCTGGTGACGTCCCGCGTCGCGAAGTTCGCCCAGGCGGCACCGAGCAGCACCACCACGTACGCCAACTGCACCAGCACGCCCCGGTTCACGTCGTGCCACAGCACCGGGTCGCGGAACAGGTCCACCCAGGCGAGCCAGTAGCGGGTCGGCAGGTAGTCGCGCACCGCACCGGCGGCGTCCAGCGCGACCAGGACGGTGCTCGTCACCAGGACGGCGAGGCCTCCCAGCGCCGCCGCCAGGGCTGAGTCGGTCAGGGTGGACAGCAGCAGCGACACCGCGGCGACGCCCACCATCGACCAGCCGATGTAGAGCACCATGACGCCCGTGCGCCACGCCACGTCGGCTGTGGTCAGTGAGGTACCGGACAGCGTTGTCGTGGTGGCCGCCGTCGCGGTGCCCAGCAGGGTCACTCCGGCGACGTATCCGGTGACGGCCACCGCCACCACGCTCACCAGGGTGAAGGCCAGCACCGACACCAGCTTGGCGATGAGCAGCCGGGTGCGGCCCACCGGGCGGACCAGCAGGTAGCGCAGGGTGCCTACCGCCGCCTCACCGGCGATCGCCTCGCCGGCGACCACAGCGACGGCGATGGGAAGGAAGAACGGCAGCACGATGCCCAGCGCGGCGGCTGGGTAGAGGGCCCCGTTGCCGAGGACGGCCGAGAGCAGGGTCGGCCCCTCGCCGGGTCGGGGTGCGATCTCGGTGACGGACAGGAAGACGGCGACGACGACCGGCAGCAGGCACAGCAGCAGCACGGATACCCAGGTCCGACGTCGAATCAGAAGCTTGCGCAGCTCGACGGCGATCACGAGGTCAGCCCGAGCACGGTGTCCTCCAGGGTCCGGCGCTCGGGCACAGCCTCGAGGACGTCGATGCCCTCGCGGACCAGCCGCGCGGTCGCCTCGGCAACGGTGACCCCTTCCAGCACGAGATGGCCGTCTCGCGCGGCGGCCACCCGCCCGCCGAACAGCGCGCGAGCGGCCGCGCCGTCGTCCACCCGGACCACGGTGCGGCCGGTGGGCCCGCGCAGGGCCGACAGGTCGTCCTGCGCGACCAGGCGTCCCCGGTCCAGCACGCCCACGCGCGTGCAGAACAGCTCGACCTCGGCCAGCAGGTGGCTGGACAGGAACACCGTGGTGCCCGCCTGGTTCAGCGTCATCAGCAGGTCACGGACCTCTCGGATGCCTCGCGGGTCGAGACCGTTGGTTGGCTCGTCCAGCACGAGCAGGCGCGGCGTGCGGACGAGCGCCGCGGCGAGCCCGAGCCGTTGCCGCATCCCAAGGGAGTACGCGCGGACCGGTCGGCGGCCGACGTCCGCCAGGCCGACCCGCTCGAGCGCCTCGTCGATTCTGCGCCGTCGGGTGCGGCGCGAGCCGGTGCGGTCGGCGGCCGGTCCGTCCCCGACTGGAGGGCCGGCCGCGTCGAGCAGCCGGAGGTTGGCCCGGGCCGACAGGTGCGGGTAGGCCGCGGGCTCCTCCACGAGCGCACCGATCTGCCCCAGCACCGACCGCGCCTGGCGCGGCACCGGCCGGCCGAGCAGCTCCACGGTCCCGGAGGTGGCGAATACGAGGCCCAGCAGCATCCGGACGGTCGTGGTCTTGCCCGAGCCGTTAGGCCCGAGGAACCCGTACCGGTCGCCTTGGCGGACGAGCAGGTCGATCCGGTCGACGGCGGTCACGCTGCCGTAGCGCTTGGTGAGCTGTGAGGTCGCGATGACCGGCTCGGCACTCATGGGAAGCGCCTCGGTGGCGGGTCGGACAGCAGCTCGCGGACCGCCTCGGTGAGGACGTCGGGAGTGACCAGGCCGGCGACCAGGTAGGCGTGCTCGCCGTCGTCGGCCTGCACCACCACGGCGTCCAGCAGGCTCGGGCTCACCCGGTAGGCCAGCCCGCCGGGCACCGAGAGCTCGGTGGCCCCCGCCGACCGGGCGTTCGCCGTGATGTCGCCAGCGATGCGGCCGGGCAGCGGCAGGACGGTGAACCGAACCAGGCCACGCCCGTAGCTCGCCGAGCCCGCGAGCGGCGAGCGGGTCACCGGTAGCCCGGCCAGGCGGCTCGGTAGCTGCCACGGGGCACGCTGGTCGACCGCTGCGGCGAGGTCCGGCGCAGTCACCACGTCGTCGCTCACGCCGGGAGGAGTGGGGGGCGTGGTGACCGCGGCGGAGGGCCGCTCGAGGCGCACGTCGGAGAGCTCGGTCACCAGGGACTCGGTACCCGCCCGGTCGAGCACCCGCAACCGCAGCGGCAGGCCGGACGCCCGGTCGACCCACACCTGGGCCGCGCCGATGGTGCTGCCCCGCTCGGCCGGGCGCACGCGCAGCCCGTCGGCGTCCCGGCCCCCGATCCGGGCGGCGGGCAGCCGCTCGACCACGTCGGCAGGCCCCACCCCGGACAGCAGCCGGCGCGCCGCCTGTGGGGCCAGCAGGTCGTCGGCGCGGGGCAGCCGCACGTCCGGCTCGCCGACCACGGTCTGCAGCCGGCGGCGTTCGTAGTCCCATGCGACAACGCCCTGCGGCGTCCCGTACATGCCGCGCTCGCCGGTCGCCGTCAGGACGTCGACCCGCCACTGGCCCGGCGCCGTCCACCACACCCGGGTGCGGGTCGTGCCGCCGAGCAGCTCCGCGACCGCACCGAGACCGGGCAGGTTCGGCAGCCCGAGGGTGCCCCGGCTCTGTCCCAGCGCGGTGTGCGCCACGCCGTCGCTGGCGAGGGCCCGTCGCAGCAGAGCGCGGGGCGAGGCCGACGCCGTGCCGTCGTCGGTGGGCGGCAGCCCTCCAGAGCGGACCAACCCGGCGAGCAGGGCCAGCACCGCGGCGAGGCCGGCCACGGCGACCCAGCGCCGCCGTGCCTCGGCGCTCACGACGGACATCACCGCGCCCGACGAACGGGAGGGCGCGGTGGTTCCCGCGGCGGCCGGCGGCTCAGCCGGCCCGTCCCGCCCGCCGGGCCCGGAACGCCGCGACATTGACCCGGTTGGCGCACGAGGTGCCGCAGTACCGGCGCGACCGGTTCTTCGACAGGTCGACGACGACGTCCGAGCAGTCCGTGGCGTCACAGACCCGAAGCCGGTCGAGCTCGCCCTGCCGGACGACGTCGACGAAGGCCATCGCCGCCTCCACGGCCATCCGGTCCGCTAGCGGCGCGTCTGGTGCGGTCGCGTGCAGGTGGTAGCCCCAGGCGTCGTGCGCGACCAGCTGGGGCAGGGCCCGGGCCTCGCGGAGCATGTCGTTCACGGCACCCGCCACGCCGTCCTCGTCCAGCCGCCACAGCCGGCGCAGCCGCGGACGCAGCGCCCGTACCTGCTCCAGCTCCTCCAGGTCGCCGCGACGGGTACCGGTCCAGCCCCACTGTGCGACGAACGCGTCCAGCGCAGCGACGTCGGCGAGGTCGTCCCGGTCCGGCTGGTCGGTGTTCACCAGGGCGGCGGCCGCGGCGAGCGCGACCTCGGTGTCATGGGCAAAAAGCACCTTGACTCCTTTCATTGACCGCCCTACGGTGTCAGAAGTGTAACGGTGTTTGGTCCTTACGTCAGGAGGTGGACCGTGAAGCAGCGGATCGCGGGCGGTGCGGGCGTCGGTCTGGCCTCGCTGTCGGCGGCGACCTTCGGGACGTCCGGCGCGTTCGCCACCAGCCTCCTCCTCGTGGGGTGGACGCCGGGAGCCGCGGTCACCGCCCGCGTGGTCACCGCCGCGCTGCTGCTGACCGGGCCCGCGCTGCTGGTCCTGCGCGGTCAGCGCGCGCTGCTGTGGCGCGGCGCCGGCACGATCACGACCTACGGCGTGGTGGCCGTCGCCGGTGCCCAGCTGTGCTACTTCAACGCTGTCCAGCACCTGAGTGTGGCCGTGGCGCTGTTGCTGGAGTACTCGGGCGCCCTGCTCGTGGTCGCCTGGCTGTGGCTGCGCCACGGGCAGCGTCCCCGGCCGCTGACCGTGCTGGGTGCGGCCGTCGCCGTCGGCGGGTTGGCGCTGGTCCTCGACCTCGCCGGCGACCACGCCCTCGACCCCGTCGGCGTGCTGTGGGGGCTCGGGGCGGCGGTCGGCCTGGCGGTGTACTTCGTGCTGTCGGCCGGCACGGAGGACGCCCTGCCTCCACTGGTCGTCGCCTGGGGCGGCCTGACCGTCGGTGGGGTGG
>DATFPQ010000146.1:0-9983 GCA_035264765.1 Actinomycetales bacterium | reverse complement strand
CGCCTGGCCGGCGCAGCTGGCCATCGGCTCGGACGGCATGGGCAACAGCCTCGACCACATCCGGCACATCATGGGCTCGTCCATGGAGGCCCTGATCCACCACTTCAAGCTGGTGACCGAGGGCTTCCGGGTGCCGGCCGGACAGGTCTACCAGGCCGTCGAGTCGCCGAAGGGCGAGCTCGGCGTGCACCTGGTGAGCGACGGCGGCACGCGTCCCTACCGCGCGCACTTCCGGGACCCGAGCTTCAACAACCTGCAGGCCACCGCGGCGATGTGTGAGGGCGGCCAGCTGGCCGACGTCATCGTGGCCGTGGCCTCGATCGACCCCGTCATGGGAGGCGTGGACCGCTGATGACCGCGGAGAACCTGCAGGCGAACCGCGTTCCCGAGTTGCCCGGGACGGCGGAGCTGCCGGGCGCGCCGTCGGGCTACCCGGCCGAGGTGCTGGCCCGGCTCGAGGCCGACGCCGCGGTCGTCATCGCCCGCTACCCGCAGGCCCGCTCGGCGCTGCTGCCGCTGCTGCACCTGGTGCAGAGCGAGGACGGGTACATCACCCAGCGCGGCGTCGAGCTCTGCGCACGCCTGCTCGAGCTCAGCACGGCCGAGGTGGCCGGCGTCGCGACCTTCTACACGCAGTTCAAGCGGCACCCGAACGGCGAGTACACGGTCGGCGTCTGCACCAACACGCTGTGCGCGATCATGGGTGGCGACGCGGTCTACGACGCACTGTCCGAGCACCTGGACATCGGCCACGACGAGACCACGGACGACGGCAAGATCACGCTCGAGCGGCTGGAGTGCAACGCCGCCTGCGACTTCGCGCCGGTGATGATGGTCAACTGGGAGTTCTTCGACAACCAGACCCCGGCGAGCGCCCGGGCCGTGGTCGACGACCTGCGGGTCGGCGTCCCGGTGCGGCCGTCCCGGGGGGCGTCCCGGGTCTGCACCTTCAAGCAGGTGTCGCGCACGCTTGCGGGGTTCTCGGACGGACTGGCCGACGAGGGCGTGGGCGCCGGTGCGGCCTCGCTCGAGGGCCTGAACCTGGCCCGACGCAACGGCTGGAGCGCGCCGCGGCCGGACTCGCTGGAGGGTGGCGCCGAGGCGCCGGTCGAGCAGGTCGCCGCCGAGCACGCCGCCGCGCCCAGCTCGCCGAGCGCTCACGACGCGGGCGTCAAGGGCGGCCTGAAGGACCAGGCCGGCGACGAGGCACGGGCCGACGCCGCCCACCAGAAGGAGGACTGAGCATGACAACCCTCACCCCGGTCCTCAGCGCGTTCTGGGACGACGAGCGCTCGTGGTCGATGGAGACCTACGAGCGGCACGACGGCTACCGGGCGCTGCGCAAGGCCCTGGACACGCCGCAGCCCGAGCTGATCGAGCTGGTGAAGGACTCCGGGCTCCGCGGCCGGGGCGGCGCAGGCTTCCCGACCGGCATGAAGTGGGGCTTCCTGCCCAAGCCGGACGGCGGGCCGCGGTACCTCGTGGTGAACGCGGACGAGTCCGAGCCGGGCACCTGCAAGGACATCCCGCTGATGCTCGCGACGCCGCAGTTCCTGATCGAGGGAGTCGCGATCACGTCGTACGCGATCGGCTGCCACCACGCGTTCATCTACCTGCGCGGGGAGGTCATCCACGTCTACCGCCGGCTGATGCGGGCGGTCGAGGAGGCCTACGCCAAGGGCTACCTGGGCAAGAACATCCTCGGTTCCGGCTTCGACCTCGAGGTCACCGTGCATGCCGGCGCGGGCGCATACATCTGCGGTGAGGAGACCGCGCTGCTGGACTCGCTGGAGGGCCGACGCGGGCAACCGAGGCTGAAGCCGCCGTTCCCCGCGGTCGCCGGGCTCTACGCCCGTCCCACGGTGGTCAACAACGTGGAGTCCATCGCCACCGTGCCGTCGATCGTCCTGAACGGCGCGGACTGGTTCACCTCCATGGGCACCGAGCGGTCGACCGGCTTCGGCTTCTTCAGCCTGTCCGGGCACGTCACCCGGCCCGGCCAGTACGAGGCGCCGCTCGGCATCACGCTGCGCGAGCTGCTGGACATGGCCGGTGGGGTCCGCGAGGGCCACGAGCTGAAGTTCTGGACGCCGGGGGGGTCCTCCACGCCGATCTTCACCGCCGAGCACCTCGACGTCCCACTGGACTTCGAGTCCGTCGGCAAGGCCGGCTCGATGCTCGGCACCCGTGCGCTCCAGATCTTCGACGAGACCACCTGCGTCGTGCGGGCCGTCGACCGCTGGGTCGACTTCTACGCCCACGAGTCCTGTGGCAAGTGCACGCCGTGCCGCGAGGGCAACTTCTGGATGAAGCAGGTGCTGAACCGCTTGGAGCACGGCCGCGGGAGTGAGGCCGACCTTGAGAAGCTGCTCGACATCTGCGACAACATTCTCGGCCGCTCCTTCTGTGCCCTGGGCGACGGCGCCACCAGCCCGGTCACGTCGAGCATCAAGTACTTCCGCGACGAGTACCTGGCCCACCTCACCGAGGGCGGCTGCCCGTTCGACCCCACGAAGTCCGCGCTCTTCGCCTCCGAGGTGCCCGCTCGATGACCATCACCACCCCCACGGGCGACCAGCCCGCGGCCGTCCGCGAGGACCTGGTCGGCCTGTCGATCGACGGCGTGGACATCCGCGTGCCGAAGGGCACGCTTGTCATCCGCGCCGCCGAGCAGATCGGCGTCCAGATCCCGCGGTTCTGTGACCATCCGCTGCTCGAGCCGGTCGGTGCGTGCCGCCAGTGCCTGGTCGACATCGCGACGCCCGGGCCGGACGGCTCGCTGCGCCCCATGCCAAAGCCGCAGGCCTCCTGCACCATCACGGTCAGCGAGGGGATGGTGGTCAACACCCAGCGCACGTCGCCGGTCGCCGACAAGGCCCAGCAGGGCGTCATGGAGCTCCTGCTCATCAACCACCCGCTGGACTGCCCGGTCTGCGACAAGGGCGGCGAGTGCCCGCTGCAGAACCAGGCGCTGTCCAACGGGCGCAGCGAGTCCCGGTTCGAGGACGTCAAGCGCACGTACCCCAAGCCGATCGCCATCTCCAGCCAGGTGCTGCTCGACCGGGAGCGCTGCGTGCTGTGCGCCCGTTGCACCCGGTTCAGCGAGCAGATCGCCGGCGACCCGTTCATCGCGCTGGTCGAGCGCGGCGCGCTGCAGCAGGTGGGGATCTACGAGAAGCAGCCGTTCGAGAGCTACTTCAGCGGCAACACCGTGCAGATCTGCCCGGTGGGCGCCCTCACCGGCGCGGCCTACCGGTTCCGGTCGCGGCCGTTCGACCTGGTCTCGACCCCGACCGTCTGCGAGCACTGCGCCTCTGGCTGCGCCATGCGCACGGACTCCCGCCGTGGCCTGGTGATGCGGCGGCTGGCCGGCAACGACCCGCAGGTGAACGAGGAGTGGAACTGCGACAAGGGTCGCTGGGCCTTCACGTACTCCACGCTCGACCGGCTCACCCATCCGCTGGTGCGCGACCCGGAGACCGGCGAGCTCCGCGTGGCGTCCTGGCCCGAGGCGCTGGAGGTGGCCGCGCGCGGCCTCGCGGCGGCCCGCACGGCCGGCGGTGTGGGCGTGCTCGTCGGCGGCCGGGCAACGCACGAGGACGCCTACGCGTACGCCAAGTTCGCCCGGGTCGCCCTCGGCACCAACGACGTCGACTTCCGGGCCCGGCCGCACTCGGCCGAGGAGGCCGAGTTCCTGGCCCACCACGTGGCCGGGGCCTGGGCCGGCGCGGGCGGCGTGACCTACGCGGAGCTGGAGGCGGCGCCGACCGTCCTGCTCGTCGGGCTCGAGCCCGAGGAGGAGTCGCCGATCGTCTTCCTCCGGATGCGTAAGGCCGTGCGTAACCACGGCCAGCAGGTCGTGTCGGTGGCCAGCTGGGCCTCCCGCGGGTTGCAGAAGCTCGGCGGCCAGCTGATCAGCGCCTGCCCCGGCACCGAGGGCGAGGTGCTGGACGCGCTCGCCGCCGGACTGCCCGAGGTCCTTCCCACCACCGAGCTGCTCCGGGCCGAGGGCACCGTGGTGCTCGTCGGCGAGCGGATGGCCACCTCACCCGGTGCGCTGTCGGCGGCGCTGCGGCTGGCCGAGCGCACCGGCGCCCGGCTGGCCTGGGTGCCGCGCCGGGCCGGTGAGCGCGGCGCGGTCGAGGGCGGCGCGCTCCCGAACCTGCTCCCGGGTGGCCGGCCGGTGGCCGACCCCGCGGCCCGGGTCGACGTCGCCGCGGCCTGGGGGGTCCCGGGCCTGCCCGGCGCACCCGGCCGCGACACGGCCGGCATGGTCGAGGCGGCCCGCGCCGGAGCGCTGGGCGGCCTGCTGGTCGGAGGCGTCGACCCCGCCGACCTGCCCGATCCCGAGGCGGCCCTGGCCGCGCTCGACGCCGCGCCCTTCGTCGTCTCGCTGGAGCTGCGACACAGCACGGTCACCGAGCGGGCCGACGTCGTCCTGCCCGTCGCCGCCGCGGCCGAGAAGGCCGGGACGTTCTGGGACTGGGAGGGTCGCGAGCGGCCGTTCCCCGCGGTCCTGGCCACGTCCGCGCTCAGCGACTACCGGGTGCTCAACTCGCTGGCCGACGAGCTGGACGTCGACCTCGGGCTGCGCGACCTGGACGCCGTGCGGGCGGAGGCCGCCGAGCTGGCCGGCTGGGAGGGCGAGTCGTCCCCGCCGCCGGCGGTCCCGGCCGCCGAGCCGCCGCACGTGGGGGCGCACGAGGCGGTCCTCGCGTCCTGGCACCACCTGCTGGACGCCGGGCGGCTGCAGGACGGCGAGCCCTGGCTCGCGGGCACCGCGCGCCGGCCGCTGGCCCGGCTGTCGGCCGCCACGGCCGTGGAGGCCGGCGTCGACGAGGGCGACCTGGTCACCGTCGCCACGGCCGCCGGGTCGATCACCCTGCCGGTCGCCCTGACCGAGATGCCCGACCGTGTCGTCTGGGTGCCCACCGCGCAGGTGGGCGTCCCCGTGCGCACGACCCTGCGGGCCACCGCGGGAGACGTGGTCACGCTTCGCCCTGGAGGTGCCGCATGAAGAACGCGATCTTCGCCGCAGGGGAGGGCGCCGCCGACTTCAGCCAGGAGACCTGGTGGCTGGTGGTCGGCAAGGCGCTCGCCGTCTTCGTGTTCCTGGTGGTCACCACGCTGGTGCTCATCTGGTTCGAGCGGCGCGTGATCGGCCGGATGCAGCAGCGTCCCGGCCCTAACCGGACCGGTCCGTTCGGCCTGCTGCAGACCCTGGCCGACGGCATCAAGCTGGCGCTGAAGGAGGACATCGTCCCCAAGGCCGCCGACAAGGTGGTCTACATCGCCGCGCCCGCCATCGCCGCGGCCTGCTGCTTCGTCGCGTTCGCGATCATCCCGTTCGGCCCCGAGGTCAGCATCTTCGGCCACCGCACGCCGCTGCAGCTCACCGACATCCCCGTCGCCGTGCTGTTCGTGCTTTCGGTGGCCAGCGTCGGCGTCTACGGGATCCTGCTGGCCGGCTGGTCGTCCGGCTCGACCTACCCACTGCTCGGTGGGCTGCGCTCGTCGGCGCAGATCATCAGCTACGAGATCGCGATGGGCCTGTCGCTCGTCCCGGTGTTCCTCTACGCGCAGTCGATGTCGACGTCCGAGATCGTCGGCGCGCAGCGCGACCAGTGGTTCATCATCCCGGCGATCTTCTCCTTCGTCGTCTACATCATCACGATGCTGGGCGAGACGAACCGGCTGCCGTTCGACCTGGCCGAGGGGGAGGGCGAGCTCACCGGCGGGTTCCACACCGAGTACTCCTCGCTGAAGTTCGCCCTGTTCTTCCTGGCCGAGTACGTCAACATGGTCACCGTCTCGGCGCTGGCCGCGACGCTCTTCCTCGGCGGTTGGCGCGCCCCCTGGCCGCTGTCGGCGGTGAACGACGGGATGCTGAACCAGGGCTGGTGGCCAGTGCTGTGGTTCCTCGTCAAGCTGTGGCTGTTCCTGTTCTTCTTCGTCTGGGTCCGCGGATCGCTGCCGCGCGTGCGCTACGACCAGTTCATGCGGTTCGGCTGGAAGTTCCTCATCCCGGCCAGCCTGGTCTGGATCGTCGCCGTCGCCACGATCCGCGGCCTGCCGCAGATCAGCGACACCAGCCGCACCCGGCTCTTCCTGGTCATCGGGCTGCTCGCCGTGGTCGGCGGCGCGATCGCCTGGGTGATCGACTCCCGCGCCGAGCGGGCCGAGCCGGAGGGCGGCTGGGAGCTGGGTGAGGTCGACCCGTTCGCCGGCGGCCACCCGGTGCCGCCGCTGCCGGGCCAGCGGCTCACCGTCACCCGTGGTCCGCGTGAGCGGGCCCTGACCGGCGCAGGGGCTCCCGGGCCCGGCGGACCGGTCGGCCGAACGGACGTTCCCGAGGAGGAGGAGATCCGTGGCTGAGCCACGAGGCGAGGTGCGCCGCTCGGGCGACGGCGACGGCGACGGCGACGTCGGCCGCGCCGAGCCGCGTCCGCCGGAGAAGGGCGGCCGGCCGGGCTTCCTGTCCGAGCTGCTGCCCCAGGTGGCCGGGTTCGGCGTCAGCTTCTCCACCATCTTCCGCAAGGTCGAGACCGAGGAGTACCCGGAGAAGCCACGGCCCACCGAGCCGCGCTGGCACGGGCGGCACCAGCTGAACCGGCACCCGGACGGGCTGGAGAAGTGCGTCGGCTGCGAGCTGTGCGCCTGGGCCTGCCCGGCCGACGCCATCTACGTGGAGGGCGCGGACAACACCGAGGACGAGCGGTACTCACCCGGTGAGCGGTACGGCCGCGTCTACCAGATCAACTACCTGCGCTGCATCTTCTGCGGCCTGTGCATCGAGGCCTGCCCGACCCGGGCGCTCACGATGACCAACGAGTACGAGCTCGCGGACAGCAACCGCGGCCGGCTGATCTTCGAGAAGGAGCAGCTGCTCGCGCCGCTGCGCCAGGGCATGCTGCCACCGCCGCACCCGATGCCGGCCGGAGCCGACGACCAGGCCTACTACCGCGGCGAGGTCACCAAGGCGACGCCGGACCAGCAGGAGTGGGTGGAGCAGCGTGCGCGGCGCGCCGGAGGGGCCCCAGCCGGCGCCGAAGCCGGCGAACCGGCGGCTCCGGCCGGGGCGCACGCGGCTGCCGCGGGAGAGGGCGCGCGATGACCGGCACCGAGTCGGTGATGTTCTGGATCCTCGCGCCGATCATGGTGGTGGCGTCCCTGGGCCTGCTGTTCGCGCGCAAGGCGGTGCACGCGGCGCTCGGTGTGGCCGTCGTGATGGTCAGTCTCGGCGTGATCTACCTGGTGCAGGACGCCGACTTCCTCGGCGTCATCCAGGTGTTCGTCTACACCGGCGCGGTGATGATGCTGTTCCTGTTCGTGCTGATGCTGGTGGGCGTGGACTCGGCGGACTCCCTGGTCGAGACCATCGCCGGCCAGCGCTGGGTCGGGATGCTGCTCGCGATCGGCCTCGCCGTCCTGATCATCACGGCGATCGGCGCCGTCACGTTCGCCAGCCCCGTGGGACTCACCGAGGCGAACGCCGACGGCAACGTGCTCGGCATCGCCGAGAAGATCTTCACCCAGTACGTGTGGGCCTTCGAGATCACCAGCGCGCTGCTCATCACGGCCGCCATGGGCGCCATGGTCCTGGCCCACCGCGAGCGGGTCACCGACAAGGTGACGCAGCGAGACCTGTCCGAGCGGCGGTTCCGCGAGGGCAGGGGGCAGACCGGCCTGCCCGCGCCCGGCGTCTTCGCGCGGCACAACGCGGTCGACACTCCCGCGCTGCTGCCGGACGGCACGCCCAGCGACCTGTCCGTGTCCCGCGTCCTGCGGGCCCGCCGGCAGGTGCAGCCGCTGGAGGAGTACGAGCGCGCGATCGAGCGGATCGAGGACGACGTGGAGCAGGGGGGACGGCGATGAGCCTGGACGCGTACCTGTACCTGTCGGCGATCCTGTTCTCCATCGGCGCCGCGACCTTCCTGCTGCGGCGCAACGCCATCGTGGTGTTCATGGGCGTCGAGCTGATGCTCAACGCCACCAACCTCGCCTTCGTCACCTTCACCCGCATGCGCGGCACGCTCGACGGCCAGGTCGTCGCGCTGTTCGTGATGCTGGTCGCAGCGGCCGAGGTCGTGGTCGGCCTGGCGATCATCCTCACCATCTTCCGCGCGCGGCGCTCCGCCTCCGTCGACGACGCCAACCTGCTCAAGCTCTGAAGCGAACGGAATCGATATCCAGATGGCTATTCCATCGGTAGGCGTGGCTGCGGCTGCCCTGCAGACCGAGGCTGCCTCGGGGGTGTTCTCCCTCACCTGGCTGCTGGTCGGCCTGCCGGTGCTCGGCGCCGCGGTGCTGCTGCTCGGCGGACGCCGCACCGACCGCATCGGGCACCTGGTCGGCACGCTGACCTCCTGGGCCGCGTTCGTCGTCGCGGCGGTCCTGTTCTTCGCGCTCAACGCCCGCCCCGAGGACGCCCGCGAGATCGACCAGCACCTGTTCAACTGGGTGCCGGCCGGGTCCTTCCAGGTGACGGCCGGCCTGCTGCTCGACCCGCTGTCGCTCGCGTTCGTCCTGCTCGTGACGTTCGTCGGGTCGCTGATCCACGTGTACTCCATCGCCTACATGGAGCACGATCCCGATCGGCGGCGATTCTTCGCCTACCTGAACCTGTTCGTCGCGGCGATGCTGCTGCTGGTGCTGGCCGACAGCTACCTGCTGCTCTACCTCGGCTGGGAGGGCGTGGGCCTGGCGTCGTACCTGCTGATCGGCTTCTGGAACCACAACCCGGGCTTCGCCGCGGCGTCCAAGAAGGCCTTCATCGCCAACCGGGTCGGCGACTTCGGCCTCTCCGTCGCGATCATGATCATGTTCGTCCAGTTCGGCGCGGTGGACTTCGCCACGGTGTTCGGCGGTGCCGAGGGTGCCTCGCAGGCGGCGCTGACCGCGATGGGGCTGATGCTGCTGCTCGGAGCCTGCGGCAAGTCGGCCCAGTTCCCGCTGCAGTCCTGGCTCGGTGACGCGATGGCCGGCCCGACGCCGGTGTCCGCGCTGATCCACGCGGCGACCATGGTCACCGCCGGCGTCTACCTCGTGGTCCGGTCGAACCCGATCTTCGACCTCACGCCGGACGCCCGGCTGGTCGTGGTGATCGTCGGCGCCATCACGCTGGTCTTCGGCGCGGTCGTGGGCTGCGCCAAGGACGACATCAAGAAGGCGCTCGCCGCCTCGACGATGAGCCAGATCGGCTACATGATGCTCGCCGCGGGCCTCGGCCCGGTCGGGTACGTCTTCGCGATCTTCCACCTGCTCACACACGGCTTCTTCAAGGCGGGCCTGTTCCTCGGCGCCGGGTCGGTCATGCACGGCATGCGCGACCGCGTCGACATGCGCGGGTTCGGCGGGCTGTCGACGGTCATGAAGATCACCTGGGTGACCTTCGGCCTGGGCTGGCTGGCGATCATCGGCTTCCCGTTCCTGTCCGGCTTCTGGAGCAAGGACCGGATCATCGAGGCCGCGTTCGTCGGCGAGGGCTGGAGGCCTTGGGTCTTCGGCATGATCGCGATGCTGGCCGCCGGGGTGACCGCGTTCTACATGTCCCGGCTGTTCCTGATGACCTTCCACGGCGGGCGCCGCTGGGACGAGCACGACGTGCACCCGCACGAGTCCCCCTCGCTGATGACGGTTCCGATGATGGTGCTCGCGGTCGGTTCGGCCTTCCTGGGCCTGGTCCTCGGCCCGACCGGCGCGATCCAGGGCTGGCTCGAGCCGGTCGTGGGCGCGCCGGCCGAGGAGCACCCCGTGCTGCCGCCGCTCGTCGTCACGGTGCTCACGCTGGTGCTGGTCGCCCTGGGCGTCGCGCTGGCCTGGGCGCGGTACGTGCGGGTCGACGTCCCGGTGTCGGCGCCGACCGGCTCGTTGCTCACCCGCGCCGCCCGGCGTGACCTGCTGCAGGACGACGTGAACGAGGCGCTGCTGATGCGGCCCGGCCAGCACCTGACCCGGTCCCTGGTCTACGTCGACGCCGAGGG
>DATFPQ010000145.1:0-3044 GCA_035264765.1 Actinomycetales bacterium | reverse complement strand
GGGGGTTCGTGTTCGACGTCGCCACCGGGAAGCTGGCCGAGGTCGCCCTCGACGGCTGAACGGTCGGCGGCACGGGCCCGTCGCGTCAGGGCGAAAGCCCCAGGGCCGCAGTCGCGTCAGGGGCGAAGCGCTTCACGCCAGGCCGAACGCCTCGAGCAGGCCCGGCCGCCCGGCCGCCTCGCGCAGCGGTTGCCCGCCCAGCAACCGGGAGGCGCTCGCGGACAGGTCCCGGTGGTCCAACCGCCGGTCCACCTTGACGCCGTGCAGCGACGGGTGCATCAGCACCGCCGTGATCCGGTTGCCCGCGGTGTGGTCGTCCTCGTCGAACGTCACCAGGACCGCCAGCCGTCCCGCCTTCCAGTCCGGGCCTGCCTGCACGGCCTGCAGCCACGGCGAAAGCCACCGGTCCGAGGTGGCCAGCTCGCAGTCGTGCGCGTCGTTGCACAGGTCCGGGATGAGCATCGCGAACGTCGGCATCCGGCCCGCTGCCAGGTCGCGCTGCAGGGCGCCGGCGGAGGGCGTGCCGGAGGGGAGGTCATCGCGCTGGCAGGCGGTGCGCTCGTCCGGGAAGTACGTCCACGGGTTGTGCCGCACCGCGTAGTCCCCGTCGTCGTGCTGCTCGCACGGCTCGGTCATGCCCTCGGCGTACGTGCGGGTCGTGCCCGCCGCGCCCTGGCCGAACACCGACCGGCCGGACAGCCGGTGCCGCTTCGGGGGGTCGTCGTCACGGACGCCGAACGTCGTCCCGCCGGCGATCGCCAGGTAGTTCCCCAGTGACGGGTGCGTCAGCGCGTAGTAGGCGGTCGCGGTGCCGTACCGCCTGCCTTGGGCGGACAGCTGCGGCATCTCCTGCTCGACGGAGTCCGGAGCGTGGTTCTCCAGGACGACGACCAGCAGCTTGGTGGGCCGGACCTGAGTGGTCGCCGGAGTGGTCGTCGCAGAAGCCGATGTCGCCTGACGGGCGGCCGCGCCTGCGCCGCTGCACCCGGCCACTGCCACCACGATTGCCAGCGCTCCGGCGTACCTCGCGAAGCCGCCGCGCAGGCCGCCTTCTCCCCGTCGTTCCCACATGTGCCTAGTGTGCATCGGTCCGGCTGGATTGAACGCCTCATTGACCGGTTGGCCAGGCCTCGGCCTCGCCGACGTCGGGGTGCGTGCCGGCCAGCGGGGAGAGCGCGCTCGTCCGGTCGAACCAGCAGAAGGCGTCGTAGCGGCGGCCGAGCACGGTGGGGACGTAGTTCCCCCACCGCTCGGCCTCCGGTCGGTACACCACACCGACAGCGCGGTGGTCGCGCCGCGTGGCGTGCCAGGCGGAGGGGGACCCGTCGAACACGAACAGCGCCTGTGAGCCGTCGCCCACGCAGTCGTGGAGCAGGGCCTCGGTGCTCCGCGGCCGGGCAGGCGGCAAGGTCATGACGCGAGTGGGGTCGCCCCAGGCGCTCGCGGCTACGACAGTGCCCCGGTGGCTGCCGAAACCGACCACCACGACGTCCGACGGGTCGTGCGCCTCCCGCACCAGTTGTCCCACGTTCACCATGCCGGCGCGCGCCATGTCGGTGAAGCGGGCGTCACCCACGTGCGTGTTGTGCTCCCACACAACGGCCTTGGCTTCCGGGCCGTGGAAGTCCATCAGTCGCTCGAGCGTCGACACCATGTGCCGGTCCCGGACGTTCCAGGACTCTGGACCGCCACCGACCATCGCCCGGTAGTACGCCTCCGCGCCGGCGGCGGCCAGGGCGTTCTGCTCGGCGTCGAAGCGCTCCTCGGGCGTGCCGCCGCGCTGTGGCGGCGGATGCGTGACGAGCTCCCGCAGCAGCTTCACGACCTCCACCTCGCAGCTGGTGGGCACCAGTCGGGTCGCCATCGCGTAGGCCTGGGGGTTTTCGGCGTACGGCTCGAAGCACTGGAAGGCCTCGAGTGCCGTGGCCACGTGCTCGGGCTGGTGCTCGCGCAGGTAGCCGAGGGTGGCCTGCAGTGAGTCCCACAGGCTGTAGACGTCCAGTCCGTAGAAGCCGACCCGTTCCTCGGCGGTGCGCGAAGAGTTGTACTCCCGCAGCCACTGGGTGAAGGTCGCCACGTCGCTGTTGGCCCACATCCAGGTAGGCCATCGTTCAAAGCCGCGCAGCGCCTCCTTGGGGTCGTCCGGGGCGTCGGCGGCAAGCGTCACGCTTCGGTGCACCCGGTAGCAGTCGGGCCAGTCGCCCTCGACCGCCACGAAGGAGAACCCACGCTCCTGCACCAGCCGCCGGGTGAGGCTGGCGCGCCACGCGTAGTACTCGTGCGTCCCGTGGGACGCCTCACCCAGCAGCACGTACCGTGCCTCCCCGATCCGCTCCAGCAGCGGGTCGAGGTCCTCGGGCTCGCTCAGCGGTAGCGCATCGGTCCGGATCGACCCTGCGTCGTCCACGACCGTGGCCTACCCGATCCGCTGAACGTGAAACGCCCGCTCAGCCGTTCGGCCGCTGCTTCTGCGGATACGGCGTCTCGCCCCTCGCCAGCGCGGCGACGAACTGCTCGATCCGGCGGACGCGGGTGTCGGCACGCTTCGCGTCCTGGATCCGGTAGAGCAACGCGTACCGGTTCCGCGCGGTCAGCACGTCGAACCAGGCCTGCGCAGCCGGCTCGGCCGCCAGGGCGGCGGCCAGGTCGTCCGGGACGTCGATCGTGGCCGGGCCCGCGTACGCGGCCGCCCAGCGCCCGTCCGCCTTGGCGCGTTCGACCTCGGCCAGGCCGGATGGGCGCATGCGGCCCTCGGCGACGAGGCGTTCGACGATGCCGATGTTCCGCCTCGACCACGGGCTACGCACCCGCCGTGGGGTGAACCGTTGCCGGTAGGTGGTCTCGTCCCGGCGTCCGGTCTGACCGTCGATCCACCCGTGGCACAGGGCCTCCTCCAACGCCTGGTCGTAGCTGAGGCTGGTGGGGCGTGTCGTGCCCTTCTTGGCGAGGACGAGCCACACCCCGGCGGGTTCGGCATGGTGCTCCCCGAGCCAGTCCCGCCACGCGGCGGCGTCCGGGACGATCAGCTCCGGTTGCTCGACGGC
>DATFPQ010000144.1:0-5460 GCA_035264765.1 Actinomycetales bacterium | reverse complement strand
GGCGAGCTGATGGTCCGCCGCGAGGAGCAGCCCTGGCAGAGCCGGGCCACCCTGGTGCTCGACCGGCGCCGGTCCGCCTTCCACGGGCAGGGCGCGGCCTCGTCGTTCGAGTGGGCCGTGTCCGCGGTGGCGTCGGTGGCCTCGCACCTCGTCGAGCGCGGGTACGCCGTCCGCCTGGTCGACGGCACCGGCGACATCGAGCACTCCGCCACACCGTGGGCCCACGACGCCCGCGACCGCGGGGACGTCGCGGCGTCCGCGGTGCTGGACGCGCTGGCGACCGTGGAGCCGGCCGGGTCGCTCGAGCTGCAGCGTGCCGTTCGGGCTGCCTCGCACGCCGCTACCGGCGGGCTCGTGGTCGCGGTCCTCGGCCAGCTCGACGCTGCCGACGCGACCCTGCTCGCACCCCTGAACCAGCCGCGCACGAGCTGCGTGGCGCTGCTGGCGCCGCCGCCCGACGTCCGCTCCCGCCCCTCCGGACCCGGCGCCGCAGCCGGCGTCGACGAGGCGGCGCACGCCCGGCTGCGCGCCGCCGGCTGGGACGTCGTCCCGTGCGCGCGCGGGGAGTCCCTGGACACCACCTGGGCCCGCGTGGGAGCCGGCCGAACCCTGACCGTGGGAGGACGACGATGACCCGGCGCGATCTGTGGGCCGCTCCGCTGGCCGGCCTGGCGACGCTGCTGACCTGCTGGTCGCTGGCGCCGGTGATCGACGGCAACACCTGGCTCAGCGCCGCGATCCTGGTGATCCTCCTGGTGCTGGCTACGGGCGCGGGGCTCCGGGCCCTGCGCCTTCCCCCGGCCCTGATCCTGCCCGGACAGCTCGGCGTGGGAGTCGTCGCGCTCAGCGCGGCCTTTGCCGGCGAGGTGGCGATCGGCGGGCTGCTGCCGGGCCCCGCCGCGGTGGAACGGCTGGGCCAGCTCGTCGTGGACGGCGCGGACACCATCAACCGGTACGCCGCGCCGGTCCCCGAGACGCGCGGCCTGGTGCTGATCGTCAGCGCCGGTGTGCTCTGCATCGCCGCGCTCGTGGACCTGCTCGCCGTCACGCTGCGGTCCGCGGCCGTGGCCGGTCTGCCCCTGCTCGCGCTCTACGCGGTACCGGCGGGCGTGGTCCCGGGCGGGCTGCCCTGGCGCTACTTCGTCGTCGCGGCCACCGGCTGGCTGGTGCTCGTGGCGCACGACGGCAGCGGGCGGGTGCTGCGCTGGGGCCGGCTGCTGCCGCGCTGGGGTGACCGCGGCAACGGCACCCGGCAGACGATCGGCAACGACACCAGCGCGCTGGCCGCGACCGGACGGCGGGTGGGCCTCGCCGCGGTGACGCTCGCCGTGGTCGTCCCCACCCTCGTCCCGGCGCTCCCCGAGGGGCTGCTCGTCCGCGGCGCCAGCGGCGGTAGCGGCCCATCGCTGAACGGCCTGACCGTGATCAACCCGGTCCTGACCCTTCGCGACAACCTCTCGCCACGCCAGGACGTCGAGGTGCTCCGCTACCGCACCGAGCAGCCGGACGTGGCGCCGCTGCGGATCATCACCGCCGACAACTTCGACGGCGAGAGCTGGGAGCCTCGGACCACCGACGTCTCGCGCCGTCAGCGGGCCAGCCGGGGCCTGCCCGACCCGCCCGGCCTCACCGACGCCGTACCGCGCGCGACGTACAGCATGCACGTCGAGGTCGGCGACATGCTGAACCAGGACTTCCTGCCGATGCCGTACCCGGCCCGGAAGGTGGACATCGACGGCGCCTGGCTCTACGACGCCGCCTCGCTCAACGTGATCGGTGACGGCGAGACCGTGCGAGGCAAGCAGTACGACGTCGAGTACCTCGCCGTGCGTCCCACCGTGACCCAGCTGGAGCAGGCGCCGGCGCCCGACCGCAACGTCGTGGAGACGTACACCCGGCTGCCCCGCTCGCTGCCGCAGAGCGTGCGTGAGGTGGCCCGCGAGGTGACGGCCGGCGCGGACAACCCCTACCGCAAGGCGATGGCCCTGCAGGACTGGTTCCGCACCGGTGGCGACTTTCTCTACTCCACGCAGGCGCCGTCGGACTCCGGCGGTGACGCGGTGGCGGACTTCCTGGTCGACCGCAAGGGGTTCTGCATCCAGTTCGCCTCGGCGATGGCCGTGATGTCACGGTCGCTGGGCATCCCGGCCCGGATCGGGGTCGGCTTCCTGCCCGGCACTCCGGACGCCGACCGCACCTACACGGTCAAGTTGACCGACGCGCACGCCTGGCCGGAGCTGTACTTCGCCGGGGTGGGCTGGGTCCGGTTCGAGCCGACGCCGGCCAGCCGCACCGGCAGCCCGCCGCAGTGGGCGCAGCCGCAGGGCGGGGCCGCATCGCAGCCGTCGTCGTCCGCGCCGTCGGCCAGCGCCGCCCCCACCGACGGCACCGATACGCTCAGCGACGCCGCTCGGCGGGCACAGCGAGCGGATGCCGCGGAGCAGCGGGCGGCGGCCGACACCTCGGGGGGGCTCACGACCTCCGAGCCGGTGCTCCCCGTGCCGTGGAAGCCGGTCGGCGTGGTGCTCGTGCTGCTCGCTGCCATCGCCGTCACGCCCGTCAGCGCCTGGCTCGGACGCCGGCGACGCCGTCGGGCGGCTCGCGACGTCCAGGCCCGGGTTGAGGCCGGCTGGGCCGACCTGCGCGAGGGTGTCCAGGACCTGGGCGTCCCACTGCGGTCGGGAGTCACGCCGCGCCAGCTGGACGCCGAGCTAGCCGCGGCCGTGGGGCTGACCGGCCCTCCTCGGGAGGCGCTCAGCCGGATCACCCGGACCGTGGAGCAGTCGCGGTACGCCCCCGTGCTGCCGGACCCCGAGCGGCTGGACGAGGACGTCCGGGCGGTGCTCGCGGCGGTGGCCGCCTCGCGCACCCGCGGCGTCCGCGTCAGGGCCCGGGTGCTGCCGCGCTCCGGCGCGAACCGGGTGCGAACCGGGGTCGGCACCGTGGCCGGCCGGGTGGGCGCCGTCGGAGGCCGGGTGGACGTCGGGGTAGCGCAGCGGCTGAGGTCGCTGCGGCGGGTGCGGGTGCACCGCCGCCGTTGAGCGGTGTCGGGGGTCGCGGCGGCTCTACCGGTGCACCGGCGCGCCGTACTGCTCCGCGGCGCGGGTGCTTCCCCGGCGACCGCTTGCTCGGCGGCGACTGCCTGCTGCGCGGCGACTGCGTTACTCCCCTGGGACCGGCACTCGTCGTCCAGCCGGCGGCTCCTGGGGAGCATCCGGCTGAGGGGACGGCATGAGGGCGGCACCGCGGTCTTCGGCGGCGACGTCCGCTGCAACAAGAACTGGCGCGATGATCGGCGCTGAGGAGGACGCGTTGGGGCACAGAACCACAACGGCCGGAGAAACCGGCCGTTGTGGTCAGAGAGTCAGCCGGATCAGGGGCCCCAGTCGTGGTTGCGCCGACGCTCCCAGCGCTGCTCCATCCGCTCCATGAAGCTGCCGCTCGGCCGGGACCTGCGGGGAGCCCTGGTGGCGCCGCCACCGCGCCGCGGGATCGGCGACCCGTCGCGGCCCACCATGCCAACGGGGCCGGCCTTGCGTTCGGGGGTGGCGGCGAAGGCGGCACCGGCGAGCATCAGCACGAAGCCGACGACGGACAGCCAGATGACGCTGTTGGTCACGCCGAGGACGACGAGCACGAGACCGACGAGCACGCCCGCGCAGCCGAGCAGCAGGCGACGACGCTGCCGGGCCTTGGGGGTCCTACCGCGCATGGCCGAGGCGAACTTGGGGTCCTCGGCATACATCGCCTGCTCCATCTGCTCGAGCAGATGCTGCTCGTGCTCGGACAGCGGCACGGCGACCTCCCGCGGGGAAAGAGCGGACGGCGGACGCCCGGTGGCGACGGTCGTCGTCATCGAGCGGTCCCTGGGCACATAGGATATGTCGCCGGACTCCTCGGGGAAAGCGGGAGAGCGCAGTTCGCGCCGTCCGGTGGACGGACGTCGTCGCTGGTCAGCCGCCGGGCGGCGAACTCGGAGCCGGACCGCTCGCTGGCTCCGGCCGCTCGTCCCGCCGAACCAGGCTCGCGGGACGCACGCTGCCGGGTCCGAAGCGGGCGCTGGCCCGGTCGACCGCCTGCTCGGCGTCTCGCCATCCGAACGGTTTCTCGTCCAGCAGCAGCTGCCGCTGGTGTTGCGCCGCGGGCGCCAGGCCCTCCACCCGAACCCCCACCAGCCGGAGCCGGGCGCGCTGCAGGCCGAGGGCGTCGAACAGCTCACGAGCGGTGCCGTACACGTCTCGGGCGACGTCGGTGTGCTCGCGCAGCGTTCGTGACCGCGTGATCGTCGTGAAGTCCGCGAATCTCACCTTGATCGACACCGTCCGGCCGACCTGCTCGGCCGAGCGCAGCCGGGCCGCGGTCCGCTCGGACAGCCGCAGCAGCTCGCGGTGCACCAGCTCGGGGTCGTCCACGTCGTGCGCGAACGTCTCCTCCGCACCGATGCTGCGCTCGACCTGCTCGGGCACCACCGCTCGCGGGTCGCGACCCCAGGCCAGCTCGAACAGCGAGGCACCCGCGGCCTCGCCGAGGACTCGCCGCAGCGTCTCGCGGGGCGTGTGCGCGATGTCACCGACGGTCCGCAGCCCGTAGCGGTGCAGCGTCTCCTCGGTGCGCTCCCCCACGCCCCACAGCGCGCCGACGGGCAGCGGGTGCAGCACCGACAGCGCGTCCTCGCGCGGCACGACGAGCAGCCCGTCCGGCTTGGCGAGCCCGCTGGCCAGCTTGGCCACGAACTTGGTGGCCGCGACGCCCACCGAGCAGGTGATCCCCTGCTCGTCGAAGACCCGGTCGCGGATGGTCTGGGCGATCGCCGACGGCGACCCGAGCCGTCGCACCGCCCCTCGGACGTCCAGGAACGCCTCGTCCAGGGACAACGGCTCGACGAGTGGCGTGATGTCCGTGAACACGGCCATCACTCCCCGGGACACCTCGGCGTACCGGGCGTGGTCCGGCTCCAGGACGGTCCCGCGCGGGCACAGCCGCCGCGCCCGGCTCATCGGCATGGCGGCGTGGACGCCGAACGCCCGGGCCTCGTAGGTGGCCGACAGCACCACGCCGCGCGTGCCGCCCCCGCCGACGATGACCGGCGTGCCGACCAGCTCGGGATGCTCCAGCAGCGAGACGGACGCGTAGAAGGCGTCCATGTCGACGTGCAGGATCGTGCAGCCGGTGTCGTCCGCGCCGGTGGTGCCCGAGGCGGCCGTGTACTGGCGCCGGCTCATCGCGCTCCTCCCGCGGGGTCACCGGCCGCCCGCGGGTCAGCCGCGGGAGGCCACAACGTGCAGCTGGGTGGCGAGCGCCGCGAGCCCGGGCTGGGTCGGGTGCGCGCCCGCCGCCTGCTCCAGCGCCAGCAGCGCGGTACGGATCTCGTCACCGTCCAGCAGGGCCTCGGGCACCAGGTCGCTGAACAGCCGGACACCGTGCAGCTGACGCGGGGTGAGCCCGGACGCCGTGAGCAGC
>DATFPQ010000143.1:0-13074 GCA_035264765.1 Actinomycetales bacterium | reverse complement strand
CGGGGATTGGCCAGCAGTTCCGCGGGTGGCCCCGATTCGACCACCCGGCCCTCGTCCAGGAACACCACGGTGTCGGCGACCTGCCTGGCGAACGCCATCTCGTGCGTGACCACGACCATCGTCATCCCCGCTTCGGCCAGGTCCGCGATCACGGCCAGCACCTCGCCGACCAGTTCCGGGTCGAGCGCGCTGGTCGGCTCGTCGAACAGCATCAGCTTCGGCTGCATCGCGAGAGCGCGCGCGATGGCCACCCGTTGCTGCTGTCCGCCGGAGAGCTGACCGGGGTAAGCGTTGGCCCGCTCAGCGAGCCCGACGCGATCGAGCAGCTCCGCCGCCCGGCGTCGCGCGGCGGACCTGCCCTCCCTCTTCACGCACACCGGCGCCTCGGCCACGTTGTCGAGCGCGGTCATGTGCGGGAACAGGTTGAAGCGCTGGAAGACCATGCCGATCTCGCGGCGCTGCGCGGCGATGCGCTTGTCGTCCAGCCGGTGCAGCCGACCGTTCTTCTCCTCGTAGCCCATCAGCTGGCCGTCGACCCAGATCCGGCCGCCGTCGATCGACTCGAGCTGGTTCACGCAGCGCAGGAAGGTGGTCTTGCCCGACCCCGAGGGCCCGAGCAGGCACACGACCTCGCCGGCACCGACGTCGAGGTCGATGCCCTTGAGGACGTCGGTGCCGTGAAACGCCTTCTGCACGTTGACGGCGTTGACCAGGGGAGCGGCGGCGGTACTCGATCCGGTGCTCAATGCTGCACCCCCGCTCCGACGGGCGCTGGGGCAGCGCCCTGAGCCGAACCGAAGCCGCGACCGAACCGCCGCTCCAGGTAGTACTGACCGACCATCAGGACGCTGCTGATGAGCAGGTACCACAGCGTCGCGGCAACGGCGGTGGGGAAGACCTGGAAGGTCCGGGACCCGATCGAGCGCAGCTGGAAGAACAGCTCCGTGTTCAGCGGCAGCGCGATCAGCAGCGAGGTGTCCTTGACCATCGCGATGGTCTCGTTCCCCGTCGGCGGGACGATCACCCGCATCGCCTGCGGGAGAACGACCCGGCGCATCGTCTGGCCGCGGGTCATGCCGAGCGCCTGGCAGGCCTCCTCCTGACCCTTGTCGACGCTGAGGATCCCGGCTCGCGCGATCTCGGCCATGTAGGCGGCCTCGGACAGGCCCAGGCCCAGGATCCCGCCGATGATGCTCGTGCCCAGAACCTGCGTCGACACCCCGAACGGCCGAAGCGTCGCGTCGCTGCCGAACAGGCCGGTGAAGACCCAGTCGAAAGGTATGCCGATGTCCAGACGCGGCAGCACGATCGCCAGGTTGCCGATGATGAACAGGAGCACATAGCGCGGGATCGCCCGGAAGAACCAGGTGAAGGCCCAGGCGGTCGAGCTGAGCACCTTGTTGGGCGAGAGCCGCATGACCGCGAGCACCACGCCCAGCACCACGCCCACGACCATCGACCCGACCGTGCCGAGCAACGTGCCGAGGATCAGGCCCTGGATGACCGGCGTCTGCACCATGGCCTGGAAGACGATGCCCCACTGGAAGGCGTCGTTGGTGAGGAGCATGTGCACGAACATCAGGACCAGGACGAGGATGACGCCGACCGCGACCCACTGACCGGGGTGCCGCACCGGCACGGCGTCGATGGCGCCCGGGCGCTCCGAGCGGCGGTCGGTCCCCGTCGTGGCCGTCACGGGTTCACGGCGAAGGAGTCGATGGCGCCGCTCTCGACGCCCCAGTTCTTCAGGACCTTCTCGTAGGTCCCGTCGGTCTTCAGGGCCTTGAGCGCCTCGACGACCGCGGCCGCGAACTCGGTCTCGTTCTTCGGCAGCACGTACCCGTAGGGCGCCGAGTCGTACACGTCGCCGAGAAGCTCGAGGGTGCCCTTCGTCTGCTTGACGGCGTAGGCGGCGACGGGGGAGTCGGCCAGCATGGCGTCGGCCTTCTTCGAGCCGACGGCGGCCGTGGCCTCGTCCTGCCCGGTGTACGACTGCACCTTGATGCCGGGCTTACCGGCCTTCTTGCAGTCCGCCTGGCGCTTGGGCAGGTCCTCCTCCGCCTGCACCGTTGCGGTCTGGACGGCGATCGTCAGGCCGCAGGCGTTGGCCGGGTCGACCTTCTTCGGGTTGCCCTTCTGCGTGGCCCACTGGGTGCCGGCCTGGTAGTAGCTGACCATGTTGGCCTGCTTCTTGCGCTCGGGGTTGATGGTGAAGGACGAGACGCCGACGTCGTACTTGCCGGTGCCCACGCCGGTGATGATGGAGTCGAAGTTCGAGGAGACGAACTGGACGTCGACCCCGAACTTCTGCCCCACGGCCTTGAACAGGTCGACGTCGAAGCCCTGCACGGTCTTGCCGTCCGCGGCGAGGAACTCGCTCGGGGCGTACGACGCGTCGGTGCCGACGACGATCTTCTTCGCGGTCTGGACCTTCGCGGGGAGCTTGCCCGCCAGCCCGGACTGAGCGGTGGCCGAGGGCACCGAGGACGAGCTGGACCCCGACCCGGCGTCCGACAGCGAGTCCGACCCGCAGGCGGACAGGGAGAGTGCGGCCGCGGCACCGAGGGCGAGTGCGCCGGCGGCGTGGCGGGGTCGACGGATCACGGGATGCCTCCACAGGACTCGGGCTGGGTGCTTGCATCCTGCCACCACTGTGCGTAACCGTCAGGTAGGCGAACCCGATCGTTACCGGACGGCCGTTACGGGGCGTGGCAGGGGTCGGGCTGACGGCTCAGGGGGTCAGACGGCCGGTGTAGGTCCGCTCCAGCACCTGCAGGCCTCCCACGACCCTGGCCTGCTCGACCTCCACCGCGGCGCTCCGGCCCTCGACGACGAGCGTCATCAGCCCGTTGCCGAACCACGGTCCGTGGTGGACGTCCCAGGTCAGCGGGGGCTCCACGACGCCGGCCCGGCGCGCCAGCCAGGCGAGCACCGCGACGACCGGTCGGCGCTCCAGCACCCGGTTCGCCAGGCGCAGCCAGGGCTCGAGCGGGTTGCGGAACGGAGACATGGTCAGCTGGTGCACGGCAGTTCGGCCCGGGTCGACGCCCTCGATGCGGGCGCGGGCCAGGTAGGAGCAGTGGACGTCGCCGGACAGCCACAGCACCGACGCCGGTGGCCGGCCGCCGCTGGCGACGTCCTGCACGAGGCGGACCATCGCGTCGAAGGAACGGCGGAAGGCCGGCCAGTGCTCCAGGTCGGCCGACAGGCGGAGCCGCTCGGCGACGCGGCTTTCGAGCCGACGCCGTCCGTTCCCAGTCCCCTGCTGCGCTCCGTCCTCTGCTCTCTCCTGCGATCCCTGCTCGGCCATCGCCTCGTCCCAGCCCTCGAGGTGATGGATCCCGTGCAGGGTCAGGAACGGCAACGAGGTGCCGAGCAGCAGGTGGTCCACCTCGGCCTCCGAGGTCTTCTCGACCCACGCCCACTCGGTGTCGTCGACCATGGCCCGGTTGCCCGGGGTCAGCCGTCGCGAGCATCGCGAGTCGACCACGACCAACCGGGTGCGCCCGAGGTCCCGCACGAAGCTCCAGCGGGCCGAGCTGGGCTCGTGGTCTGCCCGCCAAGCCATGTCGGCGAGAACCTGCTCGCGCGTGTCGTCGTCCGGAGCCTGCCGCACCCGGCGGTAGACGTCGTCCTCCGCCAGGTGCTCGGGCGAGAGGTTGCCCAGGTGCTGGTACACCCAGTACGACGCGAATGCGCCCTGCACCCGGTCTCGCCACCACGGCTTGCCCTGCATCTCCTGGCGCCACGACCACGAGCTGTTCCAGTCGTCCCGCAGGTCGTGGTCGTCCAGGACCATGGCCGTCGGCACGGTCGACAGCAGCCAGCGGACGTCGGGCGTGCGCCAGGACTCGTGGTAGAGCCAGGTGTACTCCTCGAAGTCCACGATCTCGTCGCGCACCTCGTCGGTGACCCACTCGTGCCGGCGCCGGCCCAGGTCGGAGAGCCGGGACAGCCGCGTCGTCAGCGCGGGGGACGGCTCGTCCGCGTACACCTGGTCGCCGAGCAGGAGCAGGGTCTGCGGCCAGTCCGCGCGGTCGCCACCCGCCATCCGCTGGGCCAGGGCGACCAGGGCGTCGGCGCCGACGCTGCGCAGGCTGTGGCGGTCGAAGGCCGCGGCCCGGCGGCAGGACCCGAACGCCAGCCGCAGCCGGCGCTCGTCCCCCAGGGTGCGGATCACGCTCGGCGGGTACGAGGAGCCCGGCTCTGGCCAGACCACGGCGCCGTCCAGCCGAACCGTGTACGGCGTCTCGGTGTCCGGCTGCAGGCCCTCGACCACCACCAGGGCGTAGTGGTGTCCGTGAACCCCCCAGGTCTCCGCCCGGTGCCCGAGGACCTCGACCGTGCACGGCCGGTCGGTCTCGACCCAGACCGTCGCGCACGTGTCGCCCACGTAGCGCAGCAGGGGGCCGACCACCAGGTACGGACCGTCGTGGGGGTTGTGCGCCATCGCCGTCCTCCGCTGCGCTGCTCGCCCTGCAGGCGCAGGGCATCGGCGGCTAGGGTCGCACCGTGATCGCCGTCTACGCAGCCAGGTCGTCAGAAGAGGACCCGTTGTCCGCTCTGGAGATCGGCGAGCGCCCGGCTCCGGAGATCCCGGAGGGCTGGGCCCGGGTGCGGCTGCGCGCCGCCAGCCTGAACCACCACGACCTCTGGAGCCTGCGTGGCGTGGGGCTCCCCCAGGACCGGCTGCCGATGGTGCTGGGCTGCGACGGTGCCGGGGTGGACGACGAGGGCAACGAGGTCGTGGTCCACGCGGTCGTCAGCGACCCGTCGTGGCGGGGCGACGAGACCCTCGACCCCAAGCGGTCGCTGCTGTCCGAGCGCTACCAGGGCACCTTCGCCGACGCGGTCGTCGTCCCGCGCCGCAACCTGGTGCCCAAACCGTCCGCGCTGAGCTTCGAGGAGGCGTCCTGCCTGCCGACAGCGTGGCTGACCGCGTACCGGATGCTCTTCACCCGGTCGGGCGTCGCACCGGGCGCGACCGTCCTCGTGCAGGGTGCCGGCGGCGGGGTGTCCACCGCCCTGGTCGCGCTCGGCTCAGCCGCGGGCTACCGGATGTGGGTCACCGGCCGGGAGGAGGTCCGCCGGGCGCGTGCCCTCGAGCTCGGCGCCGACCAGGCCTTCGACTCCGGCGCGCGGCTCCCGGAGCGCGTCGACGCCGTGATGGAGACGGTGGGACGGGCGACCTGGTCGCACTCGGCCAGGTCGCTGAAGCCGGGCGGGACCATCGTGGTGTGCGGCGCCACGAGCGGAGACGCGACCGCGGCCGAGCTGCAGCGGGTCTTCTTCCTGCAGTTGCGCGTCGTCGGCTCGACCATGGGCACCCGTGACGAGCTCGAGCGCCTTGCGCAGATGTGCACGGTGACGGGCGTGCGCCCGGTCATCGACCAGGTGCTCCCGCTGGAGCAGGCTCGCGACGGGTTCGCTCGGCTGCTCCAGGGGGACGTCTTCGGCAAGGTTGTCTTCACCAGAAGCTGAGGCCGCTGCGGGGTCTGCGGCGAGTCTCCTTCTGGACGGACCCTTGCGCGAGCCCACGACGGGCAAATCGTTAGTCGGGTTTCGATTCAGCATTACCTCGGCAAAGAGTTCGTCAATTCGGTGGCGCGGGCGCGCGAGAAGAGTTAGTCGCCCGGAATGCATACCCAACCAAACTTGCCGCAGTGCAAGTCCGACAAACGGCGCATCGCGACGGGACGACTGACTGATCAACAAAACTTGTCATGCAAAAGCCCTTGTCATTCCGCACAGATGTGCGCAACGCTGGAGTCTCCGACCCGCTGAATAGGCGGGAATCAGGGAATCCAACAGTCCTCAAGGGGGAGACAGTCATGTCGTCTCGAAACATCGGACGCGGCGCCGCAGCCTGCGCCGTCACCGCAGCCCTCGTAGCCGCCGGCGCGCTGCCGGCCGCGAACGCCCACGAGCCGAAGAAGGACGATCACTACGGCTACGTGAAGGTCTGCCAGAAGGTGTACTACGACCACGACAAGAAGGACGACAAGAAGGACGACAAGAAGTTCCACGCGACGTACAACGCCTACGAGGGCAAGTACGACTACGGGGACTTCACGATCTACGACGACTACTGCAAGCAGGCGAAGGTCAAGAAGGGGTACGTGACGGTCAAGGTCGTCTACTACTCCTCCTACGCCAAGCTGGACGGCCCTTCCTACAAGACCGTGTACGTGGACAAGGACGAGTACAAGGACGTCTGGTTCTCGTACAAGGCGAAGAAGCACGGCTACGGGCACGCCGCCTGACCTTCGCCTGACCCCGCCGCTGGCCACGACGGTCCAGTACCCGCCAGCCTTCTGCTGGCGGGTACTGGGCCGTCTCCGCTCTCTTGAAATGCCGTCGTGGAGCCTCGTACCGCCCGAAGCGCGCAATCTGCGCGAAAGCGGCTACACCATCAACGCATATCCGCGTATGGCCTCTCAATGATTGACCAGCAGCAAACTCAGGAGTAGACCTGTCCCGTTCGCCAGGTGCCTTGAGGCCGGACGCTGAGTCCCCATCCGGGTGCCCGGCATCCGAGCGCCATGACGTGGCACCGGTCGGGGGATGAGGCCGGACAGCGCCCGCGGTGCCGAGGGGGGCGTGCGGACCATGCGGGACATTTTGGGACAGTAATTATCTCGGGACAAAGGAGTTCCATGAGATCCATCGCCAGGACGCTGTTGGTCGCGTCCACCGTCATCGTGACCTCCGTAGCGCTCGCCGCGCCGGCCTCCGCCCACAACGGTGGCAGCCGCACCGTCCGTCCGGGCCAGTCGATCCAGGCCGCGGTGGACGCGGCCCGACCGGGTGACACGGTCGTCGTGCTGCGCGGCACGTACCGGGAGCAGGTTCGGGTCTCGACCAACCGGGTGGCCCTGCGGGCGCGTGGCGCAGTGACGATCCGGCCGCCGTCAGGTGGCGGCCGCTGCGACGTCATCGCACCCACCGGCATCTGCGTCCTGCCACGGGACCTCAACACCGAGACGATGGCGTACGGCTCACGGGTGTCTGGCGTCAGCATTCGCGGCTTCCGCATCGTCGGCTTCGGTGCCTTCGGCGTCTTCGCGTTCGGCAGCCAGGGCCTCAAGGTCTCTCGGGTGCACGCGGTCGACAACGGTGTCTACGGCATCGCCCGGTTCGACTCGAACGACGGGTACATCAGGGACAGCTCGGCCACCGGCAGCGACGAGGCCGGGCTGTACGTCGGTGACTCGCCCAGCTCGCACGCGCTCGTCGAGCACAACCGGGCCTGGAACAACGGCTACGGGATCTTCGTCCGCCACGTGCACCTCGCGACCGTGCGCCACAACACCGTCTGGGCGAACTGCCTAGGCATGTTCTTCCTCGACGACGGTCAGCCCGAGGGCAACGGCGACAATAGAATCAGCCGCAACACGGTCCGGGACAACAACCGGGTCTGCCCGGCCTCCGACGAGGCGCCCGCCCTCTCCGGTGGTGGCATCGTCCTGTACGGGTCGCAACGCAACCGGGTCGAGCGCAACACCGTCACGGGCAACCGTGGCGCCACCATCGCCTCGGGCGGCATCGTGTTGCTGACGGCCACGCTGACCAGTGGCAAGGGTTCGAACAACAACGTGGTGACGCGCAACCGTGCAGCGCGCAACGCTCCGGCGGACCTGGTGCAGGGTGCCGGCAGCACGGGCAACACCTTCCGGCGCAACCGGTGCGCCACATCCATCCCGGCAGGGCTGTGCCGCCGGTAGGTCACCGGGGCTGGTGGTCGGGTCGGAGCGGGGGAGCTTCGGCCCGACCGCCAGGTGGGGCGGCCGCCCGACCGCCCGGTGGGGCGGCCGGCCGCGTTGCCGTCCGCGCGGTCACCACGGGCGCACCCGTCGCCACCAGGGAAGGCGGGTCGCGGTCCGTCCCACGGCCAGCTCCTCGGTTCGCCCGCCGGCCAGCTGCTCGGTTCGCCCTACGACCAGCTCCTCGGTCGGCCCGACGGCCAGCTCCTCGGTCGTACCGACCGCCGACGCGGGGCCGGGACCGAGGCCGGCCCCGCTGGGCGCGGCGGTGAGCTCGGCAAGCGCGTCCTCGAGATACTGGTCGGCGAGCTCGGCGACGAGGTCGTCACGGCCTTCCCCGACGGCGGCGTTTACCTGCCAGATGTAGTACTCGTGCAGCTCTCGCAGCCGCTGGGTGTCGCGCTCCGCCGCCATGACGACCCCCTCCAGGGTCCGGCCCGTGCCGGTATCCAAGTGTCGGCCCGAGGGTGCGCGGCTGTCGACGCGGCCGGCCCGTCCCGTCCTGCGCTCTGCGCGGGCGGGCTCTACGGGGCGGGAGCGTAGGCCGCGCTCGTCCTGGCCGCGGCCTCGTCGGCCGTCGTCGCGGACGCGCCGGCTGCGCGATGCGCCGCGCCCCACTCCAGTGCACTCTGCCGAACGAACGCCAGGACGGCGGGGTCGCTTTGGACGGTCTCGGGGTCGCCGAGTGGTTCGCCGGTCTGCAGGTAGGTGTCCAGACCCAGCAGGGTGAGGTCCCAGCCCACGCCCGTGGCGCCGGGGCCGTACTCGGCCCAGTGGTCGTTGTCCGTGACCGAGTGCCCCAGCCGCAGCTCGGCCTTCCCCTCGCCCAGCGGGGTGAGGTCGACGGCCAGCAGGCTGACGTCGTCCCCGAAGACCCAGGTCAGAGCCAGCCGGTGCGGAGGCCGACATTCGGTGATCTCGCCGCTGGCGTTGCCCTGGATCTGGTAGTGCCCACCGAGCCGCAGGTCGCCGGTCACCGGGACGAACCACCGGCTCACCCGCTCGGGGTCGGTGCACGCCGCCCAGACGTCCTCCACCCGCGCGTCGTAGACGCGACGCAGCTCGACCAGGTGGCCGTGCCCGGCGGGTACCTCGGCCGCGCCCACTCGGCGACGCGCACCCTCAAGCTCAGCGGTCAGGTCCCGCATGTTCGTTCCTCCTCGCGCGTCGCTTGCGTTCGGGCCCTGAGCCGCCGGCCAGGCAGCTCGCCATCCTCCACTGCGCCAGGATTGCACGGCCTGCCCGGCCCGCGGCTCCACCCGGCGGAGGCTTGGCGGGCGTGAGGCTCCACCCGGCGTGAGGCTCCACCCGGCGCGAGGCTCAGCCCGGCGCGAGGCTCAAGCAGGGACCGTCAGGAGCTGCGGTAGAAGTCCCCCTTGCGGAGCAGGGCATGCACGCCCGTCGTCCGGTCGACCACCTGTGACACCTGGAAGTCGGCGGCGGCGCTGAGGTACGCGTACGCCACCGGAGCATCGAGGCCCAGGTCGTCGGTGAGGAAGGCCATCGCGTTGCGCACCGCGGCCTTCATCGCGGCGTCCAGGCTGGTCTGCTGGCCGCCGACCGGTCCGTCCGGGTCGCTCAGGCCGATGGGCAACCAGTGCCTCGGGGTCTCGCCGAACGCGTACCCGGCGAAGGCCACGCTGGGGGCCGGCCCGCCGGGACGGACCACCGTGAGCCGGAAGGTCGCCCGCAAGGAGCCCTCCAGGGCGGTCAGGGCGACCTCGCCGTCACCCTGCGCCATGTGCGGGTCGCCGGTGAAGAAGCGAGCGCCGTCGACCTGCACCGGCAGCCACAGCGTGCTGCCGACGCCGAGGTCGTTGATGTCGATGTTGCCGCCCTGCACGGTCGGTGGCACGGAGTCGACGACCGCACTGGTGTCGCGCGCGACGCCCATCAGCCCCATGAAGGGAGCGAGCGGGAAGCCTCGCTACACGCCGGGTAGCCGGCCGCGGAGACTGCCGCGCCGCGCCGTGACTGGCGTGAACACGCTGATGTTGTGGCCCTGGTTGTAGTAGCGCTGGTAGCGCGGGTCGTCGTCCCAGGCCTCCGGCAGCTCGCCGGGGAGCGCGCCCTTCCCGTGCCGGTTGCTGATCACGCCGTAGGGCACGCGCAGCCTCAGGTCCAGCACCTCGACCTTCAGCACGTCGCCGGGACGGGCCCCTCGGACGGCGATCGGGCCGGTCACGACATGTGGGCCGGGCCCGTCGTGCACGGCGTGCGCCGCGACGCCGACCGCGTCCCGAAGCACGTCACGCGGCTTGACGCCGAAGCCGCCGAAGTAGCCGCGCGGGTCGCGGCCCTGGTCCTCGAGGACGCCCTCGTGCGACAGCGCGTCGACCGTCACGACTGCCCCAGACGACACCACGGCGACCGGCTCGGTGTCCCGGTTGGGGAGCTTGCCCCAGCTCACGGTCGACGGGGTGCTCGGAACATACGTTCCCCGGATTCGCCCCGTTCCGGGCTGCAGGACCTGGAGCTGGTTGTGCCCGTGGTTGCCCTCGCCTCCCTTGCCGCCACTGTCGGCCTGCGCCGTCTTGGGGAGCCCTAGCCCGGCGGCGGCCGCGGAAGACACGCCGGCGGCGGCGCGCAGCAGCGTGCGCCGGGCTACGGCCGGCGTGAGCAGCGTCGAGGCGGTGGGCGCGGTCAGGTCAGGCTCCAGCGGCATGCGGGGCTCCCTCGGTGGGTGGGCGACCACCCCAGCAAGGTCCGGTTTCGTGCCCATCACCGCGCCGTGTCGCTGAGGTGTCGGCCAGCCGTGGCGCTGCGGCTGGCCGCTGCAAGCGCCGCCGCTCGCGGTGCCGCAGCGGTGGCGCCGCCGCGTAGCTCCCACCGCCGTCGCGGCGGGTGTTGCGCCGCGCTGTTGCCGCGGCGCTCGCCGGCCCCGATGCTGGCCGGCGGGCCGGTGGACGCCGGCCGGGTTTGACCGCAGGAGGCAGCATGACCCAGGCACCACGGATGACGTTGTCCGGCATCGTTCTCGACTCGCCGGACGCCAATGCGTTGGCGGACTTCTACCGGCGCTTGCTGGGCTGGGCGGTGGAGCAGGACGAACCCGGCTGGGTCAAGCTTCGAGCACCGGGTGGCGAGCCGGGCCTGTCGTTCCAGACCGAGTCGGCGTACGTGCGCCCGACCTGGCCGGCGGGCCCGGGGGACCAGCAGATGTCCGTGCACCTCGACATTCGAGTCGACGACCTCGAGGCCGCCGGCGCCCACGCGGTGCGGGAGGGTGCGGTGCTCGCCGAGTACCAGCCGCAGGACGACGTGCGGGTGTACCTCGACCCGGCAGGGCACCCCTTCTGCCTGTTCAGCAACGGCTGAGCCAGGTCTACGCGGGCGCTGGGGTACCGGACGCCGGACGGGGGCCCGCTCAGGGCTGGGCGGGCCACTCGCCGGCGCACCAGTGCTTCGCGACCCGGCCCATGATGGCGCCGAAGTGCTCGCAGCACAGGTAAGCGGTGAACTCGTGCCGGTCCTGCGTCGTGTACTCACCGACTTTGTGCATTGCCGGATGCTTGCACACCCGACACCTTTCGCCCTCCGCGTACGGGTATGCGCGGTGGGCGAAGGCGTCACGCAGCCGCATGGTCGTGGAAGTGAGCATCTCATCCGCCTTGTCCGAGTTCATCCTCTGCTCCGCTGGTGCGCGGCTGGTCGCCGCAACAGAGGGCGGGAAACGACGTCTTGTGCCGTGCCGCAGTGGTTCCGGACCCCCAATGTCGCCACCTCTCCCCAGGCGGATATGCGACGGGGAGGCGGCCGCTGCGCCACCTCAGGCAGCGGACCACACCCCCCGGCACAGTAGGAACGGTGTTCCGCAGGCACCGGTTCAACCGGCTCGGGTCGGGTTTTGCCGGGTGCCCCGACTCCGCGGAGTCCCCCAGGGACGGACGGGCGATCGGCCGACCGTGCCGGTGTCAGCGCCCTGACGACCGCCGATCTCACCGGCGAACCGCCGGATAAGGGCCTGCACGCCCGGACGCGGCGGACCTTGTCCCGATGGTTCGCCAGACCATCCGTGTCGACTGAGCAACCCGAGGGTCGGCGAGGATCTGGTGCAGGACACCCCGTGCGCGTTCGTGTCGGCGGCCGGCCGGGCAGCCGTGCATGCTCGATCCGTATGCCATCGTCACGCGGCACGCCGTTGCCTGGGTGTGGCGTCAGCAGGACCGTGAGCGGCGGAACCAACACCGGGTGGTCGACCTGCGCCCGACGGACGAGCCGGACGAGGACGTGGTGCGTCCCGGAGAGCGCGAGGCCGTGGCCCGGACGCTGCCGCGGCTTGTCGGAGCGGGACCGGCAGACGCTGTGGCACACGAGGTGCACGGCGAAGACACCCGGTCGGTCGCCGAGAAGCTCCGCTCCAGCCTCGGTGCGGTCGCCGCGCAACTCGACAGCACCCGCGCCCGAGGCGAGAGAAGTACCTGGTGGCCATGGAGGGCACCGAGCCGCGACCGACCGCTCTCGGCCGGTGCTGCTGACCATCTCCGGTGGGGACCGTCGGCAGCCGATAGGTCGACGGCCAGGCGGCACCTGCTCCAGGGCGACCTCTTTGCCCGGCTGAGCCAGCCGTTGATGGCAGCATCGTGCGGTCCGCAGGCGCGCGCGAGAGATCGTCTTCGGACTGCTGGAGGATTCACGACCCGGTGTCCGGCTGGTTGCCCGCGACACCGGCCCGGGGCTTGCCGACGTCGACCGTCCCCTCGTGACGGACACACAGCGCCCGCGCCCGCGGCCTTGGGCTCGGCCTCGGCCTACCGGGGGCGCGCCGGATGACCGACGAGTTCGCCGTCGTGTCGGAGCCGGACCAGGGGACCACCGTCACCATGACCAAGCGGCGCCAGGGAGGTTTGGCGATGGACCGAGACAGCACCGTGGGGAACGAGGTGTCGGCACCCCTGCGACCCCTGACCGCCAGGGGGATTAGAAGCTGCCGCCGAGCTGGTGGCATATGGGCCGTTGGAGGGACGATCCGTCAGGCCGTGTCGCGACTCCCGCACTCAGGCGGCACAGGGGTCGGTGGGTCCGCGGGGGAACCTGGTCGGGTCGAGCCAGGCCGGTGGTACGAACACGGGTCGGCCGTCGGTGATCGTGACGGTCCAGTGGCCGTGGTGGATCACGTCGTGGTGGAAGTCGCAGAGCAGCACCAGGTTCACCAGGGACGTCGGCCCGCCGTCGGACCAGTGCTGAATGTGGTGGGCGTCGCACCAGCGCGGTGGTCGCCGGCAGCCGGGGAACGCGCAGCCGCGGTCGCGGGCGATCAGCGCCCGCCGGATCGCCGGCGGGATCAGCCGGGTGGCCCGGCCCACGTCCA
>DATFPQ010000142.1:0-6430 GCA_035264765.1 Actinomycetales bacterium | reverse complement strand
GAGATCCACGAGGCCTTCGCCTCCACCGTCCTGGTGACGATGGCGGCCTGGGAGAGGGAGACGTTCTGCAAGGAGCGGCTGGGCCTGGACGCGTCGCTCGGGTCGATCGACCGCTCGCGGCTGAACGTGACCGGGTCCTCGCTCGCCGCTGGTCATCCCTTTGCTGCCACCGGTGGGCGCATCGTCGCCACCCTTGCGAAGCTGCTGCACGAGAAGGGGTCTGGCCGCGGGCTCATCTCCATCTGCGCGGCGGGTGGGCAGGGCGTCGTCGCCATCCTGGAGGCGGCCCGATGACCGACCGCTACTCCCGCCTGGTGTCGGGCGGGCCCGGGGCGGCGGTGGCGACCAGGCTGGGACTGCCACGGCCGGTGCAGCTGCGCCGGTGGACGCCGGACCAGCCGCTGCTGGTCGGGCCGGCGCTGCTGGCCGGCGTGGGGCAGGCGCCAGTGCTGCCGGTCGTCCGCGACCTGCTGCAGGCGGCCGGCAGCGACGTCGTAGCGGCGGCCGATGTCGACGGGCCCCGGGTCGGGGCGGTGGTCTTCGACGCGAGCGCCGCGACGGTGCCAGGCGAGCTCGAGCAGCTCCGTGCCACGCTGTCCCCGGCCATCCGTCGGCTGGCGCCGTGCGGGCGCGTGGTCCTGGTCGGGCGGCCGACCGAGTCGGTCGGCTCCGCGGCCGCCGCGGCCACACAGCAGGCCCTGCACGGCATCGTCCGCTCCGTGGGCAAGGAGCTGCGCTTCGGCGCGACGGCGAACCTCGTGCTGGTGGCCGACGGCGCGGAGGACGCCGCGCGGTCGACCCTGCGGTTCCTGCTGTCGTCGCGGTCCGCATACGTCGACGGCCAGGTCCTCCGGGTTGTGCCGGTAACCGTTGCCGACGACGCGGGTCCCCGGCCGCTTGACGGAAAGGTTGCTGTTGTCACGGGCGCAGCTCGTGGGATCGGTGCGGCAATCGTCGACGTGTTGGCCCGTGACGGCGCGACAATTGTCGCGATCGACGTCCCGGCTGCTGGTCAGGCCCTGGCCGCGGTTGCGAACAAGGTCCGGGGCACCGCGCTTCAGCTGGACGTCACCGCAGCCGACGCCGGCGCCCGTATCGCCGACCACGCCCGCAGCCGGCACGGCAGCCTCGACGTCATGGTGCACAACGCCGGAATCACCCGCGACCGGCTCCTCGTCAACACCGACGCCGACCGCTGGGGCAGCGTGCTCGCCGTCAACCTGGAGGCGCAGCTGAGGATCGACGACGTGTTGCTGAGGGAGGGCGGCCTCGCCGATGGCGGCCGGGTCGTCTGCCTCGCCTCGCTCACCGGCATCGCGGGCAACCGGGGCCAGGTCAACTACGCGGCCAGCAAGGCGGGCGTGATCGGCATGGTCCAGGCACGCGCGGCTGAGGTCGGCGACCGCGGCACCACGGTGAACGCCGTGGCGCCGGGGTTCATCGAGACCGACATGACCGCCCGCATCCCGTTCGCGAGCCGCGAGCTGGGACGTCGGATCACCAGTCTCAGCCAGGGCGGCCTGCCGGTCGACGTCGCCGAGACGGTCGCCTTCTTCGCCGAGCCGGGCAGCGCCGGCGTGAGTGGGCAGGTGCTGCGGGTCTGCGGCCAGAGCCTGCTGGGAGCCTGAGCGGTGCGGACGATCGCGGTGCAGGGTTCGCCGAGGTTGGCCCCGCTGCTGGTTCGGGCCGCCCTCACGGCGCGGGGCCGCGGTGGCCCGCTGCCGGACACGCGGGTCGAGCACCACGGTGTCGTGGTGGACCGCGGCCGGCTGGCCGCGTACCAGCGGCTCTGCGGCTACGTCGTCCGCGACGCGCTGCCATCCACCTATCTGCACGTGCTCTCGTTCGGGCTGCAGGCGACGCTGATGGCCGAGCGTGGCTTTCCGCTGCCCCTGCCGGGCCTCGTGCACGTAGCGAACAGCCTGGTGCTGCACCGGGTCGTCGACGCGTGCGAGCCCCTGTCGTATCTCGTGCGAGCTGAGCGACTTCGGGACCACCCGCGCGGCAGGCAGGTCGACCTGGTGTCGACCGCGTCGGTGGCTGGCGAGGAGGTGTGGTCGGGCCGCAGCACCTACCTCGCGAGGTCGGATGCCGCGTCCAGCTCATCGCGGCCGGAGCTCGCCTCGGGCGCGGCTGGTCCGGACGGCCCGGCTGGTCCGGAGGGCCCGGACGACCTCCCGGTGCTCGGGACCGACGGTCCGCCGACGGCGCGCTGGCGAGTGCCCGCCGACATCGGACGCCGGTACGCGGCCGTGAGCGGTGACGTGAACCCGATCCACCTGGCGGCGCCGGCGGCTCGGGCCTTCGGGTTCCCGCGCGCCATCGCGCACGGCATGTGGACGGCGGCCCGCTGCCTCGCGTCCCTTGAACCGTGGAGTCCTCCGGCGCACGAGGTCCGGATCGTGTTCCGCCGTCCCGTGCTGCTGCCGTCCACGGTGGAGCTCCGTACCCGACCCCACGACGGCGGTTGGCTGCTCGGGCTCAGCTCGCGGTCGGGCACCGAGCACCTGCGCGGCACCGTCCGCCCACTCTGACCTTGCTCCCTGGCAGCCGCGTTGCTCCACGGGAGCCGCCGGACGTCGTCCGGGAGGCGGCCCCGTGGAGCAAGCGATGGGGGCGGCCCGGGTCAGCGCCGCGGCGGCGGCTCCATCCCGCGTCCCCGCGGCATGACCAGCAGCGCGATCATCGACAGGACCGCGCAGCCGATGATGTACCAGCTGATGCCCGTGCTGCTGCCGGTCCGGGCCAGGATGGCGGCGGCGATCAGCGGTGCCGGACCACCCGCGATGACCGACGCCAGCTGGTAGCCGAGCCCGGCGCCGCTGTACCGCACGTTGGTGCCGAAGCTCTCCGCGATCAGCGCCGCCTGCGGGCCGTACATCATGTCGTGGATCACCAACGACAGGACGATGGCCAGCAGCACCAGACCCGACTGCTTGGTGTTGAGCAACCCGTAGTACGGGAACGCGAACAGCGCGGTGCACACGATGCCGATGCCGTACATCAGCCGGCGGCCGATGACGTCGGAGAGGTGACCGAAGAACGGCACGCTGAACAGCCCGATGGCGGCGGCGACGAGCGTGTCGTTGAGCAGCTCGTTGCGCTCGAAGTCCAGCTCGGTCGTGCCGTAGGTGAGGACGAAGGTGATGAAGAGGTAGAACGGCGCCTGCTCGGCCATCCGCACGAACGCCGACGTGAGGATCTCCAGCGGCTGGCGCTTGATGACCTCCAGGATCGGCGCCTTGTGGACGGTCCGGGTCTCCTTCACCCGGTCGAACTCCGGGCTCTCCATCACGTTGAGCCGCACGTAGAGGCCGACGCCCACCAGGACGATGCTGACCAGGAACGGCACCCGCCAGCCCCAGGTCTCAAAGTCGTCGCCGGTGGCGCTGGACATCAGGCGGACCATGCCGGTCGACAGCAGCAGGCCGAGCGGCACGCCCAGCTGGGGCCACGAGGCCATGAACCCGCGGCGGCGGGGGGACCCCCACTCCATCGACATCAGGACCGAGCCACCCCACTCTCCACCGACGCCGATCCCTTGGACGATGCGCAGCAGGACGAGCAGGACGGCCGCGGTGACGCCGATGGTGCTGGTGCTGGGCAGGCAACCGATCAGGAAGGTCGCGATCCCCATGAGCATGAGCGTCGTGATGAGCGTGGCCTTGCGCCCGACCCGGTCGCCGTAGTGACCGAAGATCGCCGCACCGATCGGACGGGCCGCGAAGCCGACGAACTGCGTGGAAAAGGCGGCCAGCGCGCCCGCGAGCTCCGAGGAGTTCGGGAAGAAGACCTGGGGGAAGACAAGGGCGGCCGCCGTGCCGTAGAGGAAGAAGTCGTACCACTCGATCGTGGTCCCGACGGTGCTCGCGACGACCGCGCGTCGACGCTGCGTCCGCATCAGGGGATCTGCGCCTGCCGTGGTGGTGCTCATCGTGGTTGCCCTCCAGTCGTCGTTGACCGTGGCTCGCGCCGGTGTGCTGGGCCGGCGCGTGCGGTGGCTCGTGCACCTTGGACCCGCTTCGGCCCGACGTCAACGGTGGCGCGCCTACCAGGCTCACGACCCTTCTTGGACGTCCGGAAGGTGACGGACGCCGGGCGGCTCGGGAGTCAGCGTGTTGCGATAAGACCCTTATGCAGCACCGAGCCGTAGGTCAGAGCGAGCGGCCGTTGGCGCCGTCGCACGGTGTGTCGCCCTCGTCGGTGTCGTCGTCCGCCGGAGCGGTGATGGCACTGGTGATCTCCCGCAGCTGCTGCACCTGGGCAGGGGTCAGCCGGTCGAACACGACCCGCCGGACCTGCTCCACGTGGCCAGGTGCGGCCTCGCGCAGGGCCCGACGGCCCTCCTCGGTGAGGACGGCGAGCTTGCCGCGACGGTCCGAGCTGCTCGGGTCACGGCGCACCCAGCCGCGCTCCTCGAGCCGGGCCACCGCGTGCGACACCCGGCTCTGCGACGACATCGTCCGCTCCGCCAACACGCTCATCCGGCACGCCCGGCCCGGCTGCTCGGACAGCGCTACGAGGACCATGTAGTACGCGTGCGGCATGCCGCTGTCGCGCTGCAGCTGCTCGTCCAGCAGTCGGTCGATCCGGGCGGTCGCGGCCAGCAGCCCACGCCAGGCCTGCTGCTCGTCGTCGTCCAACCACCGGGTCCCCGTCACCCTCCAGATTCTAGGAATACTTGAGCGCTCATGCAGGTTGAGCCTAGTATCTACTTGAGCGCTTGAGCAGATGCCTAGCGCCGGAGCTTGCGAGGAGCCGACATGCCCGTCACCCGCCTGAACCACGCCGTCCTCTACGTGCGCGACGTCGACGCCAGCGTCGCCTTCTACCGCGAGGCCCTCGGGTTCCGCATCGCCAACGAGATCCCGGGCCGGGCGGCGTTCCTTCAGGCCGAGGCCAGCCAGAACGACCACGACCTCGGGTTGTTCGCCGTGGGCACGCACGCGACCGGGTCGGCCGCGGGCCGCGGCTCCGTGGGCCTGTACCACCTGGCCTGGGAGGTCGACACCCTCGCCGAGCTCGAGCGGATCGCCGGCAAGCTGAACAGCATGGGTGCCCTCGTCGGCGCGTCCGACCACGGCACCACGAAGGCGCTCTACGCCAAGGACCCCGACGGCATCGAGTTCGAGGTGTCCTGGTTGGTCCCGGCGGACAAGCTCACCGACGACATCGTGATGACCACCGCCCCGCTCGACCTGGAGGCGGCGAAGGCCCGATACGGCGCGACGACTCGCGGCGGCGTCGGCATCTCGTTCCCAGCCCTGGTCTGACGCGCACTCTTTTCCGCAGCACGGCGGCATCCTTCCTTGGGAGGATGCCGCCGTGCCGCGCCTGGGGAAGGTGTCCGAGCACCGCCTCACCGGTACCGGCCGCCAGGACCCCGCGCGGCTGCTGGCGTTCGTCGCCGCCCACGCCGTCCCGGGCGTGGAGAGCTGGGACGGCGTCACCTACGCCAGGAGCCTCACCCTCCCGGGTGGCCCGGCCGTGGCGGCCGTCGCTGCGGACAACCCCGGGTACGCGGTCACGTTGCGGCTCACCGACCCGGCCGACCGCCACGCGGCCCTGGTCCGGCTGCGCCACCTGCTGACCCTCGACCCGGACGTCGCCGGCGCCGAGGAGCACCTGGCCCGCGACGCCCTGCTCGCCCCACTCGTGGCCGCGCGCCCGGGCCTGAGGCCGCCTGGCAGCGTCGACCACGCGGAGACGCTGATCCGCACGGTGATCGGCCAGCAGGTCTCCCTGGCGGGAGCGCGCACGCTGGGCGCGCGACTGGTGTCGAGGCACGGGCAGCGCCTGCCGGCCTGGCTCGCTGAGACGCCCGGCGTCACCCACGTCTGGCCGGGGGCTGCGGTGATCGCCGCCCTCAACCCCACGGACGCCTCGCTCGCCATGCCTGCCGCGCGTGCTCGCACCGTCGTCGCGACCGCCGCCGCAGTCGCGCCGGCCGGCAGGCTTCCGTCGCCATCCGACCTCCTGGCGATTCCCGGCATCGGGGCGTGGACGTGCGGCTACGTGGCTCTTCGCTGTCGCGCTGACCCGGACGTGTTCCTCCCGGGCGATCTTGCGGCGCGGCGTGCCCTCCAGCGGCTCGGCCTCCCGGTGACGACCCAGCGTGCGGTGGCCTCGACGGCAGAGGCGTGGAGGCCGTACCGTTCTCTTGCGCTGATGCACCTGTGGGCCGACTACCTGGCCCTGTGAAGCCGCTGCGCAAACCCACTAGATAAAGATAGCCTTTCTATGTAAACTCGGGACATGGCCACCAGTTCGGACCCGAGAAGGCTCGCCATCGAGCTGCTCGTGACGAGCGCCCGCTTCACCCGGCTCGCGGCGCGCGAGACCCCGACCGGAATGCCACGCGCCCTGTGGCGCGCACTGGCCCAGCTCGACGATCTCGGCCCCTCCCGGGTCAGCGACCTCGCCGCCGCGG
>DATFPQ010000141.1:0-11698 GCA_035264765.1 Actinomycetales bacterium | reverse complement strand
GAAGGGCGAGAGGAGGGGCGTACGTGGAGGGGCGTACGGCGAGGGGCGTACGTGGAGAGGCGGACGACGAGTGGCGACTCAGCGAGCGGAAGCGAACGGCGGCCGAGCGTCCCACCGGGACGACAGCCGGCCGGCGGCCCGCCACACGCGAGCCACGGCGTCCCGGTCCTCGTCGCTCACCAGGTTCCCCATGACCCGCAGCGCCAGTTTCATCAGCGTGCGCGAGCGCATCCCCACCGGCCCGGCGGCCGGCAGCAGGCCCGGCACGGTGATCAGGCTGGCCAGCCGCCGGGCCACCGAGAACGCCTCGCCGTAGTGACCGCGCAATGTCGCGGGCCATGCGGGGGAAAGGTCCCCACCGGCCCCCAGGAGCTCGGCGATCAGGCGCCCGGTCTCGAGACCGTAGTCGATGCCCTCGCCGTTCAGCGGATTCACGCAGCCTGCCGCGTCGCCCACCAGCCCCCAGTTGCGGCCGGCCACGCCAGACACGGCCCCGCCCATGGGCAGCAGCGCGGACGCCGGGGCGCGGACGTCCCCGACCAACCCCCACTCCTCGCGCCGCTGCTCCGTGTAGACGTCCAGCAGTGGCCGCAGTGCGACGTCGGCCGGCCGGCGCGCGGTCGCCAGCGTCCCAACGCCGATGTTCACCTCGCCGTCCGCCAACGGGAAGACCCAGCCGTACCCGCTGAGCAGCTCGTCGTCCTCGCCGCGCAGCTCCAGGTGCGAGCTGATCCAGGGGTCGTCACTGCGGGACGACTTTGCGTAGCCGCGAATCGCGACGCCGTAGGCCGTGTCGCGGTGCCACTCCCGGCCCAGCACCCGACCCAGCTGCGACCGCGCGCCGTCGGCGACCACCAGCCGATTGCAGCCGATGGTGAAGGTCCGTGAGCCCCGTCGGAAGACCACGCCGGTCACTCGGTCGCCGTCCCGCTCGACGTCCACCGCCCGCGCCTGCTCTACCGGCACTGCCCCTTCGGTCACGGCGGCCTCGCGGACCGTGGCGTCGAGCTCGGTCCTCGGGACGGCGCTGCCATAGGCGGGCAGCGAGCCACCCGGCCAGGGGAGATACAGCTCCTGCCCGAAGCCCGCCGCCCGCAGCCCCCAGTTCGCGGCCCGTCCGAGCAGCCACTCGCCAAGACCGAGGCGGCGCAGCTCGGCCACCGCGCGCGGCGTAAGGCCGTCGCCGCAGGCCTTGTCCCGCGGAAAGACGCTCCGGTCGGCGAGCACGACGTCGAGCCCCGCACGCGCCGCCCAGGCCGCGGCCGCCGAGCCGGCCGGTCCGGCCCCGACCACCAGGACGTCGGTGCGGGCCGGCGCGGCGGGGGCCTGGAGGGGCACCCGCCGCGACTCCGGCGCCTGCTGAGGTTCGGTCACCCGGTGATTGTCCCTGACACCGAACCGCCCGTCCTTCAGGCGGCGACATACCTCTGCGGCGGCCCAGATGCAGGCGATCCTGGAGATCTGACGAAATCGGTGGCGGATCGGGCATCCAAGCACCGACATGGGACGAGTGAGGTGAGACACAGACGATTTCTTTACGTTCTGCTTGACGTTGCAAGGGGGGACGCGCACTCTTTACCTCGACGGTGTGCACCGCTTGCCCCCCCTGCGCGGTGCACACCGTCAACCACGTTCGGGCCCGTTTCGCCCGGGTGGCGCCGCAGTGGCCGGTGCACCGACGAACTAGCGTGGGGGCCGTGGCCGACCAGAACCTCCCGTCCCCGACGACCACCTCAGCGGACGACGTTCCGACGCGCGAGCGTCGCGTCGCCTCCGCGGTCGAGGACTGGACCGGCCGGCTGTCCCGACTTGGCGGCCACGACGGGCTTCGCGCCTACCGCGACCTGTCGTCGGGGACGCTGGACCTGACCCACGCACACCCGAGCGGGCTGGCGATGCTGTTCGCCGGCCGTCCGACTCGGCTCAGCGACCTCGTCCGCGAACCCGGCGCACTAGCCGACGCCCGGCGGCGGGCCCGCGCCATTTCGGCCAAGACGACCGAGCTAGCGGACGAGCGAGGCCTCGCGGCCTGCTGGCTCGCCGTGGGGATCGCCACCTGGACGACTTCCGGACCCGCTCCGGCCGCGCCCGTACTGCTGCGCTCCTGCGTCCTGCGGCCCCGCGACGCGGCGGCGGATGACTTCGATGTCGACCTCGGAGACGACGTCGAGCTCAACCCGGCGCTGGTCCACGACCTGGCCGCCGAGCACGGCATCCAGCTGGACGCCGATGCCGTGGCCGCGCTGGCCCTCACCGACGTCCGCTTCGATCCTGCCCCCGCTCTGGCCCGGGTCGCCGCGGCCTGCGCGCAGGTGCCTGGCTTCCGGGCCGAGCAGCGGCTCGTGGTCAGCACTTTCTCGGCGGCGGCCTCCATGCTGACGGCGGACCTGGCCGAGCAGGCCGACTCGCTCGCCGATTCCGACGTCGTCGCGGCCCTCACCGGTGACCCCACGGCGCTCGCGGGCGCTGCCCGTGCTCTTCCGGCGTCCGTGCCGGATCCGGACCCACGAGATGAGGTGGTGGTCCTCGACGCCGACCGCGACCAGCAGGCCGTCCTGGACGCCGTCCGCGCCGGCTCTCACCTGGTGGTGCAGGCGCCGCCGGGCACGGGACGGTCGCAGACCATCGCCGGCCTGGTCGCCGCGCTCGCCCTCGACGGGCGGCGAACGCTGCTCGTGACGCAGAAGCGGGCCGCGATCGAGGGCGTCCTGGCGCGGCTGGCGGCCGTGGGCCTGGACGACCTGGTGCTGCATCTGCCGGAGGGCACGTCCGGACGGCGCCGGGTGGCTCGCGCGCTCGCGGCCAGGCTGGACCGGTTGGACGCCGGCGAGCAGCCGAACGAGGACCAGCTGCTGCCCATTCTCGAGGAGCGCCGGGACGCCCTTTCTGGCCATGTCGAGGCCCTGCACGCGCCGCGGATCCCTTGGGGGGTCAGCGCGTACGACGCGCAGCTCGCCCTCGCGGCGCTGACCGTCCGCCGCCCGGCGCCGCGCTCGCGGGTGCGAGTTCGCGGGGACGACCTGACCCGCCTGACCCGGCCCGCGCTCGATGCCTTGGCCGAGGAGCTCCAGGCAGCGGCGGAGGCTGGGGTGCTGGACGTCGGTCCGGACGACGACCCGTGGTTCGGAGCCGACCTGCCCACCGCGGACGACGCCGAGCAGGCCCTTCGCACGGTCACCGACCTGGTGGCGACGAAGCTGCCCCGCGCCCGCCAGCGCGTCTCCTCCGTGCTTGAGGACGCCGGGCTGCCGGTGGGCGGGACGCTCGCCGACTGGGGCGAGTCTCTTGCGCTGGTGGCCTCGGTGCGCCAGACGCTCGAGGTCTTCTCGACGTCGGTCTGGGACACCTCGCTCGCGGACACGGTGGCCGCCACGGCGACGGCGGAGTGGCGCGATGAGCGTGGCGTCGGGCTGGACTGGTGGGACCGTCGTCGGCTGGTCCGCCAGGCCCGTGCGCTGCTGCGTCCGGGGCCGCCGCCCCAGGATCTGCACGCCGCCCTGGTGCTGGCCCACGACCAGCGCGAGCGCTGGCAGCAACTGTCTGGACCCGGGGGCCGCCCCCGGGTGCCCACCGGGCTGGCGTCGGCGCAGCAGGCGTACGCCGAGGCCGCGCGGTCGCTCACCTGGCTGGCAGACCGCCTCGCAGGCACGCCTGCGGGTGCCGACCTGATGGGCACCGACCTGGAGACGCTGGTGTCGCGGCTGACCATCCTGCGCGAACGCTCGTCAACGCTTGCCATCGCGCCACGCGCGGCGCGGCTGCGCGGACGGCTCCGCGCCGCCGGGCTGGAGCCGCTGCTGGTCGACCTCGCGAGCAGGGGTGTGCCGGCCCAGGACGTCGGGTCCGAGCTCGAGCTGGTCTGGTGGACGTCCCTGCTGCAGCACGTCGCAGCGACCGACCCGCGGTACGGGCAGCACGACGGTGAGCTGCTACGCACGCTGGCCCTGGAGTATGCCGCCGCCGACCGCGAGCACGTCGCGGCGGGCGCGGCGCGGGTGCGGCAGGCGACCACGGAGCGGCTGGCACGGTCGGTGGAGCGGCACCCCGAGCAGGCCCAACTGTTGCGAGCCGAGGCCGGCCGGGTCCGCGGCCACCACTCGCTGCTGGACCTCGCGCGTCGCAGTCCCGACGTCCTGGCCGCAGCCACCCCCTGTTGGGCGCTGAGCCCGCTCACGGTTCCGGAGGTTCTGGCACCGGGGCAGACCTTCGACGTCGTCGTGGTCGACGAGGCGTCGCAGCTGTCGGCGGCCGAGGCGGTCCCGGCGCTGTCGCGTGCACGCCAGGTCGTCGTCGTCGGTGACGATCGGCAGCTGCGCCCCACGCAATGGACCGTGGCGGTCGAGCCAGACGGCTCCGAGCCGGAGCCGCAGCCGGGGGCGGGCGCGGACTCGCTGCTCGACGTGCTGGCCCCCGTGCTTCCCGTGGCGCGGCTGCGGACGCAGTACCGGGCCCTGGACGAGGGGCTGGTCGCGTTCGCCAACGAGTACTTTTATGACGCCGGCCTGTTGACAGTCCCCGCGGCCGGCGCGCCGGCGTCAGCTGAGGACGAGTCCGGCGGCTCGGCGGCCGTGCGGCTGGACCTCGTGCAGGGAACGGGCGTCCTGGCTCCGGGCGCGGACGCCGTCGAGAGCACCGAGGCCGAGGTCGCGCGCGTCGTCGAGCTGGTGCTGGAGCACGCCCGGACCCGTCCGCGCGAGTCGCTGGGCGTGGTGACGCTCGGGCGCCGTCACGCCGAGAACGTCCGGGAGGCCCTGCGGCTGGCGCTGGCGAAGGCGCCGGAGCTCGCCGTCACCCTGAACCGGGGCGGCGCGTCGGGCGTCCCCGAGCCGCTGCTGATCAAGTCGGTGGACGAGGCGCAGGGCGACACTCGCGACGCGGTGCTGTTGACGGTCGGGTTCGGGCGGACGCCGCACGGGCGCGTCCTGCATCGGTTCGGGCCGCTCAGCGAGCCCGGCGGGGAGCGCCGGCTGGCCGTGGCCACGACGCGGGCTCGGCGCCGGATGACGGTCGTGGCGTCCTTCGGGCCGGAGGACCTCGACCCGGCGCGGTTGTCCGGGGTGGGTCCCCGGCTGCTGCGCGACCTACTCGCGTACGCGGCCGCGGGTGGGCCCGCGGTCGCCGTCGGGTTCGAGCGGTCGGCATCGCACGGCGGCGCTGCGGGCGGCGGGCCAGCGAACGTGGCTACGTCGGACGGTCGCGCATCGGATCGGGCTGGCTCGGAGGGCGCTGCATCGGACGGCGGAGCAGCGGACCGCTCGGCGTCGGAACGGGCGGCGTCGGATCGGGCCGCGTCGGATCGGGCCGCGTCGGATCGGGCGGCGTCGGATCGGGCGGCGTCGGATCGGGCCGCGTCGGTGGGCGCGGCAGTGGACCAGTCGACGTCGGATCGGGCCGCAGCCCGCTCGGCAGCGGAGCGGGGTGCTGCGGACTACGGCGCACCCGAGGGTCCCGCGCCGGACGCACTGCTGCGCGACCTGGCCGACCGGCTCCGTGCTGAGGGGCTGCGGGTGGTCGAGCGTTACGGCGCGTCCGCGGTTCCGGTGGACCTTGCTGTGGGGGAGGACGGCGGACCGTTGCTTGTCGCGGTCGAGGGCGACGGCCCCGCGTACGCCGCCATGACCTCGACCCGCGACCGCGACCGGCTCCGGGTGCAGCATCTGGAGCGGCTGGGCTGGACCCATCTGCGGTTGTGGAGCACGGATGTGTTCCGCGACCCGGCCCGCGAGGTCGCGCGCGTGGTCGCCGTGGTGCGGGCCGCAGCTGGGCGCGAGCGCCGGCGCCGCGCGGGTGCGCTGCTGCCGGACGTTTCGGGGTGGCAGAACGTGCGATGGGACCTCGACCGGCCGCCGGTCCCGGCCAGAGCGCAGCAGGGGGTGCGGTCCGGGAACCGTCCCGCGGTCCGCCCGGGACTGCCCGTCGAGGGGTACACCGACGCCGAGCTGGACGCGGTCGTCGCCTGGATCCGCGCGGACACACTGAGCCGCAGTCCCGAGCAGATCGCAGCGCTCGCCCGGCAGTACCTGGGCTTCCGCCGGCGCAGCGCCCGGGTCGATGCCGCGCTCGACGCCGCCATCGCCCGCGTGGCCGACACTCGCCGCCCGGCCGAGGAGCCGTCGTGACCGACCCCGGGCGCACCGACGAGCCTGCGGCTGTGCCCAACGTGGCCGACGGACGCGGGTCGATCCAGGGACAAGCGTCGGTCGACGGACAAGCGTCCGGAGGACGGGAACGGTCGGACGAGGAGCAAGCGTCCGCCCAGGCGGAAGGCTCTGCCGTGCACGGGCCGGCTGACGGACAAGCGTCGGCCGAGGCGGAGGGGTCGGCCGCGCGGGGGCCGATCGAGGGGGCCGGGTCCGCTGGGGCGCTGGGTTGGGCGCAGGCAGGAGGTGCCGGGGCGCCAGGTCTGCCCGGCGCGGCGGAGAGGGCCGACTCCGATACGGCAGCGGCACGAGGTCAGCGGAGGAGTGACGGCGGCCTGCCGGAACAAACACGGGACGACACCGACGTTGGCTGGGGCCGGGACCCCGATTCGCTGGACCCGCACGACCGCTGGCTGCTCGAACAGCGGCCACCGCACTGGGACTGAGCCGACCCGGACCAGACGGGACTGAGCGCACGACGGGTCAGTCATTGGCGGCTCTGCACTGATCCCTTCGCGGCTGCGGTGATACGGCGTAGCGCAGCACGGCGGAGAGTTGCGCTCGAGCGCGGCAAGGCCGCTCACCCGCTCGGACGAGAGCGGCTGCGGCGCAAGCGCGTAGCGCAGCACCAGGGACGGGTCGGCGCCGGCGCAGACTTGCCAGACTCGGTGGCTGCGGATCGGCGTCGAGGACGGCCCCTTGCTGGCCCGCCGCCGTCGACCACGAGGCCTGAACGCGCTCGTGGCAGCTGCCTTCGCACATGCGAAGGCAGCTGCCACGATCAGCCCCGATCAGCCGCTTTCGCCACCGTGCCGCCAGTCGTGCTCGCGGCGCTGCTGGGGAGTAACGCGGGACCGAAGCTGGCCGACGCGGCCAGGCGACCTCAGCGAAACGCCTAGCGCAGCACGACCGCCAGCGGGCCACGGGCCGCTGCCTCGGCGAGATCGGCGGCCTCGTCCTCACGCACCGCGAGCACGAGCAGACCGCCGGCCGCCGGGTCCGCGTCCGGGAGCAGGCCGCCGCCCGAACCGGCGACGCCCGGTCGGGCCAGCACCGTGGCGCGGCGCACGACGGTCCGGGCGCCGCCAGTTGTGCTGGGGTCGCGCTCGTTCTCGCCCGCGGCACCGTTGGCGGAGCCGGCCGCGTTCTCGGCCCCGCTCTCGAGGTCCTTCCCAGAGCCGCTCCCCGAGCCGCTCAGGATGCCCTCACCTCCGCTGGCCTGCAGCACATCGACCCGGTCGCCAGGCCGCAGCAGCGCCGCGGCCTCGCCGTCGGCGATCCGGACCGGCGCGGCCACGTCCCCGCGCGGACGTCCGGCCAGCAGCCCCGGACCGACCAGCCGGGCATCGGTCAGCGCCTCGCCGGTCCGCATGCCGCTGCCGACGGTTCGCCCCACCGCCAGCGACGCGTCGTCCAGTGCCCCGTCCGGCAGCTCGGACGCCGTCCGGCGGACGACCCGCAGGTCCGCGGTGTCGAGCACAGCGCCTGCGGACACGTCATGCGCCGCCACGAGCACCGGCGCGCCTACTGGAGGCCGCGGTGCCAACACGTGCAGCCCGGTGGCCAGCGCCCCCGCGACCAACCCGGCCGCGGCCACGCGCCGACGTCCCGCATGATGCCGCCGAAGCGGCGCCCAGCCAGGGTCGCGGGCCGCCCGAGGCCAGCTCGGCACGGCCTGTCAGGGCAGCTCGAACGGCAGCCGCAGGCCGTCGAGCGCGTGCTGGCAGGGACAGTTGTCGTCGTCCGGCAGCAGGGCCAACGCCGACTCCAGCAGCGACCGCAGCCGGACCACGTTGCGGGCGAACACCTCCATCACCTCTGCCTGTGTCACGCCCTCGCCCGCATCGACGCCCGCGTCGAGGTCGGTCACCAGCCCGACGCCGGTGAGGCACATCGCCAGCTCGCGTGCGATCCCCGTCTCCGGCATGCCGGTCATGCCCACGAGCGTCCACCCGGCCGCGACGTGCCAGCGGGACTCGGCCCGGGTCGAGAACCGGGGTCCTTGCACCACCACGAGCGTGCCGCCGTCGGTCACGGGGAGGTCCTCGCGCCGCCCGGCGTCCAGCACCGCCCGGCGACCGCGCGGGCAGTAGGGGTCGGCCATCGACACGTGGACGGCGGTTCCCGCCGCGTCGTAGACGGTGCCCTCGCGGCCCTGCGTGCGGTCGACCACCTGGTCCGGCAGCACGACGGACCCCGGGCCCAGCTCGGGGCGCAGCGAGCCCACGGCGGACGCGGCGAGCACCTGGCGAACGCCGAGCGCACGCAGCGCCCAGAGGTTCGCCCGGTAGTTCACCAGGTGCGGCGGGAAGCGGTGGCCGCGGCCGTGGCGGGGTAGGAAGGCGACCGGCCGACCGCCGACGTCGCCGACCGTGATGGGGTCACTGGGCGCGCCGAACGGCGTCGTGACCTCGACTTCCCGGCCCCGGGCGACGAACTCGTACAGCCCGGACCCGCCGATCACACCGATCGGCGCGGCGGCGTCGGCAGCAGTCATGCGGGGAGCCTAGGCGGCCTGGGGGTGCGGCCGCTGCGCTCGCGGGTTGGGCTGTGGACGACCGAGAGCGGCGCCCCGTGGAGGCGTCCGAGCGCTCAGGCGGCGGAGCTGCTCGCGGACGAGCCGCCTGAGGAGCTGCTGGACGACGAGCTGCTGGAGGACGAGCTGCTCGACGTCGAGGACTCCTTGGCCGGCTTGGCCGCCGCGGTGTCGCCCGAGCCCTTCGCCGACTCCTTGGCCGAGCCGTTGCCAGAGCCGTTGCCCGAGCCCGCCGAGGCGGTCGCGCGGGAGTCGGTCCGGTAGAAGCCGGAGCCCTTGAAGACCACGCCCACCGAGCCGAACACCTTGCGCAGCCGGCCGTCACACTCCGGGCAGACGGTCAGCGCGTCGTCGGAGAACGACTGCACGGCCTCGAAGCGGTGGTCGCAGACGGTGCAGGCGTAGGCGTACGTCGGCATGTGGTCCTCCAGCAGGGCGTGCGCGCCGGGGTCTGGCACTCCAGCGGTCCGAGTGCCAAGTATAGGCGAGATAAGCAGATTCTGGGGAGCGCGCAGCGGTCAGGGGAGTCGCACGGCGGCGCCGGCCACCCGCACTCCCGAGTGGTCGGCGTCCAGGGTCACGATCAGCGTGCTGGGACGTCCGAGGTTCACGCCCTGGCTGATCGTCAGACGTGCGGGAGGGACGACGAACCCGTAGTGCCGCAGGTACCCGCCGAGGGCCGCCGCTGCGGCGCCGGTGGCGGGGTCCTCGACGACGCCGCCCACCGGGAACGGGTTGCGCGAGCTCCAGCGGTCGTCGCCCTCCGGCCAGGCGAGCTGCAGGGTGGTGAGGCGCGCCGACCGCATGACCGCCGCGAGGCCAGGAACGTCGTAGTCCAGCCGCGCCAGCCGGTCCCGGGTCCGCGTGACGAGCACGAGGTGCCGCACCCCCGCGTCCGCGACGGCGGGCGGGTACGTCGGGTCCAGGTCGTCCGCCGACCAGCGCAGTGCAGCGAGCGCGGCCGCGACCAGATCGGGTGCGGCGTCCTCGACGGTCGGCGGCACCGACGTGAGCTCGGCCGTGAGGCCGTCCGGGCCCGCGGCGGTCGCTACCCGGACTTCGCCGGCCGGGGACTGCAGGGTCAGCGGCGCCGGACCCTCCCGCTCGGCCAGCGCCACGGCGGCGGCGATCGTCGCGTGCCCGCAGAACGGCACCTCGACCGCCGGGGCGAAGTACCGCACGTCGTAGCAGCCCGGGCCGTCGTCGTCCCGGCGGATCAGGAAGGCCGTCTCGGAGAAGCCCACGTCAGCCGCCACGCGCTGCATCGCCTCGGCCGTCAGGCCGCGAGCATCGAGCACCACGCCGGCCGGGTTGCCGCCTGCCGGGTCGGTCGTGAACGCGGCGTAGCGCAGTACCTCGGGCACCGCGCCAGCCTAGGGGCCCGCCGGAGCGGGCCCGGCGGACAGGAGCAACGCGCCCCTGGCGTCCCGCAGGGGCCGGCCGACGCGGGTTTGCTCCTGTCGGGCGGGCGCGAGGGGAGACGGCGATGACACTACTCAGAAGCCCGCGACCTCGTGCGGGACGTACGGGTCCTCCAGCCGCGCGACCTCCTCGGCGTCCAGCCGCAGGCCAACAGCGGCGACCGCGTCGTCGAGATGGTCCGGCTTGCTGGCCCCGACGATCGGCGCGGTGACGACCGGCTGGTGCAGCAGCCAGGCCAGGGCCACCTGCGCCCGTGGGACGCCCCGTGCCTCCGCCACCTCGGCGACCCGGTCCACCACGGTGCGGTCGCTGGAGGCCGTGTCGTAGAGGGTCTTGCCGAACTCGTCGGTGCGCGAGCGCTCGGTGGCCTCGTCCCAGGGCCGGGTCAGCCGGCCCCGGGCGAGCGGGCTCCAGGGCAGCACGCCGATGCCCTGGTCGGCGCACAGCGGGAGCATCTCGCGCTCCTCCTCGCGGTAGAGCAGGTTGTAGTGGTTCTGCATGCTGACGAACCGGGTCCAGCCCCGCAGGTCCGCGAGGTACAAGGACTTCGCGAACTGCCAGCCCCACATCGAGGACGCACCGACGTACCGTGCCTTGCCCGCCTTCACGACGTCGTGCAGCGCCTCGAGCGTCTCCTCCACCGGCGTCGCGGGGTCCCAGCGGTGGATCTGGTAAAGGTCGACGTAGTCGGTGCCGAGCCGGCGCAGGCTGGCGTCGATCTCGGTCAGGATCGCCTTGCGGGACAGGCCCGCACCGTTCGGCCCCGGCCGCATCCGGCCGTGGACCTTGGTGGCGATCACGACGTCCTCGCGCCGGGTCATCTCGGCCAGTGCCTGGCCGACGATCTCCTCGCTCGACCCGTCCGAGTACACGTTCGCGGTGTCGAAGAAGGAGATCCCGAGCTCCAGCGCCTGGCGGATCAGCGGCCGGCTCGCCTCCTCGTCCAGCGTCCAGGTGTGGTTGCCCCGTTGCGGGTCGCCGTAGGTCATGCAGCCCAGCGCGATGCGCGAAACCTCCAGCCCGGTCCGGCCGAGCCTGACGTACTCCATGCGTGCCTCTCCCTGCTCGCGTCCCTGCTCCGACGGCGGTCGGCTGCCACCCTGCCCCCGCGGACGGCGTTCCGCGACAGCGGGCGCTCGCGTGAGAGGGTGCGCCGCATGGACGCTGACGTCGTGGTGGTGGGGGCCGGCCTGGCCGGGCTGGTCGCCACCGCCGAGCTCGCCGACGCCGGACGCCGGGTCGTGCTCGTGGACCAGGAGCCGGAGCAGTCGCTGGGCGGCCAGGCGTACTGGTCCTTCGGCGGCCTCTTCCTCGTCGGCTCGCCGGAGCAGCGGCGGATGGGCGTCCGGGACGGGCTCGACCTCGCCCTGCAGGACTGGGCCGGGACCGCCGGCTTCGACCGCGAGCGTGAGGACCACTGGCCGCGCCGGTGGGCCCGCGCCTACGTCGAGTTCGCCGCCGGGGAGAAGCGAGCCTGGCTGCGGCGGCACGGCGTGCGGTTCTTCCCGGTGGTCGGCTGGGCCGAGCGTGGTGGCTTCCACGCGGACGGGCCTGGCAACTCGGTGCCGCGCTTCCATGTCGTATGGGGCACCGGCCCGGC
>DATFPQ010000140.1:0-5003 GCA_035264765.1 Actinomycetales bacterium | reverse complement strand
ACGACCAGCACGCCGATCGGCACGTTGATGAAGAAGGTCCAGCGCCAGGAGGCCTCGGTCAGGACGCCACCGAGGATCAGCCCGATGGCGGCGCCCGCCCCGGACATCGCGGCGTAGACCGCGAAGGCACGGTTGCGGGCCGGGCCGGCCGGGAAGGTCGTGGTGATGAGCGACAGCGCGGTGGGGGAGGCGAACGCGGCACCGACGCCCTGCGCGACCCGCGCGATGATCATCTGGCCCTCGGTCTGCGCGAGTCCGCCGAACAGCGACGCAAGGGCGAACAGCGCCACACCGAGGACGAAGATCTTACGGCGTCCGAGCAGGTCGCCGACCCGACCGCCGAGCAGCAGCAGGCCACCGAAGGCCAGGGTGTAGGCGTTCACGACCCAGGACAGGTTGGCCGGCGTGAAGTCCAGGTCGGTCTGGATGTGCGGCAGCGCGATGTTCACGATCGTGCCGTCCAGCACGACCATGAGCTGCGCGGCGCTGATCAGCGTGAGGGCGAGGCCGAGGTGGCGGTGCGCCTCGGGAACGACGCCGGGCCCGTGGCCGGACGTCGTGGTGGTGGTGGCCATGTGTTCTCCGTGTGGATGGGAAAGCTGCCCGGTCAGGGCGTCGCGGGGCGGACGGTCGGCAGGACGACGTCGTCCACGACCCGGGAGATGAGCTGTGGGGTGGGCCGATCGCCGCGCAGCAGCACGCGGTGCAGCACGATGCCGGGAAGCACGTCCAGGACGAGGTCCAGGTCGAGGTCCGCCCGTACCTCCCCGCGGTCGCGCGCCCGCTCGAAGAGGGCCCGGGACGCCTCCAGCCGCGGCCGCAGGAACGACTCCTGGCAGGCGGCGGCGAGGTCGGGATGGGTCTGCAGCGCCGTGATCAGCGCGGCCATCAGCTCGACCGGCACCTGGTCCAGCAGGCCACCGGCGCCGCAGGCCGCGGCGAGCAGGTCGCCCCGGAGGGTCCCCGTGTCCGGCGCCGGAGACCCGAACCCGGCGTCGGCCCGGTTCAGCGCGTCGGCGACGAGCTGGGCCTTGCTGCCCCAGCGTCGGTACAGCGACGCCTTGCTGGCGTGCGCTGCCGCGGCGACGGCGTCCATCGTGAGCCGGTCGTAGCCCACCTCCCGCAGCAGCGCGAGCGCGGCCTGGAGGATCTCGGCCTCGCGCGCGCCCTCAATCCTCGGCCTCGATGTCGGCCTCGATGTCGGCCTAGCGGCGTCCGGATGGCCCGTGGTGTCCCGAACGGTCAACCCCGGCACCTCCGTCCGACCGCGATGAAACGGAACGGTTCCGTTTCACTCAAGCGTAGACGTTCAACCGGTGCGTGCGCGGCGGCATTCCGGTACCGCGGATGTGGGCTTCGTTACTCCAGCTGCGACCTGCCGCTGGGCGTCCCCACGACGAACCTATCGTCGCGGGGACGCCCCGCGATGAAACAGAACCCGCTACAGCGGGATGTTGCCGTGCCGGCCTCGGACGTCCGGCGCGTCCGCGATCGCCCGGGCCAGAGCACTGCGCGTGGCCGGCGGCTCGACGACCTCGTCGATGACGCCGATCTCCACCGCGCGCGGCAGACCGCCGGCCAGCACCTCGTGTTCGGCGGCGAGCTCGGCCTCGACATCGGCGCGGGCGTCCTCGGCGACCTCGGCCAGCCGGCGCCGGTGCAGGATCCGCACGGCGGCGATCGACCCCATGACCGCCACCTGCGCGTCCGGCCAGGCGAAGACCCGCGTGGCGCCCAGCGAGCGGGAGTTCATGGCGATGTAGGCCCCGCCGTAGGCCTTGCGGGTCACCAGGGTGACGCGCGGCACGGTGGCCTCGGCGAAGGCGTGCAGCAGCTTGGCGCCGCGGCGAACCACGCCGTCCCACTCCTGGCCGACCCCGGGCAGGTAGCCGGGGACGTCGACGATCACGACCAGCGGCACGCCGAACGCGTCGCACATCCGCACGAACCGCGCGGCCTTCTCCGCCGACGAGGAGTCCAGGCAGCCGCCGAGCCGCAGCGGGTTGTTGGCGATGACGCCGACCGTGCGACCACCCAGCCGACCCAGGGTCGTGGTGATGTTCGGCGCCCACCGCGGGTGCAGCTCGACGGTCGTCTCCGGGTCGTCGAGCAGGTGCTCGACGAGCGGGTGGACGTCGTAGGCCCGCTTGCGCGACTCCGGCAGCAGGTCACCGAGCGCACGGTCCTCGACCCGGTCGAGCTCCAGCGAGCCCTGCGCGCCGAGCAGCGACGTGAGCAGGCGGGCCCTGGCGTACGCCTCCTCGGTCGACTCGGTGACCACGTGGACGACGCCGGAGCGCCGGCCGTGCGGCTCCGGGCCGCCGAGGCGCAGGGCGTCGACGTCCTCACCGGTCACCGAGCGGACGACGTCCGGCCCGGTCACGAAGACCCGCCCGTCCGGACCGAGGATCACGACGTCGGTCAGTGCCGGGCCGTACGCCGCGCCGCCGGCGGCCGCGCCGATGACCACGGAGATCTGCGGGATCCGGCCGGAGGCGCGGGTCATGATGGCGAACACCTCGCCGACAGCGTGCAGCGACACGACCCCCTCCCGCAGCCGAGCGCCGCCGGAGTGCCAGAGGCCCACCACCGGCACGCCGTCGGCGAGCGCCCGCTCGTACGCGGCCAGGATGACCTTGCACCCGGCCTCGCCCATGGCGCCGCCCTGGATCGTGGCGTCGCTGGCGAAGGCCACCGCCGGGCTGCCGTCGACGGTGCCGCGCGCAGCCAGCATGCCGCTGTCGTCGCGGTCGGTGAGCAGCTCGACGCTGCCCTCGTCGAAGAACGTGCCGAGCCGCAGCTGGGGGTCGCGCGGGTCGACCGGAGGCGCCTCGGCGGGCGCGGGAGGGGTGGGCGTCGTCGTCACGACGCGCTCCGGATCGCGAGTGCGACGTTGTGGCCGCCGAACCCGAACGAGTTGTTCAGCGCGAGCAGCTCGCCCTCGGGCAGGGGCCGGGGCTTGTCCGCCACGACGTCGAGGTCGACGTCCGGGTCGATCTCGTCCAGGTTGATCGTCGGGGGAGCCATCCGGTGGTGCAGCGCCAGGATGGTGAAGATTCCCTCGACCGCGCCCGCGGCGCCCAGCAGGTGCCCGGTCATCGACTTGGTGGCCGACACGGCCACCCGGTCCGTGGCGTCACCGAGCGCGGCCCGGATCGAGCGCGCCTCCGCGGTGTCGCCGACCGGCGTCGACGTGGCATGCGCGTTCAGGTGGGCGACGTCGGACGGCTCGGCGCCGGCCTCCGCCAGGGCGTCCCGCATGGCGGTCGCCGCTCCGGCGCCCACCGGGTCCGGCGCCGCGATGTGGTGGGCGTCGCTGCTCAGGCCCGCACCCGCGAGCTCGGCGTAGATCTTGGCGCCGCGGGCCCGGGCGTGCTCCTCGGACTCCAGGACGACGATCCCGGCGCCCTCGCCGAGGACGAAGCCGTCCCGCCCGGTGTCGTAGGGACGACTGGCCAGCGCCGGTTCGTCGTTGCGGGTCGACAGCGCCTGCATCGCGGCGAACCCGGCGATCGGCAGCGCATGGATGGCGGCCTCGGTGCCGCCCGCGACCACCATGTCGGCCCGCCCGCTGCGGATCATCTCGGCGCCGTAGGCCATCGCCTCGGCGCCCGAGGCGCACGCGCTCACCGGGGTGTGAACGCCGGCGCGCGCTCCCAGCTCCAGGCTGACTGCGGCGGCCGGACCGTTGGGCATGAGCATCGGCACGGTCAGCGGGAACACCCGCCGCGGGCCCTTCTCCTTGAGCGTGTCGTAGGACGACAGCAGGGTCCATACGCCGCCGATGCCGCTCGCCACGACGACGCCGAGCCGGTCGCCCTCGATCTCGGGCGCGCCGGCGTCGGCCCACGCCTCCCGGGCGGCGACGAGCGCGTACTGCCCGGACGGGTCCAGGCGCCGGGTCTCGACCCGGGCCAGCACGTCCGCGGCCGGCACGGCCAGCGGAGCGCCGAAGGTCACGGGCAGGTCGTGCTCCGCCACCCAGTCGTACGGCAGGGTCCGGGCGCCGGACGTGCCGTTCAGCGCGGCCTGCCAGGTGTCCGGAACGGTGCCGCCCAGCGGCGTGGTCGCGCCCAGTCCGGTGACGACGACGCGGCGGGTCTGGGTCGGGGCCGCGGGGTTCGGGGTCATGGTGGGCTCAGCTCCTCGGGAGGCGGTGGTGCGGACACGTGCGAACGGCGGTGCGGCGAGTTCCCGGCCAGGTTTCGAAGGGCGTCCGGGATCCCGCGGTCCGGCCCGGGGACGGCGCCGGGAGAGCTCCCGCGCGCCGTCCGCCGGCCGGCTCGGTCAGCCCTGCGCCTGCTGGATGTAGTTGACGGCGTCGCGGACGGTCGACAGGTTCTTGACGTCGTCGTCCGGGATCCGCACGCCGAACTTCTCCTCGGCGTTGACCACGATCGTCATCATCGACAGCGAGTCGATGTCGAGGTCGTCGGTGAAGCCCTTGTCGAGCTCGACGGACTCCACCGGCAGGCCAGTCTCCTCGTTCACGATCTCGGCGAGACCGCTCAGGATCTCCTGCTCGCTGTTGGCCATGCGTGGCGCTCCTTCGTTCGTTCCCAGGTGGTGCGTTCCCGAAGGACCCGTCGGGCGGCGGGGGACAGGGGGAGGTTAGAGCAGGGCGGGCGGGTTCAGCCCGCGTCAGGGGAGCGTGACGACCTGCGCGGCGTACGACAGTCCGGCCCCGAAGCCGATCAGCAGGGCGAGGCCGCCGTGCGGTGCCTCGCCCTCGCGCAGCATCCGCTCCATCGCCAGCGGGATCGACGCCGCCGAGGTGTTGCCGGTCTCGGCGATGTCGCGGGCCACCGGCACGTGCGCCGGCAGCTTCAAGGCCTTGATCATCGAGTCGATGATCCGCATGTTGGCCTGGTGCGGGATGAAGGCGTCGAGGTCCTCGGCGGCGATCCCCGCCTTCTCCAGCGCCTGCTGGGCCACCGGCGCCATCTGCCAGACGGCCCAGCGGAACACCGGCTGGCCCTTCATCGTGAGGGCCGGCCACTTCG
>DATFPQ010000139.1:0-5549 GCA_035264765.1 Actinomycetales bacterium | reverse complement strand
GAAGTTGACGGCACCGAGGATGGTCCCGAAGCCACCGAGGGCGAGGCCGAACACCCACAGGTCGCCGCCCAGGCCGGGCGAGTAAGCCGCGGTCGACAGGGGGGTGTAGGCGAACCAGCCGAAGCCGGCGGCGCCCGTCGGCGTGAGGAACCCGGCGCCCGCGATCATCCCGCCGAACAGGTACAGCCAGTACGCGAACATGTTCAGCCGCGGGAAGGCGACGTCCGGGGCGCCGATCTGCAACGGCATCAACGCGTTCGCGAACCCGGCGAACAACGGCGTCGCGAACAGCAGCAGCATGATCGTGCCGTGCATCGTGAACAGCTGGTTGTACTGCTCGGGGTTCTCCACCACCTGCAGCCCCGGCGCCCACAGCTCGGCCCGGATCAGCATGGCCAGCACCCCGCCGAACAGGAACCAGATGAACGAGGTGATGAAGTACAGGTTCGCGATCACCTTGTGATCGGTGCTGGTGACCCACTTCACGACCGTGCGCCCCAACGTCGGACGCGGCGGCGCAACCCAGTCGGCGGCCTCGCGGTACGCGGTTGTGGCCATCGACAGCCTCCCTGCGGGAGATGCAGCCCCCCGGGTCGGCAGGGCCGTTCACCGCTGCCCACGGTAGGAGCGGGCAAGGGAGGCCGCAAGGATCCGCGGACGAAACCTCAGGCCGGCGAACGGCGGGCCGCCCTGGCGGCGACCCGGCCGGTCCGGAGGTACCACTGCGCCAGGATCGCCGCTGCCAGCAGCACCTCCGTGGCGTCCCCGCCGTAGTAGAGCAGCTGCGCTCCGAGGCCGCGGTCACCGGCCGCACCTGCCGGCAGCCCGTGCGCGTACAGAAGCTTGGCGAGGATCCCATGGGCCGAGGCCGCCACGAGCAGGACGGCGAGCCGTCCCAGGGTCGAGGGCCTCCGCGGTCCGGGGTCGACGCCGACGAGCAGCCAGCTCAGCAGGACGCCGGACGCGACGACGTGGGCGTGGACGGCGAGGTGGAGGGCCGTGCTGTCCGCGCTCAGGGCGTACAGGGGCGTGAGGTACAGCGCGAACAGCCCGCCGACGTCGAGTACGAGGACGGTCACCGGGGCGGTCGCCACCCGGGCGGCGCGACCGTGCAGCACGCGCAGCAGCCGTCCTCGCACGGACGGTGGCGCCGTGCGCAGCGCGAGGGTGACCGGAGCGGCCAGGACCAGCAGCAGCGGTGCCAGCATGCCGAGCAGCAGGTGCTGCACGACATGCACCGGGAACTCCTCGTCGTGACCCGCCAGCGGCGGCAGCAGTGCAGCGGCCAGCGCGAGGAGGCCACCGACGGCTGCGACGACCCGCCCGCGCGGCCAGATGTCCCCGCGGGCTCGTAGCCGGGACACGCCCAGCAGGTACGCCCACCCCAGCAGCAGCGGCGCGAGCGCGCCCTCAGCCATGCCGGCGCCGGAGTAGGACCACACCCGCGAGAAGCAGTACGACCGCTGCCACGTTCCACGCGAGGTCGTACGCCAGCAGATCCACGTCGTAGCGGATCTGGTGCAGCCGCAGCAGCTTGTGCTGCACCGTGCCGTCGTACAGCTGGAAGCCCCCGGCCCCGGCGAGCAGGCCGCCCCACCAGCTGCCCCGCGCGAATCCGCCCCGGCGCTGGAGGTCGGCGTACAGGAACAGCCCCGCGACCAGCGCGATCCAGCCGAAGGCGTGGAAGATGCCGTCCGAGACCAGGCCGGCAGCCGGCGTCGACTTGTCGTAGAAGTGGTGCCAGTGCAGCAGCTGGTGAAAGACGGTCTCGTCCACGAACGCCGCGATGCCGACGCCCACGAGTGCCCCGGACCCCGCGGACCGGTGTCGGCTCACGTTCCGGCCACCAGCTCGTGGACCGCCGCGAGTTGGATCGCCGTGAGGTAGGACGGGTTGCTGCCGGCCGGCATCCGGAGCACCTCGGCGTCCGCGAACCTGGGTGAGCGCGCCAGGTCGGCGCGCGCGACCGGCTGCTCCAGCAGCTGCAGGTCCACCGCCACCGACGGCTGCCCGGCCTGCAGGCGCGGCGTCCCGGCCAGGCTTCCCACGGCGTGGACGCCGGGCCGGTCGGGTCCGCTGAGCCAGAGCAGGCAGGTCTGGCCGGGGCGCATCAGCTCCAGGCGGTAGGAACGGCGCAGGCACCGGTCCAGCCGCCGGGTGCTGCCCGCGGGCCAGTCGTCGGCCAACGCTTCCGGAGGCAGGCTGGTCTTGACCAGCCAGGCGGCGACGTCGCCGTCGGCGAGCCTGCGACGGGTCCCGGCCAGCACGCGGCCATCCTGGCGCGTCCTTCGCGATGCGGCTCGACCGGCCTCCTTCGCGGCGCATCCGTGGTTCTACGGTCGGGGGATGGCTGAGGCACCCGACCCGGACGACGCCCCCGTCGTGCTGGACCGGCAGCCCGGGGTCAGCGGCGAGCTGGTGCTCCGGCGGCAGCGAGGCCACCACGAGCTCGTCGTCGACGGGAGCTTCCTGATGGACACCCGCGACGGCCGGTCCGAGCGGCTCCTCGCCCGCGCCGCCCTGGACGCAGCGACCTCGCCCCGCCGGGTGCTGGTGGGCGGGCTGGGCATGGGCTTCACCCTCACCGAGGTGCTCGCGGACCACCGGGTGCAGCAGGTCACCGTCGCGGAGATCGAGCCCGTGCTCGTCGGCTGGCACCGGCGGTTCCTCGCAGGGCTGACCGGGGACGCCCTGGCCGACCCCCGCACCACGGTGCAGGTGGGCGACGTCGTCGAGCTCGTCGGGGCGGCGGCCCCCGCCTCGTGGGACGCCGTGTGCCTCGACGTTGACAACGGCCCCGACTGGCTGGCCCGGCCGCAGAACGCGCGACTGTACGGAGCGTCCGGCGTGGCCGCGCTGGCGCGGGCGCTGGACCCCGGCGGTGCCCTGGCGGTGTGGAGTGCGTCGCCCGCGCCTGCCCTGGAGCTGCGCCTGCGGGAGGTCTTCGCCGACGTCCGGGTGCTGCTGCCGCCCAGCCGCACCTCGCAGCCGGACTGGGTGGTGGTGGCGAGGCGCTGAGCGGCTCAGCCGGCCGCTGCCACCTCACGCATGGATCGGCTCGGGCGCAGCCACGCGCCCTCCGGGGGCAGGGCGTCCAGCCGCACTCGGTCGAGCGGCGAGATGAAGGCTCCGGGCACGTCCTCCAGGTCGACGAACTCCAGCAGGTCGGACTCGAGCGCGTAGCCCGCGACCTCGCTGAACGACAGCACGGTGACATGCGTGCCTTCGCGTGCGAGGTCCTCCAGCGGAGCCAGGAAGTTCCGGCCGTCGCCGCTCGCCACGACCAGCCGCACCAACCGGTGGGTGCGGGACCGGTCGACGATGTGGCGGAGCATGTCCAGGTCGACGTCGTCTTCCGGGTGCAGCTTGGGCTTGGCGAAGACCGCGTAGCCGAAGGACCGCAGCGCCTCGATCCAGCCCCGCATCCCGGTGGCCGCGCCGGGCGGGACGTTGGCGAAGACGGCGCCCTCCACCTCACGGTCGGCGGCGGCCGCCACCAGCCAGCGTGCCACCGCGTCGAAGCGGGGCCGGGACGCCGGGGACGGCCGGGCGCCGATGACGTTCGACAGGGTCATGTCGACGTTGGGGGCGTCCCAGACCAGCAGGTCGAGCGGGAGCCGGTCGACGTCCGGCGCCTCGAACGCCTCTGCCTGCACCTCGACCGCCGCGGTCCCGGGGCGATGGCTGGAGGGCCGCTCGTCGTGCGCGGTCTGCTGATCCATGGCTGCATGCTGCCACCACCCGGTGGCACCTGGGGGCGAGCGGCGCCCGGCTCCTCCAATCGGGATGCGGAACGTGTCGTCCCGGAACCGTCGGACCCTCTAGCGTCAGCACGCATGAGGATCGCCGTCACCGCCGAAGGCCGTCCGGGGGAGCGCCGCGTGGCGGCCGTCCCGGACACGGTGGCGCCGCTCGTGCACGCGGGCCACGAGGTCGTGGTGGCCTCCGGCGCGGGACTGGGGGCGCAGCTGCCGGACGACGCCTACCGGGAGGCGGGCGCCGTCGTGACGGCGGGGGACGCTATCGCCGGCGCCGACGTCGTGCTGCACGTCCGGCCGCTCTCGGCGCAGGACGCCGCTCGGCTGCGCCCTGGCGCGGTGACCATCGGGTTCCTGGCCCCCGGTGCCGAGCCCGAGGCCGTGCGGGCGCTCCAGGACGCCGGCGCCACCTCGTTCGCCATGGAACTGGTGCCGCGCATCTCCCGGGCGCAGTCCATGGACGCCCTGACCTCGCAGGCCCTGGTGGCCGGGTACTGGTGCGTGCTGCAGGCCGCCGTCCGGCTGCCCCGGTTCTTCCCGCTGTTCATGACGGCCGCCGGCACGGTGCCGCCGGCCAAGGTCCTGGTGCTCGGTGCCGGGGTGGCCGGGCTGCAGGCGATCGCGACGGCTCGCCGGCTCGGTGCCGTCGTCCAGGCGTACGACGTCCGGCCGGCCTCCGCGGACGAGGTGCGGTCGATGGGCGCGACCTTCCTCGAGCTCGGCCTGGACGTCCTGGAGGGCGCCGGTGGGTATGCGCGCGAGATGGGCGAGGACCGCGCCCGGCGCCAGCGCGACCTGCTGGCTCCGCACGTGGCGCGGGCCGACGTCCTGATCACGACCGCCGCGGTGCCCGGTCGCCCGGCGCCGCTGCTCGTGACCACGGACATGGTCGCGGCGATGGCGCCCGGGTCCGTCGTCGTCGACCTCGCCGCCGAGAGCGGCGGCAATGTCCAGGGCGTCGTGGCGGGGGAGGAGCTGTCGGTGGGCCCCGCCACGCTGGTCGGGCTGCGGGACGCGGCGTCCGCGCTGCCCGTGGACGCCAGTCGCCTGTACGCCAAGAACGTCGCGAACCTGCTCCGGCTGCTGCTGGACGCCGAGGGCGGGCTGCGCGTGGACCTCACGGACGAGGTGCTGGCGGGCGCCTGCCTCACCCACGCCGGCGAGGTCCGGCACGAGCCCACCCGTCTGCAGCTGGAAGGAGCCTGACGTGGAGCCGGTGACGCTGCTGACCTTCTTCGTCCTGTCGGTGTTCGTGGGGTTCGAGGTCGTCTCCAAGGTGTCGACGACGCTGCACACCCCGCTGATGAGCGGCGCCAACGCCATCCACGGCGTGATCCTCGTGGGGGCGATCCTGGTCACCGGCCGCACGGACTCGACGGCGGCGCTCGGCCTCGGCCTGCTCGCGGTGGTGCTCGCGACGGTGAACATGGTCGGCGGGTTCGTCGTGACCGACCGGATGCTGGAGATGTTCAAGGGACGCCCGAGGAGCGGTCGGTGACCCCGCTGTCCCCGACCTGGACCGAGCTCGGCTACCTGGCCGCGGCGGTCTGTTTCGTGCTGGCGCTCAAAGGTCTGAGCTCGCCGGCGACAGCCCGGCGCGGCAACCTGATCGGTGCGGGCGGCGCGCTGCTCGCCGTCGTGGTGGCGTTCCTCTCCGAGGACCTGCGGCACGAGCTGCCGATCCTGGTGGCGATCGCGCTGGGCTCGGCGGTGGGCGTCCCGGCGGCGCGGCGGGTAGCGATGACCCAGATGCCCCAGCTGGTGGCGCTCTTCAACGGCGTCGGCGGAGCT
>DATFPQ010000138.1:0-4168 GCA_035264765.1 Actinomycetales bacterium | reverse complement strand
GAGCCGGCCGGCGACCACCCAGCGGGCCGGGCGGGCGGGGCGGGAGGGGCCCGGGGCGGTGTACCGGTGCTGGTCGGCGGCCGAGCACGAGCGGCTACCCGCCCGCACCGAGCCCGAGATCGCCACGGCCGACCTCACCGGCTTCGCGCTGGAGCTGGCCTGCTGGGGGACGCCGGACGGCTCCGGACTCGCCCTGCTCGACCCGCCGCCGCCCGCGGCGATGGCCGCCGCCCGGGCTACCCTGCGCCAGCTCGGCGCTGTGGACCGGGACGGCCGGGTGACCGGGCGGGGACGCGCCGTGGCGGACGTCGGCACCGACCCGCGGACCGCCCGCGCGCTGCTCGACGCGGCGCCCCTGGTCGGCCGCCGCCGGGCCGCCGAGGTCGTCGCGCTGGTGGAGGAGGACCTGCGCGCGCCGGGCGCCGACCTGGTGGCCGCGCTGCGCCAGGCCCGCCGGGACGCCGACGGACGTCCCACCGCCTGGTCGCGCGCCGTCGACCGGCTGCTGGGCCGGCTGCCCGACGTCCCGGCGCCCTCGCCGGCACGTATGGAGGCATCTGCTGGTGCAGGGGGCCGGGGAGCCGGGGACACCGCGATCGGTGGCGGAGCCGGCGGGCTCAGCGACGACCTGGCGACCGGGCTGGTGTGCGCGCTCGCCCACCCCGACCGGGTGGCCCGGCGGCGTGGGGCGGGCGGGAGCAGCTACCTGATGGCTGGGGGCACGGGCGCGGTGCTGCCGGACGGGAGCCCGTTGCTGGGAGCGCCGTGGCTGGCGGTGGCGGACGCCGACCGGGCCCCCGGCCGCCGCGACGCCCTGGTCCGCGCCGCCGCGCCGCTCGACGAGGACCTCGCGGTGCTGGCGGCCGGGCCACTGCTGCGGACCCAGGAGCAAGTCGCCTGGGTCGACGGCGACCTCGTGGCCCGGTCATGGACCAGCCTCGGCGCCATCGAGCTGTCCTCCCGTCCGCTGCCGAACCCGCCCGCGGACCTGGTCGCCGCAGCGGTCCGGCAGGGCCTGGCCGACGAGGGACTCGCCCTCCTGCCCTGGACCGACGCCGCGACCGGCCTGCGCGACCGGATGGCCTTTCTGCACCGCACGCTCGGCGCGCCGTGGCCGGACGTGTCCGACGCCGCGCTCCTGGCCGACGTCGACGGCTGGCTCGGCCCGGATCTCACCCGGGTGCACCGCCGCGCGGACCTGCGCCGGGTCGACCTCCCGGCCGCGCTGCGGCGGCTCCTGCCGTGGCCGGACGCCGGCCGGCTGGACGAGCTCGCCCCCGAGCGGGTCGGCGTTCCGAGCGGGTCACGCCCGCGCGTCGACTACTCCGGGGAGCAGCCAGTCGTGGCAGTGCGGGTGCAGGAGGTCTTCGGCTGGACGGCGGTACCCCGGCTGGCCGGCGGGCGGGTGCCGCTCGTGCTGCATCTGCTCTCGCCTGCCGGCCGGCCGGCCGCCGTGACCGCCGACCTCGAGTCGTTCTGGGCCGACGGTTACCGCCAGGTGCGCGCCGAGCTGCGCCGCCGCTACCCCCGGCACAGCTGGCCCGAGGACGGCGCGCACGCCGAGCCGACCAGCCGGGCCGCGCGCCGTCCCCGGACCTGACCGCTTCGTCGGCCCGCCGTACAGGTGCCCGGCCCGAGGCAGCAGCTCAGACGCCGAACTCCGGCCGCATCGGGTAGTGCGGGTCGCCTCCCTCGTCGGTGCGGGTGGCGAGCACCTGGTGCAGCTCGATCTGGCGACGGTCGAATCCCAACCGCGAGCCGGCCATGTACAGGCCCCACACCTTCGCGGTGCCGATGCCGACCTCCGCGACACACTCGTCCCAGTGCTCCACCAGGTTCGCGCACCAGGCGGCAAGCGTGCGGGCGTAGTGCCGGCGCAGGTTCTCCTCGTGCTGGACCTCGAACCCGGCGTCCTGCATGGCGGAGATGATGGCGCCGCTGCCCGTCAGCTCGCCGTCGGGGAAGACGTACCGGTCGATGAAGCCGCGACGCTTGACACCCGGGTGCTTGTTGTCCGGGCGGGTGATGGAGTGGTTGAGCAGCCGGCCGCCGGGACGCAGCCGCGAGAGCAGGAAGCCGAAGTACGACGGGTAGTTGCGGACGCCGACGTGCTCGGTGAGGCCGATCGAGCTGACGGCGTCGAAGCCGACCTCGGGGACCTCCCGGTAGTCCAGGTGACGTACTTCCGCCCGTCCGGCGAGGCCGTCGCGCTCGATGGCCGCCTGGGCCCACGACGCCTGGTCGCGCGAGAGCGTGACGCCGAGGGCGGTCACGCCGTACTCGCGAACCGCATGCCGCACCATGCCACCCCAGCCGCAGCCGACGTCCAGCAGGCGCATGCCCGGCCGCAGTCCGAGCTTGCGCGCCACCAGGTCGAACTTGTGCTCCTGCGCCTGCTCCAGGCTGGCACCGTCGTCCGGGTAGCAGGCGCACGTGTAGGCCATCGAGGGGCCGAGGACCATCTCGTAGAAACGGTTGCTTACGTCGTAGTGGTGGTGGATGGCCTGCGCGTCACGGGTCCGGGAGTGCCGGAGCCCGTTCAGCACCCGCCGCGCCGTACCAGGAGCCTCCTGCGCGGGCAGCTCTGGCAGCGTGAGGGCCAGCCGTCCGAAGGACCGCACAGCGCGCATGGCCTGGCTCGGGCTGGGCCGTTGCGGATCCATCAGGGTCTCCGCGGCACGAAGCAGCGGGTAGGGGTCACCAGGGTGCACGCCCTCGACCTCGAGGTCGCCGGCGACGTAGGCCCGGGCGAAGCCGAGCTCCGAGGGTGCACCGGCGACGTACGCCACCGCACGCGGCGTGCGCAGCCGCAGGGTCAGCGGGGCGTCCGAGGGGCCGTGCACACTGCCGTCGTACGCCTCGACGCGGAGCTTGTCGTGCTGCCCCACGAGCATCTCCACGGCCTCTCCCACCGTCATGGGCTCCTTGCTGCCGGGGTCGAGCCGCAGGTTGCCGATCACGGTCATCGGCGTCTCACCGCCTTGTCATAGAGGTCCAGGAGCCGGCCGCGCCCGTCGTAGCGGTCCTTGGCCGACCGGTAGGCGCGCTCTCCGTAGAGCGCCCAGAACTGCTCCGGCGTGTAGTACGCGTCGGAGTACAGCGACTTGTGCCCCCCTGTGTCCGCGACCTTCCGTTCGATGGCGCGGTTGACGTCACCATCATGTGCACCGTCGGCGATCGCAACTGTTGACCAGAAACCGACGTTGACGTACGTCGTCCCTGGCGCGAGCGGGTACAGCGGCCACTGCCCGTCCTCGGTGGGCGCGGGACGCCGCAACCGCAACGGGCACAACCAGATCGGCTCGATCGGCACCACGTCGAGGAACCAGCGCAGGAACTCGGCGGTGCGCTCGACGGGGATCTCGACGTCCTGGACGACGCGTTCGCGCGCCGGCCGCCCTCGCATCGCGTCGATCCGCGCCATCGGGTGGTAACGGTTCTCCAGCGCGACGACCTTCTGGTAGACGTCGCTGCGCAGGTAGCGCTTCGGCACCAGTCGACGCACCCGCGGGTTCTGCACACCGAACGCGCGGGAGCACCAGAACCAGTCGGTGTCCCACCGCCAGAGGTAGTCCCGCACCCTCAGCCAGTCCTCGCCGCGCTCCCGCAGCGAGCGGTAGTAGATCTGCTGGCCGCTGTAGGAGTTGCTGTACGGCGCCTCACGCGCCCACGAGCCCAGGGTGAGGTACGCCTCGGTCGCGGTGAAGACGACGCCGTCGACGAAGTCCACCGGCTCGCCGTCCCAGCTGCCGTCCTCGACCACGCGCGCGATCGCGTCCGTGAGGGCGTCCAGGTCGGAGAACCGCACGTGCCGCACGTGAACGTACGGTTGCACCGGCTCGAGGTCGATCGTGAGCAGCAGGGCGTAGCCCAGCGTGCCGTAGGAGTTCGGAAAGGCGCGGAACAGCTCAGCCTCGGGGCCGTCCGGCGTCGCGGTGACCACCCGGCCGTCGCCGGTGAGGACGTCGACGGACCGAACAGACTCGTGCGGAAGGCCGTTGCGCCAGGACGACGCCTCGATGCCGAGTCCGGTGACCGCTCCGCCGAGCGTGATGGTCTTGAGCTGCGGGACCACCAACGGCATCAGGCCGTGCGCCAGCGTGGCATCGACCAGATGCTCGTACGTCGTCATGCCTTGCACCACGGCCGTCCGTTGCACCGGGTCGAC
>DATFPQ010000137.1:0-13118 GCA_035264765.1 Actinomycetales bacterium | reverse complement strand
GCGTCTCGGTGGTGCTGGCAGTCATGTAGTGGGGGCTCCGATGCGGACAGGATGTCGGGGTGGGGATTTCCGGGTGGGCGCGCACACACGTGCGCCGCAGCAGCCTACCGATCGGGTTGAGCAAGGGTCAACGCGGGGTGGTCGGGCCCGGACGCCAGCGCATGGCTTCGCCAGGATGGCCGCATGACCGAGGAGCAACTGCCGGGCCAGTTTGAGGAGCCAGCTAAGGACCAAGCCGAGGACGCCCCGGAGCCCGTGCGTCGGTCCGCCGGGGTGACGGAGAGCCTACGCGCCAACCGCGCCTGGTGGGACGGCGAGGCAGAGGGGTACTACGCCGAGCACGGCCGGTTCCTCGGCGACGCGCGGTTCGTGTGGGGTCCGGAGGGTCTGGAGGAGGCCGACGCCCGGCTGCTCGGCGACGTCGCCGGACGCCGGGTGCTGGAAATCGGCTGCGGCGGCGCCCAGTGCTCGCGCTGGCTGCGGACCCAGGGTGCCGAGGTGGTGGCCAGCGACCTGTCCGCAGGGATGCTGCGCCGGGCCAGAGCCATCGACGCGGCGGGCGCGACGCGGACCGGCGAGCGCGCGGTGCCGCTGTTGCAGGCGGACGCGGCCCGGCTCCCGCTCGCCGACGCGAGTGTCGACCTCGCGTGCTCGGCGTACGGAGCGCTGCCGTTCGTCGCCGACTCCGCCGCGGTGATGCGCGAGGTCGCGCGCGTGCTGCGCCCCGGCGGCCGGTTCGTCTTCTCGGTGACCCACCCGGTTCGCTGGGCGCTGCCGGACGACCCGGGTCTGGAGGGGCTGGTGGTTCGGATGTCTTACTTCGACCGGACGCCCTACGTGGAGCAGGACGGGAGTGGCCGCGCGGTGTACGTCGAGCACCACCGGACGCTCGGCGACCGCGTGCGTGAGCTGGTGGGCGCCGGCCTGGTGCTGGAGGACCTCGTCGAGCCGGAGTGGCCGGAGGGGCACGACCAGGCCTGGGGCGGCTGGAGCCCGCTGCGCGGGGCGCTCCTCCCCGGCACGGCGATCTTCTGCTGCCGCCGCCCCTGAGGTGGCGCCGCTGGAAAGGTCTGAAGCAGCCGTCGGGCCGTTGGCGTCCTTCCGCGGCCGCGACCCGCGGGTCACTTGCGATATGGCGGCGCTAGCGCCAAAATGGCGCCATGCCAAGTGTGCAGATCAAGGACGTGCCGCCGGAGACGCACGCCGTCCTACGCCAGCGCGCCGCGGCAGCCCATCAGTCGCTCCAGGAGTACCTGCGCGCACGCCTGATCGAGGAGGCCAGCAGTCCGACGGTCGAGGAAGTCCTCGACCGGGCTGGTTCCCGAGCGGGCGGCCACGTTCCGCTGAGCCTCGCGGTCGCCGCGCTGCGGGACGACCGTGATCGTCGTTGACGCGAGCGTTCTGGTCACCGCGCTAGCGGACGACGAGGAGGACGGCGACCTCGTGCGTGCGCGGCTGCGCGGGGAGGTGCTCGCCGCGCCCGAAATCATCCACCTCGAGGTGCTCTCAGTCCTGCGGCGCCTTCTGCTGGCCGGGAAGCTGCCCTCGAGACGAGCAGAACAAGCCCTCGGCGACCTGATCGACCTGCCGCTGCGTCGTGCGCCGCACCGGGCGCTGCTGCCCCGTTGCTGGGAGCTTCGGGGCAACCTCACGATCTACGACGCGTCGTACGTCGCACTGGCGGACGCCCTCGACGTTCCCCTGCTGACCGCGGACGCACGACTCGCCGGAGCACCGGGCCTGGGCTGCACCGTGGAGGTGCTGCCGGGCGAGTGACCTCGGCGCTTTCCCGCGCCGGCTGGGGCTCTCCAGCGGCTGGCACCGGCAGCCGGCTCAGTGGCCGGCCGCCTCCCAGGACGCGCCGAGCCCGACGGAGACGTCGAGCGGCACCGACAGCTCTGCGGCGGACCCCATCGCGCCGCGCACGAGCGCCTCGAGCGCGGAGCGCTCCCCCGTCGCCACCTCGAAGACGAGCTCGTCGTGCACCTGGAGCAGCATCCGGGAGCGCAGCCCCTGCTCGGCCAGCTGCTCGCGCACGCGCAGCATGGCGATCTTGATGATGTCGGCGGCCGAGCCCTGGATCGGCGCGTTGAGGGCCATCCGCTCGGCGGCCTCACGGCGCTGCCGGTTGTCGCTGGTGAGGTCCGGAAGGTAACGCCGCCGGCCGATCATCGTCTCGGTGTACCCGGTCTTGCGGGCCACGTCGACGACCTGCACCAGGTAGTCGCGCACACCGCCGAAGCGTTGGAAGTACTCCCCCATCAGCTCGCGCGCCTCGTCGACCTCGATCCGCAGCTGGCGGGAGAGCCCGAAGGCGGACAGCCCGTAGGCCAGCCCGTAGCTCATCGCCTTGACCTTGGACCGCATGGCCGGCGTGACCTCGGCCGGTGGGACGTCGAAGACTCGGGCGCCCACGAACCGGTGCAGGTCCTCCCCGGTGCGGAACGCCTCGATCAGCCCGGCGTCGCCGGACAGGTGCGCCATGATCCGCATCTCGATCTGGCTGTAGTCGGCGGTCATCAGGGTCTCGAAGCCCTCGCCGACCACGAAGGCGTCGCGGATCTGACGGCCCTCGTCGGTACGGATCGGGATGTTCTGCAGGTTGGGGTCGGTCGAGCTGAGGCGCCCCGTCGCCGCGATCGTCTGGTTGTACGTCGTGTGGATCCGGCCGTCGTCGGAGACCGTCTTGAGCAGGCCCTCGACCGTCTGCCGCAGCCGGGCGACGTCGCGGTGGCGCAGCAGCGCCTCCAGGAACGGGTGCGGACTGCGGGCGAACAGGTCGGTGAGCGCGTCGGCGTCGGTGGTGTACCCGGTCTTCGTCCGCTTGGTCTTGGGCATCCCGAGCTCCTCGAACAGCACGGTCTGCAGCTGCTTCGGGGACCCGAGATTGAGCACGCGCGGCGCGCCGTCAGCGCCGGGAGGCAGCGCGGCGTATGCGTCCTCCTGCGCCCGCTTGACCTCCGCCGCGAAGGACGCCTCCAGGTCGGCGAGCTTGCCGGTGTCGACGCCGATGCCGACCTGCTCCATCTCGGCGAGCACGTCGACCAGCGGCAGCTCGACGTCGAGCAGCAGCGCCGAGCCGCCGCGCCCGGCCAGCTCGCCGTCGAGGTCGGCCGCCAGGTCCAGCACGGCGCGTGCGCGGACCATGGCCGCCTCGTCCTCGGCCGGCCCCTCCCCCGTGTCCAGGGTCAGCTGCCCATCCGGCTCGCCGGCGTCCAGCCGCAGCTCGCGGCCGAGGTGGCGCAGCACCAGGTCGGCGAGGTCGTACGAGCGCTGGTCCGGCCGCACCAGATACGCGGCCAGGGCGGTGTCGCTGGCCACTCCGCGCATCGGGAGCCCACGGGCGCGCAGAGCATGGGCGGGGCCCTTGGCATCGTGCAGGGCCTTGGGTCGGTCGACATCGGCGAGCCAGTCGGCGAGGGCCTGCTCGCCGTCCGGGCCGAGGTCGACCAGGTCGGCGTACGCGGCGGCGCCGTCCGGCGCGGCGATCGCCAGGCCGTAGGCGTCGCCGGTGCCCCGACCCCAGGTGCCGAAAACGTGGGCCCCGCACCGGACGCCGGGCGCGGCGTGCTGGGCCAGCCACGCCGCGACGTCGGCCCGGGTCAGCCGGGTCGTCGCCAGGTCGAACCCGGCCTCGGCCTCCGGCTGGGGCGCGGCGACGTCGGTGAACAGCCGGTCCCGCAGCACCCGGAACTCCAGGCTGTCGAACACCCGGTGGACCTCGTCGCGGTCCCACTGCCGGCGGTGCAAGTCGTCCGGGGTGACCGGCAGGTCGAGGTCGGTGACCAGAGCGTTCAGGCGCCGGTTGCGCAGGACGCCGTCGAGATGCGCCCGGAGGTTCTCCCCCGCCTTGCCCTTGATCTGGTCGACGTTCGCCACGAGGCCGGTGAGGTCGCCGTACTGGACGAGCCACTTCGCCGCGGTCTTCGGACCGACCCCGGGCACGCCGGGGAGGTTGTCGCTGCTCTCACCGACCAGGGCTGCGAGGTCGGAGTACAGCTCCGGGCCGATCCCGTAGCGCTCCCGCACCGCCTCGGGCGTCATCCGCCACAGCTCGGAGACCCCACGCACCGGATACAGCACGGTCGTCGTCGGGCTGATCAGCTGGAAGGCGTCGCGGTCGCCGGTGCAGACCAGCACCTCCATCCCGCGCGCCTGCGCCTGTCGAGTCAGGGTCGCGATGACGTCGTCCGCCTCGTAGCCCTCCTTCTCGACCACGGGGATCCGCAGCGCGGCGAGGACCTCCTTGAGGAGTGACATCTGCCCGCTGAACTCGACCGGCGTGGCGGATCGGCCGGCCTTGTACTCGGCGTACTGCTCGGTGCGGAAGGTCTGCCGTGAGACGTCGAAGGCGACGGCGATGGCGTCCGGCCGCTCCTCGCGCAGCAGCATGATCAACATCGACGTGAAGCCGTAGACGGCGTTGGTCGTCTGCCCGGTCGTCGTGGAGAAGTTCTCGGCCGGGAGGGCGAAGAACGCGCGGTACGCCAGCGAGTGGCCGTCCAACAGCAGCAGTCGCGGGACGTCGGAGACGGTGGTCGCTGGGCTCACGGTCCAACCCTAGGCCCGCCCACCGACAGCCCCGCGGCTCGGGCGCGGGCCTCAGCCGGTGGAGCGCGTGCGCAGTGCCATGGCCCGGCTGCGGGCCCGCAGCGAGCGGCGGCGCAGCACCGTGGGGTCGACGCAGGCGCGGTCGTCGGGCGCCAGCCGGCGGCGCAGCGCCTGGACCGACGCCACCCGGCGGACCACGAAGGGGCTGAAACCCAGCCGGGCGAAGAACCGCTGCTCGTCGCGGCCCTGAGCGGGGACGCTCGTGGAGATCTGCCCGGCACCGACCTGGTCGGCCGCGACGGTGGCACGGGCCAGGAGCGCCTTGCCGACCCCCCGGCGTCGGGCGTCGTCGAGGACGTACAGGTGCTCCACCGAGACCGCGGGCTCGTCCATCAGCGGCAGCAGCGGTCCACGGCTGAGCACCAGGAAGCCGACGTCCCGGCCCTCGCTGCGCGCCAGGAACGCCTGGATGCCGTCCCGCTCGAGGGCGACCCGCAGACTTGCGCCGAGGTCGTCGCCGTCGACGGGGCGATGGTGGGGACGGGCCGCGAGCCACAGCGCCGCCAGGGCGCCGACGTCATGGTCGTCGTCGATGTCGACGGTACGCACGACGACCTGCGATGGGGGCACGCTTCCTCCTGGTTCTCCAGGTCCCAGTGCCCCCGCCCGGGACGGACTATCGTCTGCTGTCCAGATCCTCGCGAACCTTATGACGTCGGGGCGGGTCCACGGTAGGCCCTCCCGCGACGCGCGACCGCTCGGGGAGACCAGGTGATTCGTGGAGCCGGGACGGTGCTCAACGTCATCACCGTCCTGGTCGGCTCGTGCCTCGGCATCCTGCTCGGGCACCGGCTGCCCGAGCGGACCCGCTCCGTGGTCACGGACGGCCTGGGCCTGGTCACCTTGCTGGCGGCGGCGCTGTCCGCGGCGGCCGTCCTCGACCCGGCCTTCGCCGAGGCCACCGGCCGCGGCGGTCCGGTGCTCGTCGTGCTCGGCTCGCTGCTGCTGGGTGGAATCCTCGGGTCGCTGCTGCGGGTCGAGGACCGGGTCGAGGCGCTCGGGACGGGGCTGCAGCGCCGGCTGACCCGGTCGCCGGAGACCTCGCTCGCCGCCTCGGTGGGCCCGGAACCGGGCATGTGCGCGGGCACCGCCGGCAGTGACCCGGTCAGTGACCGGGTGGACGTCGGACCGGACCGCGGGCCGCACCGCACTGGCGGCAACGCCGCGGACCTCGCCGCCCGAGAGCGCTTCGTCAAGGGGTTCCTGACCGCGTCCCTGGTGTTCTGCGTCGGTCCGCTCACCGTTCTCGGGTCGATCGACGACGGCCTGGGCCGGGGCATCCAACAGCTGGCGCTGAAGTCGACCCTGGACGGCTTCGCCGCCATCGCCTTCGCCGCGAGCTTCGGGATCGGCGTCGCGGCGTCGGCCCTGACCGTGGCCGTGGTGCAGGGCGGGTTCACGCTCGTCGGCGTGGCCCTGGGCGACGTGCTGCCGCCGGCCCACGTGAGCGCGCTGACCGCCACCGGTGGGCTGCTGCTCGTCGGCATCGCGCTGCGCCTGCTGCGGGTGCGGGACGTCCCGGTCGGCGACCTGCTGCCGGCCCTGGTCGTCGCCCCGCTGCTCACCCAGCTCGTCGTCGTCCTGCGCTGAGGTCGGGCTCCCGACGAGCGCCGTTGCTCCAGAGGAACGCCAATCTCGGGAGTGCTAAGCGCCAAATCTGGCGTTCGCCGAGAGCAACGGCGCTGCTCGTGAGCAAGGTGTCAGACGTCCCCGCCGAGGTAGGCGGCGCGGATGCTGTCGTCCTGTGCCAACGCGCTGCCGGCGCCGTCTCGGACTATCTCGCCGGTCTCCAGGATGTAGGCGTGGTCGGCCGTCCGCAGCGCCTGGGCCGCGTTCTGCTCGACCAGCAGGATCGTCGTCCCCTGCGCGTGGATCTCCCGGATGATCGAGAAGATCTGCGCGATCAGCTTCGGCGCGAGCCCCATCGACGGCTCGTCGAGCAGCAGCAGCTTGGGCCGGCCCATCAGCGCCCGGCCGATGGCGAGCATCTGCTGCTCGCCGCCGGACATCGTGCCGGCGGCCTGCCCGGCGCGCTCCTTCAGCCGGGGAAAGAGCGTGTAGACGCGGTCCAAGTCAGCGGCCGCGGTCGCCTTGCGGTCCTTACGGGTGTACGCGCCCATCTCCAGGTTCTCGAGCACGCTCATGCCCGGGAACACCCCACGACCCTCCGGCGACTGGGTGATGCCGAGCTCGACCCGCTTGTGCGCCGGCAGGTGGGTGATGTCCTCGCCCTCGAACAGGACCTCGCCGGCCCGCACGGGACGCAACCCGGAGACGGTCTTCATCGTCGTCGTCTTGCCGGCGCCGTTCGCGCCGATCAGCGTGACGACGCTGCCCTGCGGGACCCCGAACGAGATGTCGCGGATGGCCTCGATGCGCCCGTAGTTCACGCACAGGCCCTTGACCTCAAGAAGCATCCTCGTCCACTCCCAGGTAGGCCGCGATGACGGCCGGGTCGTTGCGGATCTCCTCGGGCCGTCCCTCGGCAATCTTGCGGCCGAACTCCAGCACGACGATCCGGTCGGTGACCCCCATGACCAGCCGCATGTCGTGCTCGATCAGCAGCACCGTGTAGCCCTGGTCGCGGATCCGCCGGATCAGGTCCATCAGCTCGCGCTTCTCGGCCGGGTTGAAGCCGGCGGCCGGCTCGTCCAGGCACAGCAGCGTGGGGTCGGTGGCGAGCGCGCGGGCGATCTCCAGCCGGCGCTGGTCGCCGTAGGGCAGGTTGCGGGCGAGCTCGTCGGCGCGCCGGGTCAGGCCCATGAACTCCAGCAGCTCCGCGGCCCGCTCGTAGCCGTGGCGCTCCTCGCGGCGGTGCCGGGGCAGGCGGAACAGCGCACTCCCCACGCCAGTGGAGTGGTTGGCGTCCGCGCCGACCAGGATGTTCTCCAGCGCCGTCATGTTGCCGAACAGCCGGATGTTCTGGAACGTGCGGGCGATCCCCAGCTTGGTGATCGAGAACCGCTTGTGGCCGCCGATGCTGTTGCCCTTGAACAGCACATCTCCGGACGTCGGCGCGTACACCCCGGTCATGGCGTTGAAGCACGTGGTCTTGCCGGCGCCGTTCGGCCCGATCAGGCCGAGGATCTCCCCCGGCCGGATGTCGAACGACACGTCGTCGAGCGCGACCACCCCGCCGAAGCGGATCGTCACGTTGCGCAGGGACAGCAGCGCCTCGTCGGGCGCGGCGAAGGTGTCAGGCACTGGGGGTCCCCTCCTCGAGCTCCTCGAGCCGCTGGTCCAGCTCCTTGGCGCGCACGCTGCGCCGCGGTGGGAACAACCCCTGCGGCCGGTAGTTCGCAAGCAGCACCAGCAGCACCCCGAAGATCAGGACCCGGAAGTCGGCGAAGGGCCGGAACAGCTCGGGCAGGTACGAGACGATGATCCCGCCGAAGATGACTCCCCAGCGGTTGCCCGCACCGCCGACGACCACGGCGGCGACGAACAGGATGGACAGCAGCAGCTGGAAGGACTCGGGGTTGATGAACGCCTGCCGGGTCGCGAACAGCGCGCCGGACAGGCCGCCCACGAAGGCACCGATCGCGAACGCCAGCAGCTTGAACTTGAAGGTTGGCACACCCATCAGCTCGGCGGCGTCCTCGTCCTCGCGGGTCGCCTCCCACGCTCGGCCGACGCGGCTCTTCTGCAGCGCGATGTCCGCCAGCAGGATGATCAGGATCACGGTCAGCGCGAGCCAGTAGTACGGCACCTGGTCGAGAACCCCGAACCGCAGGAACGTCGTGGTGTCGTCCAAATCGATGGACGCCACCAGGCCGACCCATGCCAGGTGCGGGATCTGGAACAGCTCGGTGCTCGGCGGCTTGGGGACGTCGCTGATGCCGGAAGCGGCACCGACCCAGCTCCAGTTCACCGCGATCAACCGGATGATCTCGCCGAAGCCGAGCGTGACGATGGCCAGGTAGTCGCCGCGCACCCGAAGTGTCGGGGCGCCGAGCAGGACCCCCGAGATCAGGGTCACCACGGCCGCGAACGGCAGCAGCAGCAGGAACGGCACGTTGCCGTGCAGGGACCCGAGGACGCCGACCGTGTACGCGCCGATCGCGTAGAAGCCGACGTAGCCGAGGTCGAGCAGGCCGGCGTAGCCGAGGACGACGTTGAGTCCCAGCGCCACCAGCACGTACGTCGCGACGTTGAACAGCACGCCACCGAAGTCGCTCTCGCTGGGTGCGATGAAGGGCGGGTCGATCAGCGGCAGCAGGTAGAGGAAGACGACCAGGAACGCGATCAGCAGCAGCTTCACCGGCCGGGGCAGGGCGGCCACCCGCCCGCCGAGCCCGGCCAGCCGGCCGGTGCGGACCGGCTGGGTGCGCCCGCCGGCGGGGGGTGCGGTCGCGGTGCTCATGCGCGGGTCCTTCCCAGGGACTCACCGAGCAGGCCGGTGGGACGGAACAGCAGGATGACGACGAGCAGCAGGAAGGCGACGACGTCCTTCCACTGCGTGCCGATGAGGGCGGACCCGTAGTTCTCGGCCAGCCCCAGGACGAAGCCGCCGATCAGCGCGCCGCGCACGTTGCCGATTCCGCCGAGAACCGCCGCCGTGAACGCCTTGACGCCGAGGATGAACCCGGCGTTCCACCGGGTGACCCCGAACTTCATCAGGTACAGCAGCGCGGCGCCGCCGGCCATGATGCCGCCGAGCAGGAAGGTGATCTGCACCACCCGGTCCTTGTTGATGCCCATCAGCGCCGCGGCCTCGGAGTCCTGCGCCACCGCACGGATGCCCCGGCCCAGGCGTGAGCGCGCGATGAACTGGTCGAGGACGACCATCATCAGCAGCGCGCTGATGATGATGATGACGTCGATGTTGGTGACGCCGTACCCGCCGACCCGCAGCAGCTCGTGAGACTCGACCGGATTGGCGAACCGGGTGTTGTCGCGCGCGCCGCGCACGTATGCGTTCAGGGGGTCGCGCAGGCCGAACCAGCCGACGACCTGGTCGCGCAGCCCCATGATCTCCCCCAGCACGAAGGACGCACCGATGGCGCTGATCAGGGCGATCAGCGGCGGGGCGTTCACCCGCCGGAGCCTGCGGTAGGCGACTCGCTCCACGGCCAGGGCCACTCCCCCGCTGACGATCATGGCCGCTGCTCCCGCGAGCACGAGCAGCCCGATGGTGACCGTCAGGCCCTTCCCGCTGCCGCCGCCGACCGCGATCATGACCCACACCGCCGCGAAGCTGCCCCACATCCAGACCTCGGAGTGGGCGAAGTTGATCAGGCGCAGCACCCCGTAGACCAGGGTGTACCCGAGGGCCACGAGGCCGTACACCGCGCCCAGCACGAGGGCGGTGAACGTCAGCGCGACGAAGTTGTGGAGCAGGAAGCTCATCGGTCTCCTAAGGACCCGGACGACGCGACGCGGCCGGGGCAGATGGCCCGGCCGCGTCGCCGTCGAAGGGAGGACGTGATTCGTCGACCCTGCGTGCTACTTGATCTCCTGGTCCGGGACGATCTTGCCGGCCTCGACCTTGTAGGCCCACACCGTGATCTCCGACGGCTCACCCTTGTCGTCAAACTTCAGCTGCTTGGTGACACCGGGCTGGTCGTAGGACTTCACGAACGAGACCATGTCGGCCCGCGCAGTCTTGCCGGCCGCGATGCCGTCCAGAAGGATCTTCGCCGCGTCGAAGCCCTCGGCGCCGTAGGTTGCCGGCTCGGCGTTGTAGGCCTTCTTGTAGTCGGCGTAGAAGCTACCGCCGGCCTTGTCCGGGGGCAGGCAGGGGCAGGTCATCACCGTGCCGTCGGCGGCCTTCTCGCCGGCGGCGGTGATGAAGCCCTCATCCTTGACACCGTCGCCGACGACCAGCGTGGTCTTCAGCCCGGCGTCCGACATCTGCTTCTTCAGCAGGCCGGCCTCGGCGTAGTAGCCGCCGTAGAAGACCGCGTCCGCGCCGGCGCTGCGAATCTTGGTCACCGTCGGGGAGAAGTCGGTCTGCTTCTGCTGCACCGTGTCGGTGGCCACGACGCTCGAGCCGAGCGTCTTCTTGACGATGTCGGCCAGGCCCTTGCCGTACTCCGAGGCGTCGTCGACGACGACGACCTTCTTGGCCGACAGCACCGACTGGATGTACTTCGCCGCGGCCGGACCCTGCGAGGCGTCGTTGCCGAGGACGCGGAAGAAGGTCTTCCAACCGTTGTCGGCCAGCGCGGGGTTGGTGGCCGACGGCGTGATCGCGACCAGGCCGGCCTCGTTGAACTTCGGGTCGGCCGCCTTGCTCTCGCCGGAGAAGGCCGGACCGACCAGCCCGATGACCGTCTTGTCGTCAACGGCCTTCTGCGCCAGCGACGACGCCTGGGCCGGGTCGCCCTGGGTGTCGAACTCCTTGAGCTTCACCTGGCAGCTGGCGTTTTTCGCGTTGTACTGGTCGATGGCCAGCTTGGCGCCGTTCTTGATGTTCTGGCCCAGGTTGGCCGCGTCGCCGGTCAGCGCGCCGAAGAAGCCGATCTGCAGGTCGCAGTTCTTGCCGCCTCCGCTGCTGCTGGAGCCGCCGGCGTCGCTGCTACCGCCGGTCGTGCCGCCGCAGGCGGACAGCGCCAGGACGGCGGCGACCAACGGGGCGCCGAACTTGACGATGGGTCGCACGTGGTCCTCCGGTGCTGGTGGGCAGCGGCGATCGCCTGCTGCCCGGGATGGGGAAACCCCTCTGGATGCCCGAACGATAGACCGCCGGGAAGCAAAGGTGGTTGACCCACGAGCGGCCTGTGACCGTGTCGTGACCTTCCGCGTGCCCGCGGGCGGCGATCAGCCGGAACTCGAGCCCGGGCCGGCCGCAAGGATGCCGGGAGCGTCCGGAAAGGTCCGCAAAGCTCAGGCCTTGGCCTGCGGCATGCCAGCCACGACGGCGTCGGCGACCTCGCGCATGCTCAGCCGCCGGTCCATCGAGGTCTTCTGGATCCACCGGAACGCCTCGGGCTCGGACAGCCCCAGCCGCTGCATCAGCACGCCCTTGGCCCGGTCGACGTGCTTGCGGGTCTCGAACCGCTCGGCCAGGTCGGCGACCTCGGACTCCAGCGCCTTCAGCTGCGCGTAGCGCGAGATGGCGATCTCGATCGCCGGCAGCAGGTCGGCCTTGGTGAACGGCTTGACCACGTACGCCATCGCGCCGGCGTCCCGCGCCCGCTCCACCAGCTCGGCCTGGGAGAAGGCGGTCAGCATCACGCAGGGGGCCAGGCCGTCCTTGCCGATCTGCTCCGCGGCGGACAGCCCGTCCATCACCGGCATCTTGACGTCGAGGACCACCAGGTCCGGCGAGAGCTCACGGGCCAGCGCGATCGCCTGCTCGCCGTCGCCGGCCTCCCCCACGACGTCGAACCCCTCCTCGCGGAGCATCTCCACGAGGTCCAGGCGGATCAGCGCCTCGTCCTCGGCGACGACGACCCGGCGGGCGGGGCGGGTGGTGTCCTGGGGGTTCGCGACCATGCACCGGAGTGTAGTGACACCCGCAGTTCTGACACCCGTTAGAGTCGTGCCGCCGGCCGGGTTGGTGGAACGGCATACACGGTGGTCTCAAACACCACTGCCCGAGAGGGCTTGCGGGTTCGAATCCCGCACCCGGCACCAGCTCAGGCGCCCTGGGGCCGCGCCGGGCGCACCTCCTCCATGTCGCCGATGCGGTGCACCCGCAGGGCGTTCGTGGTCCCCGGGACGCCGGGCGGGGCCCCCGCGACGATCACGACGACGTCGCCGCGCTCCAGCCGGTGCACGTCCATGAGCAGCGTGTCGACCTGCTGCACCATGTCGTCGGTGTGGGTCACGTAGGGCGCAAGGTAGGTCTCGATGCCCCACGTCAGGGACAGCTGCGACCGCACGACCGGCTCCGGAGTGAACGCGATCAGCGGGATCTTCGAGCGCAGCCGTGACATCCGGCGGGCCGAGTCGCCGCCCTGGGTGAAGCAGACCAGCACCTTGACGCCGAGCTGCTCGCCCACCCGGGCCGCCGCGGCCGTGATCGCGCCGCCGCGGGTCCGCGGCGTCGTGCCGAGCGGCGTGATGCGCTCAAGCCCGTGGTCCTCTGTGTTCTCGATGATCCGGGCCATGGTCCGGACGGCCTGGACCGCGTGCTTGCCGACGCTCGTCTCGCCGGACAGCATCAGCGCGTCGGCGCCGTCCAGGACGGCGTTGGCGGCGTCCGAGGCCTCGGCCCGGGTGGGCCGGGAGTTCTCGATCATCGACTCCAGCACCTGGGTCGCGACGATGACCGGCTTGGCGTTGCGGCGGGCCAGCTCGACCGCCTGCTTCTGCACCAACGGCACCTGCTCCAGCGGCAGCTCGACGCCGAGGTCGCCGCGGGCAACCATGATCCCGTCGAAGGCGCGGACGATCTCGGCCAGGTTGTCCACCGCCTGCGGCTTCTCGATCTTCGCGATGACCGGGAGCCGGACGCCCTCCTCCTCCATGATCGAGCGGACCAGGTCGACGTCCGCCGGGGTGCGCACGAAGGACAGCGCGATCCAGTCGGCACGCAGCTTCAGGCCCCAGCGCAGGTC